>NZ_JASATD010000137.1:0-210 GCF_038440115.1 Ralstonia sp. OTU4908 | reverse complement strand
GGTATTTCTCGGCGGCATTGCGCTGGCGAACGTGTGTGCGTTCATCGTGAAGGCATGCGACGACTAGCGTTAGGAGTGTCCCGCTCTTGCCTTGGCGGCGATGGTGGTGCGCTTGCAGGAAGGAAGGGGTTGTCGCACGGCTAGTGCGGCCAGCGGGACCGAGTAGCGGGTCTGTGCGAGGCCGTGTAGCGCGAGGCGCCGAGAAATACC
>NZ_JASATD010000136.1:0-216 GCF_038440115.1 Ralstonia sp. OTU4908 | reverse complement strand
GTGCGGAACGTGAGCAGACGGTGACGGAGTTGGCCAAGCTGGCGGCACGGCTCGAAGCCCAGCAGACGCTACTGACTGACTACCGGACGCAACTCGGGGTGGCGGGGCCGGCGGCATGAAACCGCCAGATTCTGCATCAAAAGGACGGTTGCCACGAAATCGCTGAACCTCCAAGTCACTGATCTAAAAAGGAAATTCAGAAGAAACCGCCAGATT
>NZ_JASATD010000135.1:0-217 GCF_038440115.1 Ralstonia sp. OTU4908 | reverse complement strand
GTGCGGAACGTGAGCAGACGGCGACCGAGTTGGCCAGGTTGGCTGCACGGCTCGAAGCCCAGCAGACGCTACTGACTGACTACCGGACACAGCTCGGGGTGGCGGGGCCGGCGGCCTGAAACCGTAAGATTCGGCACGAAAAGGACGTGCTCTTACGAAATCAGCATTTCCCCAACTTATTGATTCACAAGGTAAATTCGAACGAAACCGTAAGAAA
>NZ_JASATD010000134.1:0-218 GCF_038440115.1 Ralstonia sp. OTU4908 | reverse complement strand
GCGCGGCAGCTCTGGCGTGGAAATGGGGATGCGGTTGCCCACCGTCCGCCGCTGGCGGCCCGTGGACAACCGCACCGCGCCCCTGCCTCTTGCGGGCCGGTCGCTTCCCCATTTTTCGCGCGCCGCGAACCAGGCGCGGCGGCCGGCACCGCGCCAGGCGCTTGCCAGCAAGCGCCGCGCATTCCCGCGTGCCGGCGCAGCAGCTCTGGCATGGAAAT
>NZ_JASATD010000133.1:0-219 GCF_038440115.1 Ralstonia sp. OTU4908 | reverse complement strand
CGGCGCATAGGCCCACAGGTAGGCGCGGTGCGTCTTGCCATTGCCGGGCGCGAGCATCTGCACTGGCGTTTCGTCGGCGTGCAGAACACCGTGGCTCAGAACCTCTTCTTGCAGGGCGTCCACCAGCGGTTGCAGACGCACGCCACAGATGCCCACCCACGCGCCCAGTGTCGATTGCGGGATGGCCAGACCGGCGCGCGCATAGATGCGCTCCTGCCG
>NZ_JASATD010000132.1:0-221 GCF_038440115.1 Ralstonia sp. OTU4908 | reverse complement strand
AGACAAAAGCCACACCCTCTGGGCGCCAGCCCAAACGACAAGGCCAACCGCGCGAAGGGTTGGCCTTTCTCTTTTGACGTTGAGCCCTTGATGGCGCCTTGGATTTTTGTTGCGGGAAGGATAAAGAGGGGAGGCCTGTCTGAGCGTAGCGAGTTTGCCTCCCCTCCCTTCCCGCGACACAAATCCAAGGGGAAGTCGCCATCTCGGGCGCGCCTTTCTTT
>NZ_JASATD010000131.1:0-221 GCF_038440115.1 Ralstonia sp. OTU4908 | reverse complement strand
GCCGTAGTGCGCGCCCACAACGAGGCGCTTGGGACCGATATTGTTATTTGCCATCAGAGGCTCCTCAGAACAGGCCGAACAGCTTGGCGCCGAACACGACCGTCAGCAGCAGGCTGACGATGAGCACGCTCACAGCTGACTTGGAGGCCGAGGTCTTGTCGATGCCGATATGCAGATCGAGGATCAGGTAACGGATGCCGGCGCAGAAATGGTGCAGATAG
>NZ_JASATD010000130.1:0-221 GCF_038440115.1 Ralstonia sp. OTU4908 | reverse complement strand
ACCGTAGTGCGCGCCCACAACGAGGCGCTTGGGACCAATATTGTTATTTGCCATCAGGGACTCCTCAGAACAGGCCGAACAGCTTGGCGCCGAACACGACGGTCAGCAGCAGGCTGACGATCAGCACGCTCACAGCCGACTTGGAGGCCGAGGTCTTGTCGATGCCGATATGCAGATCGAGGATCAGGTAACGGATGCCAGCGCAGAAATGGTGCAGATAA
>NZ_JASATD010000129.1:0-226 GCF_038440115.1 Ralstonia sp. OTU4908 | reverse complement strand
TGGGTGTGCGCTCAAGCGCATTGGCGAAGACATCAGCGAGAAGCTGGACTACACGCCGGGCACGTTCACCGTGGAGCGTCACATCCGCGGCAAATGGGTGTGCGATCAGTGTGAGACGCTGGTGCAGACGCCGGTGCCACCCCACGTCATCGACAAAGGCATCCCGACGGCCGGACTGCTGGCACATACGCTGGTGTCCAAGTTCGGCGACCACCTTCCCCTGTAT
>NZ_JASATD010000128.1:0-233 GCF_038440115.1 Ralstonia sp. OTU4908 | reverse complement strand
GTGCGCGACCTGATCGTCGACATGACGCAGTTCTTCAACCAGTACCACTCGATCAAGCCGTACCTGATCAACGACGAGCCGCCGCCCGAGAAGGAGCGCCTGCAGTCGCCGGAAGAGCGCGAAGAGCTTGACGGCCTGTACGAGTGCATTCTGTGCGCGAGCTGCTCGACGTCGTGCCCGTCGTTCTGGTGGAACCCGGACAAGTTCGTCGGCCCGGCCGGTCTGCTGCAGGC
>NZ_JASATD010000127.1:0-253 GCF_038440115.1 Ralstonia sp. OTU4908 | reverse complement strand
GCAAGCACGGACGACAGGACTGGAGCGCCTCGGCGGCGGCCAAAACCACGATGGGAAATCAAACCAGCCAGCGCAAGCCGCTCACGCCTGAGCAGCGCATCAAGGAATTGGAAGTGCAGTTGCGGGAGGCCCAAGAGAAGGCACGCCTGTTCGAGGCGGTGATCGACGTGATCCAGAAAGAGCATGGGGCGCGCGTCGTAAAAAAGCCTTCGGGCAGGTCCTCACGCAAAAGCTCGTCCAAGGGCTGAGTGTG
>NZ_JASATD010000126.1:0-253 GCF_038440115.1 Ralstonia sp. OTU4908 | reverse complement strand
GCAAGCACGGACGACAGGACTGGAGCGCCTCGGCGGAGGCCAAAACCACGATGGAAAATCAAAGCAGCCAGCGCAAGTCGCTCACGCCAGAGCAGCGCATCAAGGAATTGGAAGTGCAGTTGCGGGAGGCCCAAGAGAAGGCACGTCTGTTCGAGGCGGTGATCGACGTGATCCAGAAAGAGCATGGGGTGCGCGTCGTAAAAAAGCCTTTGGGCAGGTCCTCACGCAAAAGCTCGTCCAAGGGCTGAGTGTT
>NZ_JASATD010000125.1:0-257 GCF_038440115.1 Ralstonia sp. OTU4908 | reverse complement strand
GAAATTCAAGGCGCCGCATAGGGCAGGAAAGTCAAAGGCCAAACCATCGATCACCAGTGCAATAGGCACCAACAGCACAACGCGAAGCAAAGCGAGCAACACCAGCAGCAAACCAGTGCCACCCAGGCCAGCACACCGACGGTGTGGCCTTTGACTTTCCTGCCCTTGATGGCGCCTTGGATTTTTGTAAGCGGGCGGAAAAAAGACGGGAAACTGTCTGAGCGCAGCGAGTTTTTCCCGTCTCCGCCCGGTTACAA
>NZ_JASATD010000124.1:0-261 GCF_038440115.1 Ralstonia sp. OTU4908 | reverse complement strand
TCCAAGGGCCAAACCATCGACCACAAGTGCAGTTGGCACCAGCAGCACAACGCGAAGCACAGCGAGCAACACAGCAACCAGCAGGAGCCACTTGGGCGTGCATACCAACGGTTCGGCCGTTGACGTCCCTGCCCTAGATGGCGCCTTGAATTTTCGTAAGCGGGCGGAAAAAAGAACGGGAACTGTCTGAGCGCAGCGAGTTTTCCCGTTCTCCGCCCGGTTACGAAAATTCAAGGAGGGGGTCGCCATCTCGGGCGCGCC
>NZ_JASATD010000123.1:0-262 GCF_038440115.1 Ralstonia sp. OTU4908 | reverse complement strand
CGGCAGGAGCGCTTCCAGTTCGGTCTCAATCGCCTCGAGGTCTGCGTCAATGGCTTCGTCCAGCAGACTCGCCTGTTCAGATGTCAGTTGCTCGCTGCGCTTGCCGAACTTCCAGCGCTTGTGGATGGCCAGCTCGTGTGTGAGCTGGTCGATCTTGGCTTGCCGGTACCGCAACTCCCGGTCCTTCTCGCCGACCTGGGCCATCAACTGCGCAGCCAGTGTGCGCAGTTCGTCCGGGCTCAGGGCATCGAGGTTGGTGGGT
>NZ_JASATD010000122.1:0-263 GCF_038440115.1 Ralstonia sp. OTU4908 | reverse complement strand
AAAGAAAGGCGCGCCCGAGATGGCGACCCCTTCCTTGAATTTGTGTAACCGGGCGGGGAAGGAGGCAAACTCGCTGCGCTCAAACAGCCTCCTTCCTTTTTCCGCCCGCTTACACAAATTCAAGGCGCCATCTAGGGCAAGGTACGGCCACACAATCTGTGTGCTGTCCTAGGTGGCTCTTGTTTGTTGCGGTGTTGCTCGCTTTGCTTCGCGTTGTGCTGCTGGTTCCTACTGCACCCGTGGTCGATGGTTTGGCCGTTGGA
>NZ_JASATD010000121.1:0-266 GCF_038440115.1 Ralstonia sp. OTU4908 | reverse complement strand
TCTCCTTTCGGTTGAACAAGGTTCGCGCCCATCGCGTCCTTGTTGTGATCCGGCCGGCGGGGGACGGGCTGGCTGCACCGCTTGCGGTCGAAACGCAGTGGAGAGCCGGGAGGCGAAAAGAATTTGCTGCGCGAGGAAGCCGCGCAGCGGCGGGGAAATTGTTTTCGCCGGACGGTTGCAGCCATGAAGCCCGAGGCGCAGCCGCGCCCCCGCCAGGATTCACAACGAGACAAGGACGCCTTGGGCCGAACCGCTCCGAAAGGAGA
>NZ_JASATD010000120.1:0-270 GCF_038440115.1 Ralstonia sp. OTU4908 | reverse complement strand
GCCCGCCAACCTCGATGCCCTGAGCCCGGACGAACTGCGCACACTGGCGGCGCAGTTGATGGCCCAGGTCGGCGAGAAGGACCGGGAGCTGCGTTACCGGCAAGCCAAGATCGACCAACTCACACACGAGCTGGCCATCCACAAGCGCTGGAAGTTCGGCAAGCGCAGCGAGCAGTTGACGCCTGAGCAGGCGAGTCTGCTGGACGAAGCCATCGACGCAGACCTCGAGGCGATTGAGACCGAACTGGAAGCGCTCCTGCCGTCGTCCAC
>NZ_JASATD010000119.1:0-273 GCF_038440115.1 Ralstonia sp. OTU4908 | reverse complement strand
CTAGCGTCAGGAGTGTCCGCGCCTGTGCAGGATCGGTAGGAGTAGGGCGGCCGGCAGGAGTCCGGGCGGTTGCCGCGCGACTCAGCGCGACTCAGCGCGACTCGCGGGACCGAGTAGCGGGTATCACCATCAACGCCAGACCCAGGCCGGCACGCGAAGGAACACCCCCCTCTCTGCAAGCCAGCTTTTCACAACGCTCGCCGGCCGGCCGCATCGGAACGGGCTTCGGCATCAGCCGACCTGGCGCATTCCCAGCGCGCGAAAAATGGGGGA
>NZ_JASATD010000118.1:0-290 GCF_038440115.1 Ralstonia sp. OTU4908 | reverse complement strand
GGCTCGGGCAGGTTGGCCGGCCCGTCTTGCATATAGCGTCGGAAGTACTCCCATTGCAGTTGAGCCTGCTCGAGGGTGAAGACCATTTGCCCAAGCACAAAGGCCCGCACCACGTTGCCCTGTTCGTCCAGCGTGTAATGACGGACGTCGTACATGTCATAGGCGCGCTTGAGGCCACCAACCTTGCGTTTGCCAATGCAGAAGAACTCGTCGTTGCTCCAGGGCACCTCCCAGACGCCGTCAGGGTCCTTGGTGCGGATGGCGTAGATGCGGCGGGTCTTACGGTTCAG
>NZ_JASATD010000117.1:0-296 GCF_038440115.1 Ralstonia sp. OTU4908 | reverse complement strand
CGGGGGGGGGGGGGGGGGGGGGGCGGGCCCCCCCCCCCCCCCCCCCCCCCACGCCTCCATCTGCGCCAGATAGCGCGTGACCATCGCGCGCGACATGTCGAGCGCTTCGGCGGCGGCGCTCAGGCTGCCGCGCTCGACAATCGCCACAAACACTTCGGCCGACGTGATGCGATCCATATTTGATCGATTGGAGAAACAAATATGCGCATCATAGGTGGTTTTTTGATCGGATCAAGCAACCTACAGTAGCGGCTTCGCAGAAATCACATCCGCCTGGAGAACCCCGATGTCCCTGC
>NZ_JASATD010000116.1:0-308 GCF_038440115.1 Ralstonia sp. OTU4908 | reverse complement strand
CTCGTGCGTTACCTCGACGACCCGACGGTGCCCATCGACAACAACCACGTCGAGCGACAGATCCGGCCGGTTGCCCTGGGTCGCTCCAATTGGTTGTTTGCAGGCTCACTGCGCGCCGGTCAACGCGCGGCTGCCGTCATGAGCCTGATCCAATCGGCCAAGCTCAACGGGCACGATCCCTACGCCTATCTGAAAGACGTCCTCACGCGACTGCCGACCCACAAGGCGGCCGACATCGCCGAACTGCTCCCGCATCGCTGGACGCCCAGCGCCACCTAGCTGGCAAGACGGGTTCACCGGGTGCTTAC
>NZ_JASATD010000115.1:0-324 GCF_038440115.1 Ralstonia sp. OTU4908 | reverse complement strand
GCCTTGATCATTGGCTCAGGATTGCCTTGGGGACAAGAGCCTGCACCGGGTGCTCAGGAATCTCTGCAAGAACAGAATCATGATGATGATCTTTCGGTATCACCCAAAAATAAGCAATAAGACTAGTGTATTAAATTGATAGAATGAGCTTTCTAGTTCGTTGCTTCCTCTTGACATCCACATAGGACTTTGTATGTTGCTTTTAAACAGGAGCAACATATGTCACTATCATATACACTACCGAGCGGAATATTTTCCTCAATCGCCTTCGTCATTAAGGATGTCTTCGTGACCCAAACCATCACCCTTGTAGGTCAGAAGCCA
>NZ_JASATD010000114.1:0-331 GCF_038440115.1 Ralstonia sp. OTU4908 | reverse complement strand
AGCCGGCCACCGCTTGAGGCTGTAGTCAATGGCCCGCGCGATCGCCGAGCCGTCTGGGACGCGGCGTCGCTGTTCCTCGAGCCAGGCGTGCAGCCGCTCTAGAATCGGGCCAGCCCTTTGTTGCCGCGCTGCCAGGCGCTGGTCTGGCTCAGCATCCCGCACTTGCGCCTCGATCTCGTACAAGCTCACCATGTAGCGCAGTGCCTGGCCCGCCAATTCGCTCTTGTGCTTGTCGTGCAGTTCAAAGAACTTGCGCCGCGAATGGGCCATGCAACCGATCTCAGTGACGCCACCGTCGAAGCTGGCCTTGTAGCCGGCGAAGTCATCACAT
>NZ_JASATD010000113.1:0-331 GCF_038440115.1 Ralstonia sp. OTU4908 | reverse complement strand
GTGTGATGACTTCGCCGGCTACAAGGCCAGCTTCGATGGCGGCATCACCGAGATCGGTTGCATGGCCCATGCACGCCGCAAGTACTTTGAACTGCACGACAAGCACAAGAGCGAATTGGCGGGCCAGGCGCTGCGCTACATCGTGAGCTTGTACGAGATCGAGGCGGAAGTGCGGGATGCCCAGCCGGACCAGCGCCTGGCAGCGCGGCAACAAAGGGCTGGCCCGATTCTAGAGCGGCTGCACACCTGGCTCGAGGAACAACGACGCCGCGTCCCAGAAGGCTCGGCGATCGCGCGGGCCATTGGCTACAGCCTCAAGCGGTGGCCGGCA
>NZ_JASATD010000112.1:0-341 GCF_038440115.1 Ralstonia sp. OTU4908 | reverse complement strand
CGCAGGGAGGGAGGGGAGGCAAACTCGCTTCGCTCAGACAGGCCTCCCCTCTTTTTCCTCCCTGCAACAGAAATTCAAGGCGCCATCTAGGGCAAGGGAAAAGCACACCATCTTTTGCCAGCGCGCCACTTCGTGTTGCATGCCGAACCCGTCGTTCGGTGTCCGTCGTTCATCGTCCATCGCTCTGCACTGAGCGCGAGTTTCAGCGCTCACATCGGCACGCCAACGGTGTGGCCGTTGACGTTCCTGCCCTAGATGGCGCCTTGAATTTCTGTAAGCGGGCGGAAAAAAGAAGGAGGCCTGTCTGAGCGCAGCGAGTTAGCCTCCTTCTCCGCCCGGTT
>NZ_JASATD010000111.1:0-354 GCF_038440115.1 Ralstonia sp. OTU4908 | reverse complement strand
CTGCGCGCTGCCGCTTGCCTACATGCGGCCTTCGCGCCAGAGCTGGTCGGCCTGATCGCGCAAGGCATCGAGCTGCCAGCGCTGGCCATCGACCTGCTGCTGGTTGTCCAGCACGAGCCCTTGCGGGCCGATGCTGGCCACCAAGCCCGAGCGATGCACGGCCGTGCGGGATACGCGCTTTGTCACCCACTGGCTGCGCCAGGGTGACAGTGCCATCAGGTGCTGGAGGTTCATGGGCGTCCTTTCGCGTGCGAAACGGCCGATTTTGGACTTTCGCGCGCGAAAGTCTGAAGTCATGCCCTGGATGGGTTCGGTGGACTGACCCGCTCCGCGCGCCGATTTGCCCCGTCCCCC
>NZ_JASATD010000110.1:0-406 GCF_038440115.1 Ralstonia sp. OTU4908 | reverse complement strand
GCAGTCGATCTATGCCAAGCAGAAAGGCAAGCCGCTTGGCGAATGGGAGATGCAACATCGGCTTCGCATTGACAGTCCCGTGCTTGAAACCGTGGAAGAAATGGGCAATGTGTATCGCATCGACTCCACTTGTCTGGAAATCATCGATGACGCGCAGGACCAAATTCAGATCATGGGGCTGGGATCAGTGATTTGCATAGCGGCCACGGCATTCTCGTTGGGTTGGTGTGGCATGTGGGTGGCCGGCCCTTTTGTCGATAGCCCTCAAACAATGGCTCAAGACGGCTATTGGTTCTGGACGATTCTGGGTGTGGTCACATTCGTGGCGTTCACCGCCTTTTTCAGCACTGTCGGATACGACATCCTGCGCCGCAACCTCTTTACCCTGAAGCGCCGCCCCATCCGC
>NZ_JASATD010000109.1:0-415 GCF_038440115.1 Ralstonia sp. OTU4908 | reverse complement strand
GTGTGGCCCGACAGCAAGGTCGGCGGCATTTCCAAGCCCATGAGCGAGGAAGCCTATCGGCTGCTTTCGACGGCGCCGCGCCGGGAGGGCTGCCCCTACGTCCTGCCATCGCCGAACGACCCGGCCAAGCACCTGACCTTTGGCGAGCACTATGGCGGCTGGTGCCGGGTGCTCAAGGCCGCCGGCGTCCCGCACGTCGGCACGCACGGCATCCGCCATCGCTCGACGACCGACATTGCCAATTCGGGCGTGCCGACCAAAGTGGGCATGAAGCTGACGGGCCACAAGACCGTAGCGATGTTCATGCACTACGTCCACACCGAGGACAAGCCGGTGCGCGATGCGGCCGAACTGGTGGCCAGCCGGCGCCAGGCCATCACGGGCGCGCGCCAGCTTGCGGAGGCGGCGGCATGAA
>NZ_JASATD010000108.1:0-415 GCF_038440115.1 Ralstonia sp. OTU4908 | reverse complement strand
ACGGATGGGGCGGCGTTTTAGGGCGAAGAGGTTGCGGCGCATGATGTCCAGCCCGAGCAGGAAGAACAGGAGTGCCATTGCCGAAAAAACGGATGCGAAAATGATTACAAGAGGCCAATATCCGTCTTGAGCCTTAATTTCTGGTGAGTGAATTGAGGGCAGTGTGATAAAGAATTTGCCCATAAATCCGGCTATTGCGGAAGTGGCGATTCCTGTGATCCAAGCGAAGCCAATGGCTTGTATTCTGTCATGGGCATCGTCAATGATCTCTAGATAGGTTGAGTTAATGCTATACACATTGCCCATTTCTTCTATTTCTTTTATATATGCAGGCTTGTCGATATGGAGCCGGTGCTGCTTCTCCCAATAACCCAGCGGCTTTCCTTTCTGTTTGGTATAAGTGGCAATGGGCCTT
>NZ_JASATD010000107.1:0-423 GCF_038440115.1 Ralstonia sp. OTU4908 | reverse complement strand
GAAAACTGGATGAAGCACTCGCTGTGGTATTCCGAAGGCAACCGCCTGGACTACAAGCCCGTGCAGTTGAAGCCGCTGTCGGTGGAATCGGTGCCGCCCAAGGCGCGTACGTTCTAACGGATAAGAAGGACCCGCAAAAATGAAGCGTATTTTTGAAGTCTATCGCTACGATCCGGACAAGGACGCAGCGCCCCGCATGCAGACCTACGAGGTAGAACTCGACGGTCACGAGCGCATGCTGCTCGACGCGCTGGTCAAGCTGAAGAAGCTGGACGAGTCGATCGCGTTCCGTCGTTCGTGCCGCGAAGGCGTGTGCGGCTCCGACGCCATGAACATCAACGGCAAGAATGGTCTGGCGTGCCTGACCAACATGCGTGAGCTGCCCGAGAAGATCGTGCTGCGCCCGCTGCCGGGGCTGCCGGT
>NZ_JASATD010000106.1:0-445 GCF_038440115.1 Ralstonia sp. OTU4908 | reverse complement strand
TGGCGCATAGGCCCACAGGTAGGCGCGGTGCGTCTTGCCATTGCCGGGCGAGAGCATCTGCACTGGTGTTTCGTCGGCTTGCAGAACACCGTGGGTCAGAACCTCTTCTTGCAGGGCGTCCACCAGCGGCTGCAGACGCACGCCACAGATACCCACCCACGCGCCCAGCGTCGACGGCGGGATGGCCAGACCGGCGCGCGCATAGATCCGCTCCTGCCGATACAGGGGAAGGTGGTCGCCGAACTTGGACACCAGCGTATGTGCCAGCAGCCCGGCCGTCGGGATGCCTTTGTCGATGACGTGGGGCGGCACCGGCGCCTGCACCAGCGTCTCGCACTGATCGCACACCCATTTGCCACGGATGTGACGCTCCACAGTGAACGTGCCCGGCGTGTAGTCCAGCTTCTCGCTGATGTCTTCGCCTATGCGCTTGAGCGCACACCCG
>NZ_JASATD010000105.1:0-477 GCF_038440115.1 Ralstonia sp. OTU4908 | reverse complement strand
CTCATCAACGCACCGCGACACCTTTACTACATTCCATATTGTTAAAGAACAGCCGAACTTTTACGCTCGTCTTGGCTAGGCCAAACGCAAACACCATCGACACCGCGTCGATGCTTGCGTTTGGTAACCAAAAGGTAATGGTGGAGGATGACGGGATCGAACCGACGACCCCCTGCTTGCAAAGCAGGTGCTCTCCCAGCTGAGCTAATCCCCCAGTCACGGCAGAGAACTTCTTCCACCGTCCGTAACTTGGTGGGTCTGGTAGGACTTGAACCTACGACCCCCGCCTTATCAAGACGGTGCTCTAACCACCTGAGCTACAGACCCTTGGCTGTAACATCAAACAAACCGATAAGTGTGGACGCCTAACGTCGGATGCACGCTCTTAAAGGAGGTGATCCAGCCGCACCTTCCGATACGGCTACCTTGTTACGACTTCACCCCAGTCATGAACCCTACCGTGGTAATCGCCCTCCT
>NZ_JASATD010000104.1:0-479 GCF_038440115.1 Ralstonia sp. OTU4908 | reverse complement strand
GCATGCTGCGGAATCAGCCAGAAAGTCCCTTCACGAGGGCGCCTTGTCGTGACATCAATGCTGAGCGCAACAACCCTGCTATAGCGACGCTGCTAGCCCCGAGCATCCAGCCGGCGACCACATCCGCCGGGAAATGCATCCCGGCGGCAACACGCGACCACCCGACCAACGCGGCGTAGAACACCAACGCGAGACGCCCCCGAAAACCCACCAAGGGCCAGAGTGCCCCGACCACAAGCGCTGCGAACGTCGAGTGCCCGCTCGGCAGGCTGTAGTGCAGTTCCGGCTCACCAATGACGTGCACGAGGTGGCCGAGTACCGCCGGTGGCCGTGGGAAATCCAGCCACCACTTCAAGGCGGAAGCGGCCAGCAGGGCAAGCGCGAAGGCCAACCCAAACGTGACGAGGCGTTGCCTGACAGCGCACGCGCGCGCTGGATTCGACGCTGATATCGACCACCGCCAGAGCCCCAGCAGCAAG
>NZ_JASATD010000103.1:0-531 GCF_038440115.1 Ralstonia sp. OTU4908 | reverse complement strand
GAAGGCAAACGACTCGTCTTCCATGCTGGGGAACTTGGGTTCGCCACCGGGTGCGCTGAAGCGGCAGCGCTGTGCCCACTTCAGGGTGGCGGGGTCGTCCACAATGCGGACGCCGACGTTCATTGATGGCATCGGCCTCATGCACCGGCCTCTGCTTGCTTCCGGATCAGCGCTTCCGCCTCGGCGCGTGTGAGGACCCCTTCCCGCCGCCGGTATTTCTCCAGCGCCAGCATCCGGTCGATGTCACTGCGCGAGGGCTGGCCGTAGGGACCGCTGGCAAAGCCGACAAAATCATCGGCATAGGGGCGGGCGTACGGGTCGTTCGGCTCAGGTTTGCAGGCGGCTTCGATCTCGGGGGGCCATACGGGGTTGCTGCAGGTGATGAGCGTGAGCCAGCGGCAGACGGTATCCAGCAATGCGAAGGGCAAGAAAATCAGATCAAAGAGCGAAACGAGCGGGTTTGAGGACTTGCCGAGCTGGCAAATTCTGAAGCTCTCGGCGAAGGATTCGCGCAGTGCCCAGAAGCGGTGC
>NZ_JASATD010000102.1:0-597 GCF_038440115.1 Ralstonia sp. OTU4908 | reverse complement strand
CCGTGCCGCCATGGCCGCGCGGTCATCGCAGCCGGCAAGGAAGGCGAGGCTGATCAGCAACAGTGCCCTGATTGATTGGGTTTTCATAGGCTGATGTTCCAATTCAAGAACAGGCGGATGTGATTGGTTTGTTCGCAGGAGACTTCATTGGGTGGTCTCATGTTGCTTACTGAGTTCGGCCTCGCGGGCCAACTCGGCTTCCCGAGCGATCTTCATTTGACGTTGCTTCTCGCGACGCTCTTCGTCTTGACGCGTGAGTTCCTCGTCGACTGTCCCGGTTCCTACATAAGGGTCATCATCAGCAGGGCGAGCCCATACACGGTTATGCCCGTTTGCGTTGCCATCTTTGATCATGATCTTGACTCGATCGCCCGGCAGAAAGATGGCCCACATCCCGTAGGTGGCGGTGCCATACTCCGGCACCTCCGCTTCGGCTTTGTACCAAGCCCCCCACGCAATACCGTCTAGCTTCTTGTTGGCAATCCACCGCACCGTTACCCTCAAGCCGGGGCGCCATTTCTTGGGGAAGGAAGCGCAGCATTTGTCCCCCCGCCACCAGACGGCATGTTATCGGGGCGCGCAGGCTGAATATTTGGC
>NZ_JASATD010000101.1:0-600 GCF_038440115.1 Ralstonia sp. OTU4908 | reverse complement strand
CCCCAGACAACATGCCATCCGGAGGAGGCAAGGAAACGTGTTGCGCCGCCTTTCCCAAGAAATGGCGTCCTGGCCTGAAGGTCACGGTGCGATGGATTGCCAACAAGAAGCTAGACGGTATTGCTTGGGGGGCTTGGTACAAAGCCGAAGCAGAGATGCCCGAGTATGGCCCAAGGGCAGGCGCACTCTTTGCCATCTTTCTTCCCGGAGACCGCGTGAAGCTGATGGTGCAGGACGGTAACGCAAATGGACACAACAGTCTTGAAGTCAAACCAACTGACGGCGACCCTTATGTAGCCACTGGAACGGTGGACGAAGAACTCACCCGCCAAGACGAAGAGCGTCGCGAGAAGCAACGTCAAATGAAGATCGCCCGAGAAGCCGAATTGGCCCGCGAAGCCGAACCCAGAAAGCAAGGGGAGACAAGCCAATGAAGTCTCCTGCGAACAAATCAATCACATCAGCCCTGTTCTTTAATCGGAGCAACGGTTTATGAAAACCCAATCGATCAGGTCACTTTTGCTGATCAGCCTCGCCCTGCTTGCCGGCTGCGATGACCGCGCGGCCATGGCGGCACGGGATGATGGCGACCCCATGCAA
>NZ_JASATD010000100.1:0-770 GCF_038440115.1 Ralstonia sp. OTU4908 | reverse complement strand
CCATAGGTTGACACTGTGCTCAGTCTCCGAGCGCCCGATGCACCGCATCGGGCGTTTTGTATTTCAAGGCCAGATGAGGCCGTTCGTGGTTGTAGATATGCACGGCCTGCGCCACCATGCGTGCGGCCTGCTCTAGGTCGGCGGGGCGCTTGAGCAGCAACTCCCCTTTGAGGATGCCGTTGACCCGTTCGGCCAGGGCATTCTGGTAGCAGTCGTAGCCGTCGGTCATGGAGCACGTGATGCCGTGCCGCTGATGGATGCGCTGGTACTCGGCTGAACAGTATTGGATGCCCCGATCCGAGTGATGAACCAGAGGCTGTCGCGTATGGCGCGTCTTCAGCGCCATCTTCAACGCCTGGGCGACCGACTCGGCATGCAGGCTGTCATGCACGCGGTAGCCCACGATCTTGCGCGAGTAGGCGTCAGTCACCAGACTCAGGTACGCACAGCGCTGGGCGGTCGGCAGATAGGTAATGTCGGCCACCCAGACCTGCTCCGGCCCGGTGGGGATGACCTGGTTCGGGCCGTCCTTGAGCAGATTGGGATGGCGCCGGAAGCGATGATGACTGTGTGTGGTCTTGTGATACGCCCGCTGCGGCACGACCAGCAGCCGGGCTGCACGCAGGATATCGAACAGGCGATCCCGGCCAACCTGGATGCCTGCCTCGGCCAGGGGCGTGCGCAGCACGTGCTGGAGCTTGCGCGTACCCAAGCGCGGCTGGCGCAGCCGTAAGTGGTTGACCAACGCACAGACCTTGGCCTCACGCGCG
>NZ_JASATD010000099.1:0-782 GCF_038440115.1 Ralstonia sp. OTU4908 | reverse complement strand
AAATGGGTTGAATTTCGAGGGTGGGAGTTGCCTGCAGAAGCTTACGCAGCAAGGGTTTCAGGTCCTCATCGCGGTGGTTGAATCGGTAACACGTTTCAGCCAAATAAAGATGGAAGAATTTGCTGGGTACTCCACGGTACGGATAGAGCCAATTCTTGGCGTAACTCCAGAAGCCCTCGATACCGTTGATGTGGTCCCGGCCAACCGGTTTGCCCTTCTCCTTGCGCACCACGACATGACCACCTCGTAGTCGCAAGGTGGCATAGGCCTGCCACGCATCGGTGTAGTACAGCGAGCCCTCGCGGGTATGGGCTTGGATCTGCTCCATGATGGTCGCCTGATCGTGCTGAGCGATCGGTGCGGCCTTCACTTCGCCGTTGCGTTTGACGATGCCGAAGACCACCACCTTGCCCGCTGCTCCCCAGCCCCGTTTGCCGTGCCGAGCCCCGCCAAACGTGGTTTCGTCGCATTCCAGAGCGCCAGTGAACGGCTCGCGCAACTGCTCTTGCTGCGCCATGCAGGCGCGGATCAGCCGGTAAAAGCGTTCTCGTGATTTGGCGCTGACTGACGAGTCGAAACGCTGCCGGTACACCGGCACGCCGAGCACGAACAACTCCAGCAGACGCGTCTTCTCGCGACTGCTCAGCCGGACCGAGTCCCACACCGTAGTCCAGCTAAACCGCTTCCCGCACGCGCGGCACTTGAGCCGTCCATCAGACAGTTTGTAGGGCCTGCTGGCAGAGCATTCAGGACAGCGTTTCATCGTCGGACCAGGGTAACTC
>NZ_JASATD010000098.1:0-809 GCF_038440115.1 Ralstonia sp. OTU4908 | reverse complement strand
GCAGGTTGTGCGAATGCGTGCCGTCCTCAACGCTGGCGGTTCTCGCCCATCACGTCACGAAGGACGGTTCACGGACATCCCGCCCGGCATCGCTATGGAGCTTCCACGCCACGCCTCAAGACCGGCGCCGCAAGGTGCGGCCGGGGCGTTCTCGCTTGTCGTCGGATGGTTGACCTGGCCCGCGTCAGTGGGCGAGCCGGTGCTGCCTTCGTGCGGGGATGCCGAGCCGGCCCTGCCTCCTTTCGATGCGGTTCGGCCCAAGGCGTCCTTGTGTTGTTGTGAATCCTAGCGGTGGCGCGGCTGCGCCTCGGGCTTCATGGCTGCAACCGTCCGGCGAAAACAATTTCCCCTGCTTTGTCACTGCGTTCGGCGCATTCCTCGCGGGACAAATTCTTTTCGCCTCCCGGCTCTCCACTGCGTTGCGACCGCAAGCGGTGCAGCCCGCCCGTCCCCCGCCGGCCGGATCACAACAAGGACGCGATGGGCGCGAACCTTGTTCCACCAAAAGGAGTTTCATCATGGCCAACATCGGCACCTTCACCGCAGACAAAGACGGCTTCACCGGCACGCTTCGCACCCTGACGCTCAAAGTCAAGGTCAAGCTGGTGCCCAACGACAAGGGGGACAACGAGAAGGCCCCGGACTTCCGCCTGCAGGCCGCCAGCCACGACATCGGCGCGGCGTGGAAGAAGACCAGCGAGGCCGGGCGGGAGTACATCTCCGTGACCCTCGACGATCCTTCGTTCCCGGCCACGGTCTATGCCCGCCTGATCGAAGGAGAGAACGGCACGCACGACCTGATCTGGTCG
>NZ_JASATD010000097.1:0-842 GCF_038440115.1 Ralstonia sp. OTU4908 | reverse complement strand
TCGTCGCGGTTCGGGAAGTCGCTGTGGGCGTGTGCGCCGCGCGATTCCTTGCGGGCGGCAGCCGACACCATCGTCGCCTTCGCCACTTCCACCAGGTTGGCCACTTCCAGCGCTTCGACGCGCGCGGTGTTGAACACCTTGGACTTGTCCTTCAGGTGGATGTTGCCAGCGCGCTCGGCCACTTCCAGGATGCGCTCGACGCCTTCATCCATCAGTTTCTGCGTACGGAACACGCCAGCGTGCGACTGCATGTTGCGGCGGATGTCGTTGGCGACGTCCTGCGCGTATTCGCCCGAGCTGGACGAATCGAGCTTGGCCAGGCGCGAGAGCGCACGGTCGGCAGCGTCGGCCGGCAACGGCTTGTGCTCGCGGTTCTTCAGGTTCTGCGCAATGATGTGGTTGCCCGCCGAACGGCCGAACACCACCAGGTCGAGCAGCGAGTTCGTGCCCAGGCGGTTGGCGCCGTGCACGGACACGCACGAGCATTCGCCGATCGCGTAGAAACCGTTGATGACCTCGTTCGGGTTGCCGTTCTTCGGCACCACGACCTGACCGTGATAGTTCGTCGGAATGCCACCCATCTGGTAGTGGATGGTCGGCACCACGGGAATCGGCTCCTTGATGGCGTCGACGTTGGCGAACTTCAGGCCAATTTCGCGGATCGACGGCAGGCGCTTCATGATGGTCTCGGCGCCGACGTGCGTCAGGTCGAGCAGCACGTAGTCGCCGTTCGGGCCGCAGCCGCGGCCTTCCTTGATTTCCTGGTCCATCGAGCGCGACACGAAGTCACGCGGCGCCAGATCCTTCAGCGTCGGGGCATAGCGCTCCATGAAGCGCTCGCC
>NZ_JASATD010000096.1:0-852 GCF_038440115.1 Ralstonia sp. OTU4908 | reverse complement strand
GTAAGCACCCGGTGAACCCGTCTTGAAGGGGACCCGCGTAGCAAGGAGCATCGTGTCCATCTAGTTCTAGGTGGACACGTGGACACTATCGAAGAGAGCGCGCCAATACGGCGCCGACGTCGGCATAGCGCCGAGTTCAAGGCCAAGGCAGTGCAGGAGTGCATGCAGCCGGGTGTTTCGATCGCGGCGATAGCCCTGCACCATCGCCTCAATGCGAATCTGCTGCGGCGCTGGGTCGCCGAGCAGGAAGCAAAGAATGGCGCGCCTGAGGACCGCGAGTTGATGAGGGTGCCGCAAGGCGAGTTCATCCCGTTGCGGATCGGCGAGCCGACCACTGCCGTGCCGGACATCCAGATCGAAGTCCGCCGTGGCGCGACGACGATCAGTCTTCGCTGGCCGGGATCGGCCGCAGCGCAGTGCGCCCAGTGGCTGCAAGGGTGGTTGCGTTGATTCGGGTGGACGCGATCTGGTTGGCCGTGGAGCCGCTGGACATGCGCGCCGGTACCGAAACGATCCTCGCGCGGGTCGTCAAGGTGTTCGGCGCGGCACGCCCCCACCACGCCTACCTGTTTGCCAATAAGAGTTCGACGCGCATGAAGGTGCTGGTCTACGACGGCTTCGGCATCTGGCTGGCCGCGCGGCGCCTCAACAAGGGGCGCTTCATCTGGACGAACGGCGACCAGGCGATCGCCACGGCGCTCAATCCCGAGCAATTGCGTGCGCTGGTGACGGGGCTGCCTTGGCAGACGCTCACCCACGACCACGCGATCACGGTCGTGTAATACCCCCAAAGCCGTAAACTGGCTTCCTTCCAGAGGACTTGGGGTTCTGGCAGACTCGCCGCATGAACCT
>NZ_JASATD010000095.1:0-985 GCF_038440115.1 Ralstonia sp. OTU4908 | reverse complement strand
TGGAACACCCGGAGGTCAATCGGCACTGGGGCCGAGACAATCTCTTTGTAGAAGCGCTCCGACAGCTCCAGAGAGCTTTCCCACAATGCCCGCTGATCGTCCTGCTTTGGGTGCCAGAAGACGTGCGACTTATCGGAAATCATCAGCCGCGCCGAAAGGTCTCCCTCGCGATCGTCCGAATACTCCACCGAGATAACGGACTTGAAGAGCCGCAAGACCTGTTCACGGAAGCGCTTAATCTCCGCCCCGTTGTTGTTCATCTTGATCTTCTCCAGAAACTCCTTTTGCGAGTGACCAAGAGACAGAACGCGATCCTTCTTCAACCACGCCTCGGTACAAATCCAAGCCATCACGACGCGCGGAATTGTGCCGTAGGGAATGCCGTGCTTTTTGCTGGTTGGGGCAACCGTCAGCGTAAGTCGCCCCGTATCACGCGTGTAGAGGCTTCCAGGCGGCAATTTCGGGTCGGTGTGGGGTAAGGTAGCCTGAGCCAGTGCGCGAGCCATGTAGCCCAGCGCACCTGCCTCTCTGGCGTCTTCCGCCTCAATCTCTAGCGCATCCTCAATCAACCGTCTTTGACGGTGTGTCACCGAGTTAGCCGCGTCGACAACGATCAGGTGGTCTTGCATGGCGTCGTTCATTGTTCTGCTCCTTCTCCAAGGGGCGTGGCCTCGCTTTTCTGCAAGCCGTAGTGATGCATCGTGTCTACCGCGACAAGCTTGTGCACGTATCGGTAGTAGGTGGCCTTGGCAATGCCAAACTCGTTGCACATCTCCAGCACGCTCGCACCCTCGGTGCGCCGCTGCACAAGTAGAGCTTGCTCCTGCTCCGACAGGCTTTCCTTCTTCCCGCCATTCCGCCCGCGTGCCCGCGCGCCGTTCAGGCCCTCCAAAGCACGCTCTCGCGCAAGATCGCGCTCCATGTCCCCCAAGGCCGCCAGCGTCGACAAGAACGAACGTCGCGGCCCCTGTGCGGTGTCTATACC
>NZ_JASATD010000094.1:0-1114 GCF_038440115.1 Ralstonia sp. OTU4908 | reverse complement strand
CAAGTGCAACAGCGGGGTCAATGACGATTCCGTGCTTGGCGCAGTTCTCAATGAAGGCTTCTGCGGGAGTGCGCCAGCCGAGTGTTTTACGCGGTCGGGTGTTCATCGACAGCGCAATCGCGTCAAGCTGACGCTGTGAGAGCACCGAGAGGTCTGCTCCCTTTGGCAAGTACTGGCGCAGCAGACCATTGGTGTTTTCGCAGATGCCGCGCTGCCAGGGGCTGTGCGGGTCACAGAAGTAGATCCGAATACCTGTCGCCTCGGCGAGCTTGCGATGTAGCGCCATTTCCTTGCCCTGGTCGTACGTCAGCGTCTTGCGCAACTCCTCGGGCAAGGGCGCGAACGCGGCGCTGTAGGCCTGCAAGGCGGCCTCGGCGGTACTGCCGTCGATCTTCACCAGCATCAGGAACAAGGTGCTGCGATCGATGAGCGTACCGACTGCCGAGCGGTTACCAGCCCCTTTGATCAGGTCACCCTCCCAGTGCCCCGGGATCAGCCGATCGTTGGCCTCAGGGGGGCGCACATGAATGCTCACCATGTCGTTGAGTTGCCCGCGCCGGTCCTGCCCGCGCGAGCGAGGCTTGCGGGCACCGTGCGCCTGTCGCAGCAGGCTGACCAACTCGCGCCGCAGCGCACCGCGTGGCGCGGCATAAATAGCGTGGTAGATCGTTTCGTGGGAGACGTTCAAAGCAGGTTCGCCGGGATGGACACGTTTGAGCTGTGCAGCCACCTGCTCTGGCGAGAAGCGTCTCTCCAGGTATTGGCGCACCTCAGGCCACAGCTTGCCTTGTCGGCACAACTTGCGCTCACGACGGGGCTTGCGTCGCAATCTGGAGGCCCGCTGACCGGCGCGCACCGCATTGTAGCCACCGGCGATCGTGGGCCGCCCCATTGGGCCACGCTCTTGTTCCGGTTTCCAGCCGTTGCGCCGAAGCTCCCGGCTGATCGTGCTGGCTGAGCGTTGCAGTGCACGCGCAATCTCCCGCGTGCTTCGCTGCTCCAGCTTCATCGCGAAGATCGCACCACGCTCCTCGGCGCTCAGGTGTTCGTAGCTTTGTCCCATGCAACACATCCTAGGCAATGTGTTGCACTTGATCCTTGAAACCGCCAAGCA
>NZ_JASATD010000093.1:0-1133 GCF_038440115.1 Ralstonia sp. OTU4908 | reverse complement strand
CTGAAGGACTTCCTCGCGCAGCGCGTCACCGCGGTGATCATGGCGGTCTACACCGTCGTGCTGCTGGCGGCGTTCCTGCTCTCGAAAGACACGTCGTACCAAAGCTGGGCGGGGCTGTTCTCCAACCAGTGGATGAAGATGCTGACGTTCCTGGCGTTCGTGTCGCTCACGTATCACGCCTGGATCGGTGTGCGTGACATCTGGATGGACTACGTGAAGCCCGTGGCAGTGCGTTTGACGCTGCAAGTGTTGACGATTCTGTGGCTCGTCGGTTGTGCGGGCTACGCAGCTCAGATTCTCTGGAGGGTTTAAGACATGGTCGCAGTCAAGACTGGGCTGCCGCGCCGCAAATTCGACGTCGTGATCGTCGGTGCGGGCGGTTCGGGCATGCGCGCATCGCTGCAGCTGGCAGAAGCCGGCCTCTCCGTGGCCGTGCTGTCCAAGGTGTTCCCCACCCGCTCGCACACCGTTGCGGCGCAGGGTGGCATCGGTGCCTCGCTGGGTAACATGAGCGAAGACAACTGGCACTATCACTTCTACGACACCGTCAAGGGCTCCGACTGGCTCGGCGACCAGGACGCGATCGAGTTCATGTGCCGCCAGGCGCCGAACGTGGTCTACGAACTGGAACACTTCGGCATGCCGTTCGACCGCAACGCCGACGGCACCATCTACCAGCGTCCGTTCGGCGGCCATACGTCGAACTACGGCGAGAAGCCCGTGCAGCGTGCCTGCGCCGCGGCCGACCGTACCGGCCACGCGCTGCTGCACACGCTGTATCAGCGTAACGTGCGGGCCAAGACCCACTTCTTCGTCGAATGGATGGCGCTGGATCTGATCCGCGACCAAGAAGGCGACGTGCTGGGCGTGACCGCGCTGGAAATGGAAACCGGCGAGGTCTATATCCTCGAAGCCAAGACGACGCTGTTCGCCACGGGCGGTGCAGGCCGGATCTACGCGGCTTCCACCAACGCCTTCATCAACACGGGTGACGGCCTGGGCATGGCCGCGCGCGCAGGCGTTCCGCTGGAAGACATGGAGTTCTGGCAGTTCCACCCGACCGGCGTGGCCGGCGCGGGCGTGCTGATCACGGAAGGCGTGCGCGGCGAAGGCGGCATCCTGCGTAACAAGGA
>NZ_JASATD010000092.1:0-1183 GCF_038440115.1 Ralstonia sp. OTU4908 | reverse complement strand
CATGTCAGCAGTCATCGGGCAGGTTCAGATCGATACGGCCAAGGTGTTGGTGAACGAAGTACAGATCGAATTGATCCCTGTGTTTAGGGTCGGGGCGCAATGCCACCGGCAAGCCGTGCAGGGCATTGGAGAGCTTGAAGCGCCAACTCCTGAAGCGTAGCTCCCCATTCCATCCGACGTTGAGGACGATGTCCTGCGGGCTGTACTCGATCGGTGCCAACGTAGACGGATACGGTCGCGGGCTGGGCCGGTAGCGTGTGATGGGCGTGGCCAGGTCGATGGCCTGGTGCGGGCGCTCGCAGTTATAGACGGTGCGCCAAGCATCCAGCGCGTGCTGGACCGCGTCGCAAGAGGCGAAGTAGCGCCCGGCCAGGGCCTCGGCCTTGAGCGTGCGGTGGAAGCGCTCGTCCTTGCCGTTGGTCTGCGGGTGGGCGGGGCGGCTGTAGCTCAGGCGCACACCGAGGCGGATGAGCCAGACGCCCAGGCCCGTGAGTTGCCCCGGCCGGGTGGGACTGCCCCAAGGTGCGCCGTTATCGGCGTTGATGCGCAGCGGCAGCCCATAGCGCTCGAAGGCCTGGCGCAAGTGACGCTGCACGACCGCGCTCTGCGTCTGCGTGCAGGCCGCCAGCACCAGGTTGAAGCGGGAGTGATCGTCGATCACGGTCAGCGGCGAGCAGCGCTGGCCGTCGGCCAACGCGAACCCGCCCTTGAAATCCATCTGCCAGAGTTGGTTCGGTTCAGCGTGCTCAAAGCGCTGCCAGGGCGTGGAGGCGTCTGAGGCTTCGGGTGCAATCAACCCATACCGATGCAGGATGGAGGTCACGGTGCTGGGCGCCGGTACATCACTCCAGCCCAAGTCGGCCAAGCGGCGGCTGATCTTGCGCCCGCCCCACGCAGGGTGCTGCTGGCGTAACGCGATGACGGCCTGTTCAAGCTCGGCCTCGGTACGCATCGGGCTGTGCGAGGGACGGCGCGTCCGGTCAGCCAGTCCGGCGTCCCCCGACTCAACGTAACGAGCCAGCCACTTGTAGCCGGTTTGCGGGCTGATGCCGAACCGCCGACACAGCTCGCGCCGGTTACAGCCTTCCTGCCGGGCCAATAGAACGAATTCCTGACGAAGGCTCATGGTGTCTCGTGTGCTCCAGGGCATGGCCTGACCTCCGAGCGAATGTGCCGCTCAAAG
>NZ_JASATD010000091.1:0-1221 GCF_038440115.1 Ralstonia sp. OTU4908 | reverse complement strand
CACGCGCCGGTTCTCGAAGTCCAGCCAGCTCCATTCGAGCGGGCAGATTTCGGAGCGCCGGGCGGCGAACTCGAATTGCAGCCGGATCGCCAGCGGGATGACGTAGTTCTCCAGCCCCTCCGCCTCCAGCTTCTCCAACTGGCGGAAGATCCGCACCATTTCCTCGTCCACGATGAGCCGGGTTTCCTTGCCCGGCGGGTACATGGGGACGTGGCGGCACGGGTTCGTGCCGTCCGGGCGGTAGCCCCACACTTCGGCCAGGTTGAACATCTTGCGCAGCACGCCGAAGGTCTTGTTCGCCTCGGTCGGCTTGTAGGCCAGTTTCTCCATCAGCCCGGCAATGTCGGGCCGCTTCACGTCATGCACCTTCTTGCGGCCCAGCAGCGGGATGATGTTGCGGTCTATGACGCCCTGATAGCCGTCCTGCGTGCTGGGCTTGTTGCGCTTCTTGGAGTAGTCCTCCATGAACTTCTTGCACAACTCGGCCATCGTGGGCGCCTTGCGCGCCTCGGCCTTGGCGCCGCCGGGGTCGCCGCCCCGGCGAACCTCGGCCAGCCAGTCCTGTGCCTTGACTCGTGCCTGTTCGACGGTCAGCTCCCCGTACAGCCCCAGCGAGGGCTTGCGGGGCTGGCCGGAGTTCGTGCGGTACTGGAGCATGAACACCCGGCGGCCGGTCGGGGTAATCTTGCACAGGAAGCCGGGCACCACGGTATCCCGCAGTTCAACATCCTTGGCCTGGGGTTGGGCCGACTCCACGGCGGTCTTAGTGAGCTTGATCTTTGCCATGATGACTCCTCGGAACAACCCGGATTCCAGGAGCCAGATAGGAGCGGCGCGAGGGAAAACCGGGTCAAGTTTCAGAAAGCACCGGCATATGATGGACGCGCGTAAGTTATTGATAAACCTGCTGTATCTAGCTACGGCGCAGTCCAGCGAACTACCGGGCTGGAGTCATCGTGAAACAAAAAAGCCCGCATTTGCGGGCTTCTTCATTTCCGGGCCGAACAACCGGCCAAGCGGCCTGGCTCAGGCGAACGAATAGAACACGCGGAACTGTACCTTACGCTCTGCCCAGAACTCGGCCGCGTCACGGAACACGTCTAGCAGCACTTCGCGGGCTTCCTTGTCGAACTTCGGCTGGCACGGCAGGCCCTCGAGCACGATGACAAAACCCGGCTGCGGGCCGGCCTTGTAGATCATGTCGGTCAGGCAGTCGGCCAG
>NZ_JASATD010000090.1:0-1273 GCF_038440115.1 Ralstonia sp. OTU4908 | reverse complement strand
GACTACACGCTGGCTTTTAAGTTGGCAGTGGTTGACCCTACACCAAGAAACAGTACCGCTGAGAAGTAGAGAATCCGGCATGATTTTCACGATTTGAAATGGAAGACATGCCATGAAGACGAGCAAGTTCACTGAGGCGCAGATAGCGTTCGCGCTCAAGCAAGCGGAACTGGGTACGAAGGTCGAGGAGGTGTGCCGCAAGCTGGGCATCAGCGAAGCGACGTTCTACAACTGGAAGAAGAAGTACGGGGGCGTCGGCCCTTCGGAGCTGCGCCGGATGCGGCAGCTCGAGGAGGAGAATGCGAAGCTCAAGCGGCTGGTGGCGGACCTGAGCCTGGATAAGGCCATGCTGCAGGACGTGCTCTCAAAAAAGCTCTGAAGCCTTCCCGCAAGCGCACGCTGATTGACGAGTTGCGTGACCGCTATCGTGTGAGCCTGACTAAGGCTTGCGCGTTGTTCCACATGTCACGCTCGCTGTATGGGTATCGGTCGGTTGCTCGGGACTCGTCGGCATTGCTTGCACGCATCAAAGAGATAGCGGCCACACGCGTGCACTACGGCTATCGCCGGGTGCACGTGATGCTGCAGCGGGAAGGCTGGAAAGACAATCACAAACGTGTTTATCGCTTGTACCGGGCCGAAGGTCTGTCGCTGCGGCATAAGCGTCCCAAGCGCAACAAGTCGGCGCGGCTACGCCAGCCCAAGAGCATCGTCACGGCTATCAACGAAATCTGGAGCATGGACTTTGTATCCGATGCCTTGTTTGATGGTCGGCGCCTGCGCGCGTTGACCGTGGTGGACAACTACACCAGAGAAAGCCTGGCCATCGAAGTCGGCCAAAGCCTGAAGGGGGAAGACGTTGTGCGAGTGCTTGACGCAGTGGTTGCCGAGCGCGGCGCGCCTCAGACCATCAAGGTGGACAATGGCAGCGAATTCATCTCGAAGGCGATGGACCGGTGGGCATACGAGCATGGCGTGGAACTCGACTTCAGCCGGCCAGGCACGCCGACCGACAATGCCAAGGTGGAAAGCTTCAACGGGCGGTTCCGGCAGGAATGCCTGAACGAGCACTGGTTCTTGTCCTTGGACGATGCTCGGAGCAAAATCGCCGACTGGCGGAGGTACTACAACGAGAGCCGTCCCCACTCCGCACTGCAGTGGGCGACACCCGCCGAATTCGCCCGTCAGGCAAGGAAAAACACCTCGGCGGACGAATCAACGACGCCGGAAATCTCCACTTCTGGACGGTACTAATTCCGGTGTAGGGTCATGG
>NZ_JASATD010000089.1:0-1325 GCF_038440115.1 Ralstonia sp. OTU4908 | reverse complement strand
TGAATCGCCCCGGTTTTCGCGGAGGCTGTTTGGTTAAAGTAAAACGGCCTCGTCGGCGGTTTTGCCGAGTTGGTTGTAGTAGTTTGCCTCAGCCTCGGCGGGCGGGATATAGCCGATGGATGAGTGCAGGCGCTTATGGTTGAACCAAGCGACCCATTCCAGTGTTGCCAGTTCGACGGATTCCCTGGTTTTCCAAGGCGCGCGGCGATGGATCAGCTCGGCCTTGTACAAGCCATTGATCGTCTCGGCCAAGGCGTTGTCGTAACTGTCGCCACGGCTGCCGACCGACGGCTCGATGCCGGCTTCGGCCAGGCGTTCGCTATAGCGGATGCTGACGTACTGCGATCCCCTATCGGAGTGGTGGGTCAGAGAACCGTCGTTGCCAGGCTGGCGAGCGTATAGGGCCTGCTCCAGCGCATCGAGCACGAAGTCCGTCGTCATGGATTTGCTCACGCGCCAGCCGACGATGCGCCTGGCGTAGACGTCGACGACGAAGGCCACGTACAGCCAACCCTGCCATGTCGAGACGTAGGTGAAGTCCGAGACCCAGAGCTGATTGGGACGGTCGGCCCGGAACTGCCGGTTGACGCGATCCACCGGGCGACTGGCGGCGTCGTCAGCGATGGTCGTTCGCAGCCGCTTGCCGCGCCGCACACCTTGCAGTCCCTGGGCGCGCATCAATCGCTCGACCGTGCAGCGGGCAACCGTCACGCCCTCGCGGTTCAGTTGCCGCCAGACCTTGTCGGCGCCGTAGACGCGATGGTTCTCCTGCCACACTCGCTGGACTTGCGGCATGAGCCGTTCATCACGACGCGCACGGTCGCTGCGCCGTGACGGATCACGCAGCCGTGCGGCATGGCGCCGATAGGCCGACGAGGCAACCTGCAACACCTTGCAGATCGGCTCGACCCCGTAAACCTCCCGGTGCCGGTCGATGTAGGTGTTTACGACTTCAGCTTGCGGTCGAGCTCCGCCTGCGCGAAAAAAGCGCTGGCAGTGCGCAGGATGTCGTTGGCGCGGCGCAGCTCTCGGTTCTCCCGCTCCAACTCCTTGATGCGTTCTCGCTCGCTGGTGGTGACGCCTTCGCGCTGTCCGCTGTCGACTTCGTGGCGCTTGACCCAGGTCAGCAGCGTCTGCGCCGAGCAGCCGATCTTGGGCGCGATGGACTCGACCGCCACCCACAGCGACGGGTACTCGCCGCGCGACTCCTGCACCAGGCGCACGGCGCGCTCGCGCACTTCCGGGGAAAACTTGTTTGCGTTGTTCTTGCTCATGGCTCGCATTCTCTCAAGAGTGAGAGCCTCCGCAAAACCCGGGGCGATTCA
>NZ_JASATD010000088.1:0-1344 GCF_038440115.1 Ralstonia sp. OTU4908 | reverse complement strand
GGGAGTGTCAGGATTTCCGTGTTCAAGGCGAGGTTGAGATTCACACGGACGGTCGAACGAATCGATCCGCGTAGAGGATAGCGAACTGGTTCATCGCCTGCTTCCAGTCGTGAGCGGCACGGCTCCAACCGGCCGTGATGTTGCGCAGTGCCAGCCAGATGAGTTTTGTTGCTGCTTCGTCGCTCGGGAAGTGGCCACGGGTCTTGATGATCTTGCGTAGTTGGGCGTTGATGTTCTCGATGGCGTTCGTCGTGTAAATCACCTTGCGTACCGCCGGCGGGAACGCAAAGAACGGAATCACGCGATCCCAGGCGTTGCGCCAGGCGGCACTGACGGTGGGGTATCGCTGCCCCCACGGGCCGTCGGCAAACGCCTCAAGCTCGGCCTGCGCGGCCTCTGCGCTCGGGGCTGTGTAGATCGGCCTGATCGCGGCCGCCAGCGCACGACGGTCCTTCCAGCTCGCGTAATCGAGGCTGTTGCGGATCAGGTGGACGATGCAGGTCTGCAGCGTGGTCGCGGGGAACACAGCTGCCAGCGCCTCGGGCATGCCCTTGAGGCCGTCGGTCACGGCGATCAGGATGTCGTTCACGCCGCGCGTCTTGAGATCGTTGAACACCTTCATCCAGAACTTGGCACCCTCGGTGTTCTCGATCCACAGGCCCAGGATGTCACGCGTGCCGTCGGGCAGAACCCCCAGCGCCAGATAGACGGCCTTGTTGCGCACCACGGCATCCTCCCGGATCTTGACCCGCAGCGCGTCGAAGAACACCACCGGGTACATGGGATCGAGCGGCCGGGCCTGCCAGGCGGTGACTTCGGCCATCACCTCGTCGGTGACCGAGCTGATGAACTCAGGCGAGACGTCCGTCGCATATTGCTCCAGCAGGAAGCCCTGGATCTCGCGCACGGTCATGCCCCGGGCATACATGGCGACGATCTTGTCGTCGAAGCCCTTGAAGCGTCGTTCGTGTTTGGGGATGAGCAGCGGCGCGAAGCTGCCGTCACGGTCGCGCGGTACCTCGATGCGGATCGGGCCGCCCTCGGTCAGCACCGTCTTGGCGCCCGTGCCGTTGCGCTGATTGCTCACCGTGGCCGGCTTGGACGCACCTGGCGGGTAGCCCAGATGGTGATTCATCTCGCCGCCCAGCGCCCGTTCGATCAGGGCCTTCTTGAGGGCCAGGGTCGCCGCGTTGATGGCTTCGGCCGTCATCGGGCCGCTGCCGAACTGCTCAAGCAGTTCGGCAGGGATCGCCGGCAGGTCCGCCGGCTTGGCTTTCGGTTTGCGTGGCATAACGTCTCCTTACGAGCATGTTATGCCTTGAACACGAAATTACTGACAGGCCC
>NZ_JASATD010000087.1:0-1454 GCF_038440115.1 Ralstonia sp. OTU4908 | reverse complement strand
CGTTACTATCTTCGTGCCCCAATAATCGGGGCTTTGGCCAGCCAGGCCCGGCATGATTGCTGCCCCCAGTCGTCCATGATCCGGGGGGTGTTGTCACCGGGCCTGGTGGGTGGCTGGTGATCGCTGATAGGGGCTTGGCCAGGACTTCCTGAGGCCGTCCGTAACGTGGATGCCGAGACTTGCCACCGATGTTGCCGGTCAATGTGTTTCACTGCGTCTCACCTTCATGCAAGAACCGCTTCAGCACAATTCCATTGATGTCTTTGTCGGCGTTGATGTCGGCAAGGGCCACCATCACGCCGTCGCGCTCGATCGCAGCGGCAAGCGCCTGTACAACAAGGCGCTGCCCAATGACGAAGCCAAACTACGTGCCTTGATCAATGAACTTAAGGCGCACGGCCAGCTTCTGTTCGTCGTCGACCAACCCGCCACCATCGGTGCGCTACCGGTGGCAGTCGCTCGCGACTCGGGTGTCCTGGTCGCTTATCTGCCGGGGCTGGCCATGCGCCGCATCGCCGATCTGCACGCCGGCGAAGCCAAGACCGACGCCCGCGACGCGGCAATCATTGCCGAAGCCGCCCGCTCGATGCCGCACACCTTGCGCTCGCTGCGGCTGGCTGATGAACCGCTGGCCGAGCTCACCATGCTGTGCGGCTTCGACGACGATCTGGCCGCCCAAGCTACCCAAACCAGCAACCGCATTCGCGGCCTGCTCACCCAGATCCACCCCGCCCTCGAACGAGTGCTGGGACCACGCCTGGACCATCCCGCCGTGCTCGATCTGCTTGAGCGCTACCCGTCACCCGCCGCACTTGCCGCGACCAGCGAGAAGACGCTTGCCAACCGCCTGATCAAACTCGCTCCGCGTATGGGCAAGCGCCTAGCCGCCGAGATCGTTCAAGCGCTTGGAGAACAGACCGTCGTGGTTCCCGGCACCCAGGCCGCGACCGTCGTCATGCCGCGCCTTGCCAAGCAGCTCGCTGCCTTGCTGCAGCAGCGCGACGAGGTCGCCAGTGAAGCCGAGCGCCTTGTGCATGCGCACCCTCTTTACCCGGTCCTGACCAGCATGCCCGGAGTCGGCGTCAGGACCGCCGCCAGACTCCTGACTGAAGTCGCGCACAAGGCCTTCGCTTCGGCCGCACATCTGGCCGCCTATGCCGGCCTTGCGCCGGTCACCCGGCGCTCAGGCTCGTCCATCCGAGGTGAACACCCCTCCAGGCGTGGCAACAAGGTGCTCAAACGAACCTTGTTTCTCTCTGCGTTTGCGGCCTTGCGAGACCCGATCTCACGCGCCTACTACACGCGCAAGATCCAGCAAGGAAAGCGTCACAACCAAGCGCTCATCGCGCTGGCCAGACGTCGATGCGATGTCCTGTTCGCCATGCTGCGCGACGGGACCATTTACCAACCACAAACCGTCCCTAACGCTTGACGAAGCACATAGGGGCACCCCC
>NZ_JASATD010000086.1:0-1458 GCF_038440115.1 Ralstonia sp. OTU4908 | reverse complement strand
CCTGGGGGGCGTTTGTTTAAACAATATATGGCGGCTGCCCCCCCCGCCCCGGCCGGGCCCCCCGGGGGGGCGGGGCCCCGCGGAGCCGGCCCTACTTGTTTCTATAACACTTAACGTACAGAGAACCGGGGAACCCAACAGATACGCGGGGTTCCGGGGCAAAAGAAAAGCCCCGCATTGCTGGCAGGCAATCGGGGCGGTGGCACACAACACACAGGAAGGAAAGTCATGCGCCATGACATTGTAGGCGAGCGCGCCACGTTTGATAAGGGCTACAGCTATCAAGAGGGCATCGCCGTTAGGCAAATTGTATTCCCCAATGGACAGGTTGAAGTCTCAGGGTTCCCGATGACGCAGTGGCAACGCGCTGGTGAGTTGCATCGCATGCCGCGTGCTGCTCGGGGGAAGTCGGAGAAGCGTGAGCAGAATGAGGCGTCGGCCACGCAGCGTGCTACGCAGGGTATTCGGCTTCGTTGCAAGGCCATCGGGGCGACGGTGATGATCACGCTGAACACTCGCAGGAACATCACGGACTTGGACGAGTTCATGAAGCTGTTTGACCGCTTCCGCCGCATCATGTCTAGCGCTCGGGTATTTCACTACGTGGCCGTGCCGGAACGCCAGAAGCGGGGTGCATGGCATCTGCACATCGCGGTAGAGGGTCGTGTGGCCAGACACTTTGCGATACGCGCATGGCTGCGGGTTGTGGGTGGCAAGGGTGAAGGCTATTGCCACTTACCGCGTCCTAATGGTGGCAAGGGTCGGGGGCCGTGGGCTACGCACAAGCTGGCTTCCTACATCAGCAAGTACATCGGTAAAGACATCGGTGATCGGGAGATGAACCGTAAGCGTTATTGGACCTCGCGCGGCATCGCTGTGCCACGTCGGCAGGTCTACGGGAACTGGGGTGCCTATCCGTCGATGTACGAGGCGCTCAAGCCTATCCTGGCCGATCTTCACCGCGATTTCGGCATTCATGACCTCGTGGCCCATGTGAGTGCTCGTGATGGCACGTTTTGGATGGCTACAGGCCCACGCCCTGGGCATTTCTTCGGGCCGCCGTGTCCGTTCGCTACTGAGCAGGATCGTGTGCTTGCGTCGATTCGCCAAGATCGTCTGGCTGCGTGAGCTGCAGCTGCAGCTGCCGCTTCTTGTGGATCGGGTATAGGGTTCGCCGGAAGGCCTCGGTTTCCAGCTCGTGCAGTCGTAAAACTGCAACGGTCCATGCGGGTATCGGGCGTGCTCCTCGGAGCCAGTCGCGGATTGTTCGGGGCGTTCGCTGCAGCTTTTTGGACAGTGTTTTTACGCTGTAGACCTTTGCCCAGTAGTCGAATTCTCCAGGGCTGATCCAGCGTCGTGATGGGTCTTTCATGGGCAATAAAAAAGCCTCCAGATGGTGCTGGAGGCTTCCTGTTTGTAGACCCTCTATTGTGGGGTCTTTGCTTAGGCTCAGATTCA
>NZ_JASATD010000085.1:0-1500 GCF_038440115.1 Ralstonia sp. OTU4908 | reverse complement strand
TTGCACGAAAAGGACGACTACCCCCACGTGGCGAAGTGTTCGACCTCGGCAAGAGCCTTTTCCAGTTTGCCGGCGTCGACGTGCAGGCTGGGCTCCATCATCCAGACAGAGCCCATGTCCATTCCGTTCGCCTCCGCTTCGACGAGTAGCTCGCGCTCGCGATCGTCCAGGAAAAACAAACTGCGGTGCTTTGTGAGTTCAATCGGCGCGTGCGTCGGCCTGACACGCGTCAGGCTCCCTGGGTGCTGTGAGCGGTTCCGCGCCAGGATGACCTGCTCAAGCAGATCCAAGTCTGCGCCGCTGTCCAAGAACTTCACGCCCAGGTGCTCCGCGAAAACAGCCTCGTACCCTCGGAGCCATCCGTGTTTGAACACGCGTTTCCGCACATCTTGGTCGACGTTGATATGGGCTGCGCGTTCCCAAGTTTCAAAGTAGACACGGAGCGCGCCGGCCAGCATGGACACGCACGCATGGCAGAGTACCTGGACGGAATCTGACGCATCGATCCAGTCCGACAGAAACGCCGGCTCCGAATTTTCGCTATGCGGCGGTACGTAGGGCGGCTGCTCCTCCTCGATCAACCGCATGCGCTCGACGAAAGGCGACGTCGAATCGCGGTAAAGCTGGCGTATGAAGCCAACCCGTTGTTTCAGGAAGAATGCAACGTCCATTGTAGGGCCTCGCGTAGGCAGGGATATGAGCGGTCATCCAACAAACGAAGGTTTGATAGTCACCTGCCGGCTCGCACTCGGGGCAGGCCGCGAGCCGCATAGCTGGACAGCGCCCGTCAGCTGCAACCAATACAAGCACGGGGTGACGGGATTGCAGACATCGGCCGTCGAATACAAGCTCGGTTGCAGTTAATCTAAGCACGCGAGTCCCGTCGGTTGCAGCTATTTCAAGCAAGAATCTGCGTGAAATGCAAGCCACTTCAGTTCTCGACGGCTGTGGCGCTTGGCGTCAATCCAATCCAATGGCCAGCAGGGTGACCATGAAATTCTTCTTCGATGAGAGTGGAAACACCGGTGGCGAAACCAGCACCGGCAAGGCATACGACTTCGATGGCCAACCAACCTTTGCGCTTGCCGCCATCGGCCTCCACGACCAGGATGCGACCGCGGCGGTAGTCGAGGAGATCAGGTCCGCGCACCGCATTCCGGCTGGCGAGTTGAAGTCCAAATCGTTGACCGGCAAGCCCGAGTTTGTCCGTGACCTGGTCGACGCCATTTGTGATCGAGCCCCACCGTGCTTCATTGAAGTCGTCGACAAGAGATTCTATGTGGTGATGAACATGGTTAGCAGCCATGTGCTCCCGCCGAGCACGGGTATCTTGGGAAGTCCGCAGGCGCACTTTGTTCAGAATGCATTTGCGGATTTTCTCTATCACTTCACGCCGGCGGAAGTGTTCGACGCGTTCATCGCCGCTTGCCAGGCCCCGTCCGATGCAGCGCTTCGATCGTCATTTGGCGCCTTGCTGGGGTAGTCGTCCTTTTCGTGCAA
>NZ_JASATD010000083.1:0-1825 GCF_038440115.1 Ralstonia sp. OTU4908 | reverse complement strand
CTCGCTCAGACTGCACAGGTGGGCACCGCGCTTGTCCAGCTCGGTAGCCAGCTCCATCAGATGCTTAATGGATTTCGCCGGCCGGCTCAGCGAGCACACGACCAACGTATCGCCGGCACGCAGCTTTGACATGGCCTCATCGAGCATCGGCCTGGCCGCGCCAGGCCCGCACTTGGTGTCCTTGTGGATTTCACAGCATCCAGCATCGGCAAGCCGCTGGGCTTCTGCATCGGCGCTTTTGTCAAACGGGCCGACACGTGCGTATCCGATCTTTCTCATAGCTTGAACGCGTGGGAGCGATGGTTGTTCGCCACCGTCTGCATGGCTGCCGGAATGGCTGTCTGCGCCCATGCCGGCAATTGCTTGGTGAAGTGTTTGACGCGACCGTTCTCCACGGAAAGCAGGAGCTGACGACGGAGCCCGCTGTTATCGAGCACGAACGCGCGATCGGCCATCGGCAGGGCGACAGACAGGTTCGCCAAGCTACGATCGAAGCGACGGAAAATATCGTCCAAAGGAACAGGGTGGCCACCGCTCCGAACGCGTTGCGCGACACGGCCAGCCGAAAGCTGGGCGTTGTCCAACCCGACAAAGAAGAGGTTGACTTTGTACCCCTGCGCCGAAGCGCGGCGCATGAGATCCAGTTCGCCTTTTCCGGTTAGCGTCGTCTCGACAGCGAAGCTGGCCTTCTGCGCAAGCAGTGCTTCACGTTGCTTGATGGCTTCACGGCCGGCCTGCACCATGACTGCCGACGATCCGTTGTGGTGGGGATTGATGCGAAGCGCAATATCGTCAGGATTGACGACAACGACACGCCCCGCGAAATGCTGTCCAGTGAGCGTTGTCTTGCCGGCCCCATTGGGGCCTGCCACAACCCATAGCTGCGGCTTATGCGACTGCTCCTGGCTCACGACAGCGACAACTCGGACACAACGTGCTCGCCTGAGCTGTCCCACGTCACCAACTGGCGACGGCCGTTCGGAAACCTCTTCTCGATCATGCCGACTGGGGTCTCCGGCGTGTGTACATACACTGGGTTGCCGGCCTCCAGATGCCGGCGCGCAACCGACCCATCATCGCGCGCAATATCGCTTGCGAAGAACGTCCAGAAATCTCGCTCCTGTTGCGGCGTCATGGCCTCGATGTTGTCAACGGCAAGCCTCATACCGACCTCCAAGCAGGTAGTGGCGTGAATCAGTGCATGAAGCGGCCGGCGTTCGCGATCCAGTGCAGCAGCACAACGAAGGCGGGGATGCCGTACACGACAAGCACGAGAAAGCGGAAAGCATTCATGATTTTCTCCTGTAGCCCTGCGCACTTGGCAGGGTGTAAAACGACCGACTCAGCCAGCCGAGTCGAACTATGGAATGCAACCTCTGTTTTGATTACTGTACGCGTTTTGAGACTGCGTGGCAAGACAATTTCGACAGGGTTACAACGGCTGCGATTTGCCACGCTCTGAGCCTTCGCGTAGCGACGAATGCAGTTTGGCAGGTAGTTCAAAATCGAACGCGATGTAGCCTCCAAACGAAGCCACCCCTGTGCCCAGGGTGGCTCCGCCTAGAGCCAGCAAGCCGTCCACACCGGCCAGGCCAACGCGCCTGGTAATGACGAGGGAGCAAGCAAAGATCGCGATGCCAACCACAAACGCAGCCAGGCCCAAAGGCTTGCTCGTCATACAGCTACCTAGTCCTCGCCGCGAGGCATCAGAGCCGGCAATTTCGTCGTTCATTTGTCGCTAGTTTTACTTGGGCGCACTCACGTTCGAGTCAGTGCCGACCGGAGCTATGGTTATGCATATTTAACATAACCTTTATTATGTACC
>NZ_JASATD010000082.1:0-2250 GCF_038440115.1 Ralstonia sp. OTU4908 | reverse complement strand
TCACCCGTTCGGTGCTCGCCAGCGGCCAGCGCTCCGAGGTTCAGGCGGCGGCTTCGTCGCTCTGCGGGGTCATGCCGGCCTTCTGCATGATGAGTTGATAGGCGGCGTTGGCGTGGCGGCTGGCCGTGAAAACGGCGTTCTTGTCGTTCTTCAGCACCTTCAGCCACGATTGCACATAGCTGGCGTGGTTCTCCAGGCGGGCACCTTCCAAGCCAAGATGGGCCACCACAAAGGCGCTGCCCAGCTCGGCCACCAGTTCTTCAAAGGCGTAGGCTTCAGAGCCGAAGCGGCCGGAGAAGTCGCGGCCCAGGCGCGACTCGTGGCCCGTCCAGTGGGTCAGCTCGTGCAGCGCGACGGCGTAGGCGTTGACCGGCTGGGCGAAGCGCTCGCGGGTCGGCATGTAGATTTCATCCGTCGAGGGGCGATAGAAAGCGCGGGCACCTTCCCAGGTGATGCGGGCACCGGACGCGGCCAGGACGTGCTCGGCTTGGGCAATGGGCTCGAATTCCGGGGTCCCCTCGTTTTCAGTGCAATAACTGGCGGTACGCAAACCCAGCACTGGCGCGGGGGTGGTGTTGGTAGATCGTTGATTCTGTTGGCTTTCCTGTTCACTTCTCAAACGGGTATCGTGGCCTCCCACTAATGGGGTTCACGATGCAGGACTGGCAAACGACGTTTTTGGGGATGCGTGAGCTGCCCCGCGATATCAGTGACTTCGAGATGAAGGCGTTTTTCACCTTCGATGGTGCAGAGCGCGAGGCAATCAATGCGCGCCGGGGTGACGCCCACAAGCTCGGTCTGGCGCTGCATATCGGGTTTTTGCGCATGAGTGGCCGCCTGCTGTATGCCTTTCGGGTGGTTCCCGTCGCCCTGTGGCGCCACTTGAGCGAGGAACTTGGCATTGCCACCCCTGATGTGGCTTCGCTGCGCACGCTGTACGGGCGGGAGAAGACACTGTTCGATCACCAGCAAGTAGCGTGCACGGCCCTTGGTTTTCGGTGGATGCCCTGATCGAAAAGCATTGGGACAGCCCGGTGCACCTGGCAGCCTCGGTCATGAGCGGACATGCCAGTGCGGTGGCAGCTCTTGCGCGGTTCGGCTCTGCTGCCCAGGGTGACCCCATCTATGACGCTGGCGTGCAATTGGGACGTTTGCTGCGAACCGCGTTCCTTGCCGACTACTTTGTTAAGGACGCTTTCAGGAATGAATTGCGCCGGGTGCTCAACCGGGGGGAGGCGGTCAACGCCCTCAAGCGCGCCATTTACACCGGCCGGATCAGCCCGGCACAGGCCAAACGTGTGGACGAAATGCAGGCTGTGGCCGACGCGTTGAGTCTGCTGGCCAACATCGTCATGGCGTGGAACACGTCACAAATGCAGGCTGTTCTGGATCGCTGGTCGAACCGCCGCCAGGCCATTCCGCCGGAACTGATCGGAAAAATTGCTCCCACCAGGCTGGAAAGCATCAACCTGCGAGGCGTGTTCCGCTTTCCTGTTGACCGTTATGCCGACCAAATCCTGCCCTCGCGGCAGGGAGCACCGATAACTGGCACCAACGGATGAAACCGATCACGGTTTGACGCCACGAATCGCAGATTTGAAAGTGAACAGGAAAGTCAATGAAATCAACGATCTACCAACACCACCTCCGCGCCAGTGCTAGCTTTTCGTACCGTCACTTATTGCACTGAAAACGAGGGGACCCCATTCCGGGCGGGTGTCTTCCACTTCCGGCAGGTTCTCGATGTCGGCGACGTTGAACACCCAAAACGGCTTCATCATCGGGATGAACCCGCCTTCGCTGTCGCCTTCGTCAGCGCTGCCGGCGTCCGCGCCCTTCTTGGGCATCATCTTGAAGAAAACGCCCATGACGCCCTTGGAGCCCTTCTTGACGTTCGCGCCCAGCTCCTGCGCCTGCTTGAAGGTCAGCCACTCGTTACGCTCAAGGCCGCGATCAGCAGCAGCACACCACAGCAGCGGGACATTGACGCCAGAGTAAGGGCGCTTGGTCTTGTAGTTGACCGGCATCCCGAACTTGATAGCGTGATCCCACAGCGACTTGTCGCCGTTGGCTGCGCCTTCTTCGATCATGCGAATGATGGCGTTCGTGATGTCTGCGCGGAGATCCATTTTGCTAACCCTTTCAGTCTGGGAAACCGGCTTTTACTGCCCCGGTTTCATCGTTCATCATGGGTTCTATTATATGGGTTAAAGGGTTGACCGTCAACCCTTTTGAGCAGAAAAACAACCC
>NZ_JASATD010000081.1:0-2635 GCF_038440115.1 Ralstonia sp. OTU4908 | reverse complement strand
TGTCAACCATGTCCTCGCACACCTGTCACCTATGTCTCCGGTCCGTACATCTTGCCAAAGAAAGTAAGCAAAGAAAGGCGCGCCCGAGATGGCGACATCCCCTTGAATTTTCATAACCGGGCGGAGACGGGAAAAACTCGCTGCGCTCAAACAGTTTCCCGTCTTTTTTCCGCCCGCTTACGAAAATTCAAGGCGCCATCTAGGGCAGGGTACGGCCACACCGACTGAAGGCTTGGGTTGTCGATTTGGTTTCCCTTTGTCGTGGGTTTATTGCCAACCGCCACCAAACGCCTGCATGAGCGCGGCACAGTTGAGCAGCCTGTCCGCGCGGCTCTGCACCTGCTCCAACGTCGCCTGATCGGCCTGGCGTTGCGCATCTCGCAGCGCGAGCGTGGTGACGCCGCCTGCGGCATAGCCCCCCATTTTCTGCATTTCAATAAATCTGAATTTAATTCCCTTGAATTAAATTCAGATGTTTCCTATGAGCTTTTTTCTGCGAATCTGAAAACCTCCCTGCCTTCGATCAGATGAGTCGTGACGGCAAAGCGCCCCCCCTCCGCCACGCACCTCAATTGCCAAGGGAGAAGTTCGCATGGGCAGTCATTTGCCTGTTTCCGCACGCACCGCTTCTGTCAGCGGCCCTGCGCTGCCGGACGTCATGGGCAAACCGCTTTTCACGTTCGTTCGCCTGCAAGGCACAGAAAACCTGTGCAGTTTGTACGAATACGAAGTCGAGCTGAAGACTCCTGACAAGGATTACAACTTCGGCGGCCCAGAAGGCAATTTCGATCTGCGCGCCATGAATGGCCGTGAGCTGACCGTGCGCGTCGAGCTGGACGGCATGGGAACGGGGTTAGATGGCGGCGTCGGTGCCGGCTCGCGCGAGATCAGCGGCATCGTAGACCGCGCTCGCTACTTGCGTGCCGAGGGCCGTCATTTTGTTTACGGCCTGACCCTGCGCCCCTGGCTCTGGATTGCTTCGCAAAACCGGAACAGCCGGATCTTTGAGAACAAGACCGATATTGAGGTCATTGAAGAAGTCCTGTCGGCGTACAACTTCCCGGTGGAGCGTCGCCTCGACACGGCGAAGTATCCCAGGCGCATCTACCGAACCCAGGCCGACGAGAGCGATTACGCCTTCATCGCCCGCCTCATGGAACATTGGGGCATTTCATGGTTCTTCGAACATGTGGAAGGCAAGCACAGGCTGATCCTCGCCGACATGCCAGGTGCCTACCGGCGCCCTGCCAGCGAGGCATATCACACGCTGGAGGTATATCCGCCGGACTTCAAGCCGGATCAGGAACACTTGGACACCTTTGCCGTCGTCGACGCAGTGGTTGCGGGCAAGTACACGACGAGTGCCTATAGCTTTACGCAGCCGCGTGGCGATCTCACCGCCAGCAGTTCCGACCCGCGCGACACGGGTATGAACAGTGGAAACGTACATCAGGAGGTCTACGACTTCCCGAGTGAGCACGCGCAGCCGGCCACCGACAACCGCCCCTGGAACGAGGGCGACATGATTGCGCGCATCCGCATGGAAGCGGTTCGCTCGCGCGGCCTGCGCTGCTTTGGCACGGGCAATCTGCGAGCAGTCATCCCCGGCCATACTTTCGTACTGCAAGGACACCCGCAGAAGGCAGCCAACCGCGAATACGTGGTGATCGGGGCCAACCTGACGCTCGAAGATGTGGCTGCAGCTTCAGGTGAGGGCCAGCGCTGGCATTGCCGCGTCGAGTTCGAGTGCCACCCAACGCATGAGATTTTCCGGCCAGCGCGCGACACACCGTGGCCGGTCATCACAGGCCCGCAAAGCGCGACCGTTGTCGGTCCGGATGGCCACGTCACCCATGCGGATCAGTACGGGCGGGTCCGGGTCGAGTTTCCGTGGGATCGCTTCAAGAAAATGGCCTGCTGGATGCGGGTGTCCACCTCGTGGGCCGGTTCGCAGTATGGGCAGATCAGCATTCCGCGAATCGGGACGGAGGTGCTGGTCAGCTTTCTGGACGGCGGCAACCCGGACAAGCCCATCATTACCGGCGCCGTCGCCAACAGCTTGAACATGCCCCCCTGGCGCCTGCCGGACCAGCATGTCCTGACCGGCATCCGCACGCGCGAGCACGAGGGCTCACGCAGCAACCACCTAGTCTTTGACGACACAAAGGGGCAGATTCAGGCGCAACTTTCGTCAGACCACCTGACCTCGCAGATCAGCATGGGGTACCTCACCGGGATACCCAATCATGCCGGCCGTCAGGATAAGCGTGGCGAGGGGCTGGAGGCACGAACCGATGGCCATGCCTCGCTTCGGGCCGCCTTGGGCTTGCTGCTCACCACCCACCGGCGCGATAAGGCCGATGGCGGAGCGATGAGCATTGAAGACGTGATCGCACTCATGCAGGAGGCGCTCACGCTGGCTGACTCGCTCGCACAAAGCGCCGTCAACGCACAGGCCCAAGCCGGCCAGCAGAAAGAGGTCGCCAAAGCGCTGCGCCTGCAGGCAGAGGCAATCCAGGGCGGCGGCAAGCTGGCCGAATTCCGCGAGCCACACATCGCCATTGCCAGCCAAGCGGGCATCGCAACCTCGGCGCCGGGTAGCACGCATGTCGCCAGCGGAGAACACATCGCGCTG
>NZ_JASATD010000080.1:0-2852 GCF_038440115.1 Ralstonia sp. OTU4908 | reverse complement strand
GCGGGCGAAATATGCAAGGCGATCTCTTCCCTAAAGAAGTTCTGAAATCGGTCGAATCCATGTTGTGCGCCGGTGAAAGCCGCGCCAAGCAAATTGCCGATCGAGTGTTGGTTCCTGTCCCGGAAGCGCTATCGCGTGAATGTGCCTTCAAGGTGCCGGTTGCGCTGTCTAGTGCGGCTTGGGAAGAGTGCGTTGAGTGGGCAGAGGTCTCCACTCATGAGGCGCTTTGGAACGTCCTGTTTGCGGCGCTCGGCGCAATTCGCAGCAAGGACAGGAAGAGCGACAGCGCGGATTTTGAAGTGCAGCGTGTCGCCTCTGGCGAGGCTTCTTGCTCGCGCGTTGGAATGAAAGTGGTTGTTGGGCCAGGGGATCAGCGGGAACCCGTATTGACGATCTACCTGACCGGCGAAGTGTAAGGCTGTTTCGGAGGAAAAATGTCTATTGCTCGGATCGCTGTTTCTCTGGTGCTGGCACTCGGTGCCGGTACTGCCAGCGCGGAAGGCGCAATGCGCGGCGCGATTACAGACGTGTTGCGCGGGGCCGTAAGTCCCGTTCCGCAAGGGCAGCAGGTCGAAGTTGGCTTCTCTCCTGAAGGATCAGCGGTCGCGCTTGTCTTGAAGGCCATCGGCAGTGCCCGCAAGTCGATTCACGTGATGGCCTACGTCATGTCCAGCCCTGAGATTGCCTCCGCCTTGGCGCGGGCCGCCAGGAGTGGCGTCGAAGTGTACGTTCAGCTCGACTACAAGGAGAACATCGAGGAAGACAAGCGAGGGTTCATCCGCAACCGTCTCGATGAGTTGTCGCATTCTGGCGCGGTTCTCTGCACGATCAGCGCATTCCCTGCCATGCATGAGAAGACGATGGTGATTGACGCGCGGCACGTTGAGGTCGGCTCTTTCAACTACAGCAGCCAGGCCGCGCGCCGGAACTCGGAAACCGCTCTAGTTTTGTGGAATGCCCCCGCCGTGGCACAACAGTACGAGGCGCATTTTCGTGAGCGAATCTCGTACTGCACGGCCTACCGTGCTGGCCTCTGAGCTGCGAGGCGCTTGATGGAACATGATCGCTGCCGGCACCTGGCCAACAGGCTGACGCTTCGGGTAATTCAAGCGCTCTCGATGCTTGGGGAGGCGGCGATGGTCGCCCCCGGCCCGATGGGCGCGGCTTGTTTGAGCGCATGTTCGGTTCGGACGGCACACGCATCGAGTTACGCCATCGAAGGGGCGGCTATCGAATTTCAAGTATCCGGCCTGATTGACGACGTGAATTTCGTCCTCAGCATCGATCGTCAGGCCATGCCCATCGCATCAGGTCGCGCCGCCCTCGGGGATGCCGCCTTGATGCAGCTCCGCACTGACCTTGAGCTGTTCCGGGACGAAGCCAAGAAGCTCAGTCTTGCCGGTGGCCAAATTTTCGAAGGAGAGCGTCATGCGCACTTTGGTCAATCGTGAGCCGTGGTGGGCGCAGCCGCCCAAGAAGGGACAGAACGAGCTGGAGTGCACGTGGGGTTGGCTCGAAACGTACTCGGATGGGAGCTTTGAGTTCGACGTGTCGACCAGGCCGACCGACGAGGAAATCAAGAACCGGCGCGGATGCCGGCTGTTCGAATAGTTCGGGCAAAGGGGTCGCAATGCATTCAGTGAAGTGGTTTTTTGCGCGGCTGTTTTGCGTATTGACTGGCCGCGAACACGAGCCAGCAGACGAGCGCACGGCTTCCGTGAGCGAGGAACGCCTTCGGTTTGCGGTACAGCGCGCACGTGAGGCTGTGGATCGGAAGGGGGTGGCGCGTACAAGTCGACGTTTCACTTTTTGGGATGACAACGACACTGGCTCTGGTGGCGGAATCACCCGCCATGAAGGATGATCGAATTTTTTGCAATAACCACGGGGGGTTTATGAAAGATATGTCTTCGTTCGGCAAGTTCGCGATTGGGTCTGCGGCGTTTGCCGCTGCTCTGTTCTTTGCCTTTGGGGCCTACCGGGGGGTGTTCAAGCCCAAGCTGGAGGCCGATCCTGTGCTTGACGCCCAATTGGTTGCTCAACAGGTTTCGCTTCCGAAGGGCGTGGTGAGCCTGATGTGCGCGCCTTCGCTCAAGGAAGTCGAGAAGCAAGTAACCGGGAAACAGCCCGACAACCTGCCGAATGGGTTCTCTTGCGCGGTCAAGTTGGCGGGGCAAAAGCTTGCGACGCCATGGGCAACCTACGCCGGCGAGGGGCAAGCCATGAACGGTGCGAGCGCCATGCCGTTTCTTAGCGCGGCCTGGGCTGGGCTCGCATTCTCCGCCAGCCGCAGTGACAGCGGTGCGCTCAAGGTGCTGGCTCATGTTGAAGACAAGCGTACGGTCAGCACACAAGATGCTGCGATTGCGATCAAGTATGTGCTGACGAAGCTGGGGGCCGAGCCGATCGCGAATACGGCTGCTGTGCTGGGCGCGGCCGGCGATTCCGAGGAATCGAGAGCCTGGGAAGCAAAGCGGCAGACGAACGCTGCGAGCTGGTCAAAGCAGTAAGAGCTATTCGGAATGGCGCGTTGCCACGCGCCTATGAGGAACTGACGCCAGGAGGAAAGGAAGATGGCTACACAGGAATGGATCGAACATGCGTATCCGCTTCAGCAGCTCACCGTGCGCGTTCAAGGCACACGTCATAGCGACCGCGCGGCGATGATTGAGCAGCTTGAAACGGTGGTCGCGAGGCTTCGCGCTGGCGATCTGCGCGGCTCCGAGCATGACGACGATTTTGGCTATCGGTTTGAGCTGTCAGAAGCTGTGAGTGGCCCGTCGTTTTTTGATGCCGCTGCGGGCTCGAATTGATGCGCCGGCACCGCGACCTGCAAACATACCTCTGGTCCG
>NZ_JASATD010000079.1:0-3097 GCF_038440115.1 Ralstonia sp. OTU4908 | reverse complement strand
CGCATGGGGGCACGCCCGATCAGGTGCCGGCGCGGCGATAGATGCCATTCGGATCGAGCGCATCGACCACGAACAACAGGACAGGCCCAGGCTGGGCCGGAATGCCGCAGGTCAGCACGGCGCTGCCATCAGCCTTCGGTCGGACAAAGATCGGATCATGGCTGCACTGGCCACCGCGCAGCGCGAGCATGTCGGCATCGGTGAACGTGCCGTAATAGCCATCGACCATCCAGCCCGGCACGTCCTTGGCGCTGGCCAGCGAGTCAGGGTAGTTGTACTTGACCAGCTTCAGGCCAAGCCAGGCAAAGAGCCCGGCAAAGGCCAGCAAGCCGACAATGGCCAGCGGCGACAGCCCGCGCGAGGGTTGCGGCGCGCGCACGTCAGCCGCCATTGCGGAGGATGCTGCCGCGACGCCAGGCGCGCACAGCCATGAAGGCACCCACGGCCATGCACAGCATGTAGGGCCAGATGCCCAGCATGTCGGGGAGCGACTGGAAGGCCAGGCCGGGCGGGTCGGGCTTGAAGTTCAGCAGGCCCAGCAAGCCCAGGATCAGGGCGACCAGGCCGCCGATGAATTCAAGGCCGTGCCAGCGCAGCACGAAGGCAAGAGTGCTCGGGGATTTCATGGAAGTCCTTTCAGTGGTGAGGTTCAGACAGGTTGAGGGGAATTCTGCTCGTGGGCAACAAAGCGCTCCACGGCGGCCAGGATCAGGGCGTGCGTGATGCCCTGCATGTAGCTGGGGATCAGGAACGGCTGCACGCTGTAGCGCGAGCTGAAGTCGAACTTGAAGACGGTCGCGCAGCGGCCGCTGGTCAGCCAGCTCGAAACCTCCAGGGTTTCGGCGTCACGGCGGCTCACCGTCAGATCGTCAAGGGTAGGCGTCGGCATGGTCAGTCCTTCATCCAGCGCTTGGCCAGAGCCAAGCAAGCCTTGCAGGTCGGGCGCGGCCGGTAGGGCTGGCCGTCGCCATCGTGGGCGCGCTCGATCACCTTGGAAGACCAGCGCTTGCCGTTGGTGCCGGCAGCAGCGGTGCAGAGGAAGTCGCCGGCCTGGCGCACCAGGCGGCCGGCCGTCAGCGGCTCCAGCAGGTAGACGTGCTCCACGGTCGCGGCGCTGCGGCCGTCGCCCCAGGACGTTTCGGACAGCCCGGAAAGCACGTCCTTGATGCCCACGTCCCAGGCCACTGGCAAGGCGAGCCGGGCATTGAATGCCTCGGCCTCGGCGCGTGCGCGATCCAAGCGCGCGCGGCGTTCCTGTTCTCGTGCGGCCTCGGCCGCGCGCTGTTCAGCGGCCGCCTGCTCGATGTCGGCCACGGTGGCGCACACGAAGAAGCCGGCATGGTTGAGCCACACGCGAACCGGCGTGCCGGGCTCGGGCGACTCGGCGCGCAAGCGCAGCGAGACGCCCTCCACGGTCACGGCGCGGTCAGCGCCGACCGTGGCGGCGTGCTGGCCCTGGCGCACGCGGTTGAACCACATCGGTTCGAGCATGTCCGGGCCAGTGACGGGGTAGGTCTTCATCGCGCGCCGTCCGTGGGGTCAGTAGCCGTGCCCGAAGCGCTCAAAGAGCGCGAGCGGCGGCAGCAGCGAGGCGATCAGGCCGGGGCCGTCGCCCTCGATGGCCAGGCGCGGCGCAGCCGGCGCGCAGGCCTGGCGATAGCCCAGGGCGAGAGCGGCCAGCAGGATCAGCATGGCCAGCGCCTGAGCTGGCCGGCGAGCTGCGGCGCGAGGCGCAGCCGCGTGCGGGGTGTTGTCGTGGTGCATGGCGGTCTTTCTGCGTGGTGTTGGTCGAAGGACTACAGCTCGGAGCTGCCGACCCATTGGGTGCCCAGGAAAGCGTCCCAGGCCTCCCCCTCGGGGATGGCCGGGCGCACGCGCTCAAGCGCGTCATGCGTCCAGCCGGAGGCCGGCGCAGGGATGGTGGCCAGCTCCTGGCCATCCATCGCCACATAGCGCAAGGCCTCGGACTCGTGCCCGGTCAGCAAGTCGGGCTCTTTGGCGGTGTTCGGACGTGCAACGATCATGGGGCTCCCCTTCACGCGGCCAGGCGCATGGATTCGTTGTAGGCCTCGGCCGCATCGGCGCGGTCGTCGGCCTCGGCCTGGTAGTAGTCGCGCCTGTCGCGGATCAGGGCCAGCGCAGCGTCCTCCAGGTGGTGATAGTGCGACTCGAAATCGTGGGCGCTGCAATGCCCGGATGAGTGCCGCCAGACGATGCCGTACTGCCCGGACGGGTAGAGGCGGATTTGCAGGTGGTAGTAGAAGCGCGTGTGATAGCCCAGCTTTTCGCTGTAGACCACAAGGCCTTCAGCCGGGACATCGACGGCGCTGGCCAGCGCGGCGATCACTGCATTGACTGCGGCGGTGAGGATGGACAGGTGACGCACGGTGAACCTCCAAGGGATGGGGTGTTTGCGTGACTGGCGCATGGGGTCTGCTCACTCCATGCGCCAGGCCTGCGCTGCGGATCAGCGGCGGCGGTTGCCCTGGGGTTGCTGGGTGCCGGCCTGCTCGGTGCGGTCGTAGTCGCGCATCCAGTCGTCGTGCTCGGCGTTGCCGGTGCCGGCGTTGCCGGTGCCGGCGTTGCCTTGGCGGCCGCCATTGCCGGAGGGCTTGCCCAGGTACTGCACGCGCTCGGCCTCGAAGTTGAAGCCGCCCTTGCGTTCTTCCTGCTTGTACCAGCTACGGATGCGGCCGATGACGGCCACGGCCGAACCCTTCTTCAGATACTTGGCGTCGTTCTCGGCCTGCTTGCCGTAGGTGGTCACGGGGATGAAGTCGCATTCCTCGTGCTTGGTGCCGTTGTTGTCGTACCAGACGTTATCGACGGCCACGGTGTAGGTGACGGTCGGCGTGCCGCTGCCGGTGTAGCGCAGCTCGATGTCTTTGGTGACGTTGCCAATGATGGTGAAGGTGTTGATCGCGGCCATTTGGAAAACTCCTGAAAGTGGTTGATGCCTGGTCTATGTCTGATGCCCGTTGGTCATTCGTTCATCATTGGGTTTATTATAGGGGCAAATGGGTTGACCGTCAACCCTTTGGAAGAAAAAAACAACCTTTATTTTTGTCAAAAAGGGTTGACTTCTTGGCCGTGAAAA
>NZ_JASATD010000078.1:0-3232 GCF_038440115.1 Ralstonia sp. OTU4908 | reverse complement strand
AAACGCGACACTGGGTTGTGATTGTATCAACCAGTATTACCAGAGCAATCGATGAGATTGTCTTGGAATACGGCACAACGCGAGAACTCAGCCTATAGCGAGACATACTCGTTATAGGGTCAAGCGAATAAGTGCATGTGGTGGATGCCTTGGCGATTACAGGCGATGAAGGACGTAGTAGCCTGCGAAAAGCTGCGGGGAGCTGGCAAACGAGCTTTGATCCGCAGATATCCGAATGGGGAAACCCGGCCCGTATGGGTCATCTGTTACTGAATACATAGGTAACAGAAGCGAACGCAGTGAACTGAAACATCTAAGTAGCTGCAGGAACAGAAATCAACCGAGATTCCCAAAGTAGTGGCGAGCGAAATGGGATCAGCCTTGTACTCTTTAGCAGTATTGTTAGCAAAGCGGAATGGAAAGTCCGGCCATAGTGGGTGATAGCCCCGTATGCGAAAACAGTATTGTGGAACTAGGTGTACGACAAGTAGGGCGGGACACGTGAAATCCTGTCTGAAGATGGGGGGACCATCCTCCAAGGCTAAATACTCGTAATCGACCGATAGTGAACCAGTACCGTGAGGGAAAGGCGAAAAGAACCCCGGGAGGGGAGTGAAATAGATCCTGAAACCGCATGCATACAAACAGTCGGAGCCTGGAAACGGGTGACGGCGTACCTTTTGTATAATGGGTCAGCGACTTACATTCAGTGGCAAGCTTAACCGATTAGGGAAGGCGTAGCGAAAGCGAGTCCGAATAGGGCGTTCAGTCGCTGGGTGTAGACCCGAAACCAAGTGATCTATCCATGGCCAGGTTGAAGGTGCGGTAACACGTACTGGAGGACCGAACCCACTAACGTTGAAAAGTTAGGGGATGAGCTGTGGATAGGGGTGAAAGGCTAAACAAACTTGGAAATAGCTGGTTCTCTCCGAAAACTATTTAGGTAGTGCCTCGTGTCTCACCTTCGGGGGTAGAGCACTGTCATGGTTGGGGGGTCTATTGCTGATTACCCCGCCATAGCAAACTCCGAATACCGAAGAGTGCAATCACGGGAGACAGACATCGGGTGCTAACGTCCGGTGTCAAGAGGGAAACAACCCAGACCGCCAGCTAAGGTCCCTAAATATTGCTAAGTGGGAAACGAAGTGGGAAGGCTAAAACAGTCAGGAGGTTGGCTTAGAAGCAGCCACCCTTTAAAGAAAGCGTAATAGCTCACTGATCGAGTCGTCCTGCGCGGAAGATGTAACGGGGCTAAGCAATATACCGAAGCTGCGGATGCACGTAAGTGCATGGTAGGAGAGCGTTCTGTAAGCCTGTGAAGGTGTCTTGTAAAGGATGCTGGAGGTATCAGAAGTGCGAATGCTGACATGAGTAGCGATAAAGGGGGTGAAAGGCCCCCTCGCCGTAAGCCCAAGGTTTCCTACGCAACGTTCATCGGCGTAGGGTGAGTCGGCCCCTAAGGCGAGGCAGAGATGCGTAGCTGATGGGAAGCAGGTTAATATTCCTGCACCGTCGTATGATGCGATGGGGGGACGGATCGCGGAAGGTTGTCCGGGTGTTGGATGTCCCGGTCCCTGCATTGGAGATGGCACTTAGGCAAATCCGGGTGCGTGATTCAAGGGTGTGGGGCGAGCGACTTTAGGTCGCGAAGCAATTGGAAGTGGTTCCAAGAAAAGCCTCTAAGCTTCAGTCATACGAGACCGTACCGCAAACCGACACAGGTGGGCGAGATGAGTATTCTAAGGCGCTTGAGAGAACTCGGGAGAAGGAACTCGGCAAATTGGTACCGTAACTTCGGGATAAGGTACGCCCTTGTAGTTTGACTGGCTCGCGCCAGAAGGACGAAGGGGTTGCAATAAAATGGTGGCTGCGACTGTTTAATAAAAACACAGCACTCTGCAAACACGAAAGTGGACGTATAGGGTGTGACGCCTGCCCGGTGCCGGAAGATTAAATGATGGGGTGCAAGCTCTTGATTGAAGTCCCGGTAAACGGCGGCCGTAACTATAACGGTCCTAAGGTAGCGAAATTCCTTGTCGGGTAAGTTCCGACCTGCACGAATGGCGTAACGATGGCCACACTGTCTCCTCCCGAGACTCAGCGAAGTTGAAGTGTTTGTGATGATGCAATCTCCCCGCGGCTAGACGGAAAGACCCCATGAACCTTTACTGTAGCTTTGCATTGGACTTTGAACCGATCTGTGTAGGATAGGTGGGAGGCTTTGAAACCGGGACGCTAGTTTCGGTGGAGCCGTCCTTGAAATACCACCCTGGTTTGTTTGAGGTTCTAACCTTGGCCCGTGAATCCGGGTCGGGGACAGTGCATGGTAGGCAGTTTGACTGGGGCGGTCTCCTCCCAAAGTGTAACGGAGGAGTTCGAAGGTACGCTTGGTACGGTCGGACATCGTACCTAAAGTGCAATGGCAAAAGCGTGCTTAACTGCGAGACCGACAAGTCGAGCAGGTGCGAAAGCAGGACATAGTGATCCGGTGGTTCTGTATGGAAGGGCCATCGCTCAACGGATAAAAGGTACTCTGGGGATAACAGGCTGATACCGCCCAAGAGTTCATATCGACGGCGGTGTTTGGCACCTCGATGTCGGCTCATCTCATCCTGGGGCTGTAGCCGGTCCCAAGGGTATGGCTGTTCGCCATTTAAAGAGGTACGTGAGCTGGGTTTAAAACGTCGTGAGACAGTTTGGTCCCTATCTGCCGTGGGCGTTGGAATCTTGACGGGGGCTGCTCCTAGTACGAGAGGACCGGAGTGGACGTACCGCTGGTGTACCTGTTGTCTCGCCAGAGGCATCGCAGGGTAGCTATGTACGGAAGAGATAACCGCTGAAAGCATCTAAGCGGGAAACTTGCCTGAAGATGAGGATTCCCTGGAGACTTGATCTCCCTGAAGGGTCGTTCGAGACCAGGACGTTGATAGGCTGGGTGTGGAAGCGCAGTAATGCGTTCAGCTAACCAGTACTAATTGCCCGTGCGGCTTGATCCTATAACCGGTATGTTTCCGGCTGGGTCCGCCTTGTGCCTGATACACATCACTCACAACCCCAAATCTACATTCCCATATTGGTCGCGTTGACCCCGTCAACGTGGCAACAAGTCATAGCCTGGTGACCATAGCGAGTCGGTACCACCCCTTCCCATCCCGAACAGGACCGTGAAACGACTCCGCGCCGATGATAGTGCGGATTCCCGTGTGAAAGTAGGTCATCGCCAGGCTCTCCC
>NZ_JASATD010000077.1:0-3493 GCF_038440115.1 Ralstonia sp. OTU4908 | reverse complement strand
TGGCACGCCGCGAACCCCCGCGCATAGCGCGCCCAATAGAAAAAGGGGCCAAAGGCCCCTTCCGTTCTTGGTTTGCCGCAGGTCATTCACACCGGCATGCTGCACAGCTCTGCTTTAGTTGCCACCTTCGCACGCGTCTCCCACAGTGCGGAGAATGCCGCGCCAACACGCTCTTTCGCGGCCGTCACATAGTCGGCAATGTCCTCGGCCGCGTAGCTGGCAACACTCAGCGTTACCTCAGCAGAGTCGCCAGGCAGGCCGACAGCCGCATCGCCATCGTGCCAGGCATAAAGAGTTACGGTTTCTCGTTGCGTTTGAGTCTGCATATCAGTGGCTCCAGAATTTATCGCTGTACTTCTTGCCTCCGATCGAAATTCGGTTTCGCGCATCGATCGGAACTCGCTCCTTGCTGTTGCCGCTGGTAAGAACCCAGCAGTAACCGCTTTCACCCCATGAGGTATGGTCAAATCCGGTGACATAGAAGCGCCACGGGCTGTAGGCGTCTTCGCGAAACTGCTTGAACCCGTGAACGTCTCGCGTCAGCGCAACCGCCTCGGTAGGTATCCCCAGGTCAAGATGCCCCTGTGCCATCGCTTCCCCCTAGTGCTTGCGGCCAGCCGGATCACTGCCGCGCAAAATCCGATAGATGCCCTCAAGGGCTGCGTTGCCAACAGCCGTGGCTCCGATAACGGGCGGCGGCGGGGGCGACACAAGCAAGACGTGCGACATGTGTGCCAGTGCGCGTACCTTTGCTACGTTGCTACCGATGCTAACTGCCTTCATAGCGCCTCCGGTTAAATCGATCACCATGGACACAATTATATACATCGTATCTCGTTCTGTCTATCTCACAAGCATTGATTGTTTTTATTGCTCCCACGCGTCGATAGACTTATCGAGATACAAAAGAAACGCCCCGCACATCGGCGGGGCGCTTTCTTTGGTACGCGGCAGGTTTGGCCGCTACATCATGCCGTCAAGCACAGCACGAGCGGCATCAAGATATGCCTTAGCGGCGTCGCCCAGCGAAAAGCCTGGAGGCAAAGGCGGCGACATTTTGAGACGCAACCGGAAACCTGCTGTCGGTTCATCGAACCCGACAAGGCAAGCAACAAGGCCCACGTCTTCCGCGTCAAGCTGCTCAAGTAGGTTTGCGGCCTGGCTCATCAGTGTTCAAGCCAAGCGCGAGCGGCGGCCATCGTCGCGGGAATATTCGCGCGCTCAATTTCAGCGGCCCCCGTGGCAAGATGAACAACCGTACAGCTCACGCCTAGGGTTCCATCGGCATTGATTACCGTAGGCTCCGGAGGGTAGTGGCTATCGATCCACTTTGCCAAATCCTTTTCTCGCATGGTGCGCCTCTCTACTGGGTGCGTGTCTACCGCGTACCGATCAGGCGGGCCACCGTGGCGGCCCGCCTGTATGTTGTTTGTTAGCCCTTCAGCTTGCGCATTTCTTCCGCAAGTACCCACAGAGCGCGGTTCAGCTTAATGTTTTGGTCGATACCCTCGACCGGGCGCGTAGTCGTGTTGCGACCGGAGGCGGTGCGGGCTCGCAGGCCGCCGCGCTGCACGAGGTTTTCTTGCAGGCGGTTGAACGTCGTATAGAGGTCGTCCTTACGATCCTCAAAGCGGCGGGCCATCAGCGCCGATTCAGCCGTAACGGGTGCCGGCTTCAACACGGTCGGCTCATACTTCAGTTCGAGCGCGGCCGTCGCAAGCGCCTGTTGTTCGCCTCGGTCAAGCGTCACGCTCTTCATCGCGTCGGTCGATTCGCGGATCAGGTCAAAGCCGTCCAGCACATCGAAAGCGCCCTGAAGAACGTTCTCTACGATGTTGCCCTTGTGGGGTACGCGGACCTCGCCCATCGTTTGGCCGCAAACCAAGCCATTGCAGCACACAAAACGAAACTGACCGGCCAGCATCTGATAGCTGCTCGATCCATCGTGCGAGTTCAGCAGAATGATTTCGTTTGCTTCCGCGCCGTTGATCTGGTCAGCGTGACGCAGGCGAATCATGTGCTTCGTGTGCTCACGCTTGCCCTCATCGCGCACGCGGGTCTGCGCAACCATGAAGGGTTGGAAACCGTTCTTGCGCAGGCCATTCAGAACTTCAATGGTCGGAATGTAGGTGTAGCGGTCGGAGCGGCTTCCGTGCTTATCGGTGGCGAAGATGGAGGGGGCCACTTGCATGATCTGGCTGTCTTCCAGCGGGGAAGCCGAACGCAGTTGGGGAGCGTTGTAACCGAAGCGAGAGGCAAGGCGCATGATGTTCTCCGTAGAGTTGTTTCCGTTGTTGGCAATCATCTCGATCACCATGGAAACAATTATATACGCCGTATCTCGTTTTGTCTATCTCTACGCTGATTGATTGTTCTTATCGCGCCCGCATTGAGATAGACGTTATGAATTACCGCTAGGTTTGGTAGAGTGGCGTCCACCTGCCTGCGGCCAGTGCGCTTATTGCTTGCCCTCGCGTGTCAAAGTGCTCTACCGACTCGCGCCGGCAGTCGCCCGCTTCGTCCCAGGTTCCGATATAAAAGCCTTCTTCATCCTTCAAGACCTGAAGCGGCAATACCCCGCATGCACTCTTGCCGAGCTGCTGCGGGTTGATATGTGCGGTTTTCATCTGCAACGCGTCCAATCCCATCTGCACGTAGCCCGGCGCTCTGCCGTCACATGCGCGTCATGTCTTAGGTGGGTTCGCCGCTGTCAAAACACCGGGGAGCGTTTGACGATGGTTGCCTGACCACTACGGCGAACCCACCTAAGAGCCCTCGGGGAGAGGGCAACTCAGTTACGCGGCTCGGGGAAGGAGCGGGGGCAACCCGCGCGCCTGGTTAAATCGCTTGCCGGCCCGGTCGTATTCCTCCGCCCAGTCCACCAGCGCTTTTAGTTCCTCCCGGTCCTTCTGTTTGTCCGCAGCCGCAAGCACTTGCTGGCAGCGCGCTTGCTTGTCGCCGCTGAACCGGTAGTTTCTGGCTTTAAGAAAGCCCGCCAGGATGCCGATTCGGCGCAACGCGCGAGGGGACAACGCCGACACGTCAACGGGCTTCACTTGTGCGGATGCATCAGCCATGGCCGGCTCTTAGTGTTGAACGGTGAGGGGACGAACGGTCAGCAAGCCGGTGTGGCCGAATTGCTGCATGCGGCCGATAACCGCCATCACTGCACTGTCCGCACCGTGGATTGCAACCTTGCCGGCACGCTCGATCAGCTCCAGGCATCGCACATTGGGGCGACCTTGAACAGCCTCTTGATTGATTGCGATTTGCAGGGTCTCGCGGGATTCAGAGAAGACGGCCAGCAGTTTCATGATTTGTTCCCCCAGTGCGTTGTTCGATGGTTTAATTATATGCCTCGTATCTTTGTTTGTCTATCTATTTTCTCATTGATTGTTCTTATTGGGGGCATTGATTGATAGACGCATTCATCTAGTTTTCGCGCATTTCAAAAAACTAGATTTAAACATTTCCAGAGTTAGATTTAATTCGT
>NZ_JASATD010000076.1:0-4255 GCF_038440115.1 Ralstonia sp. OTU4908 | reverse complement strand
AGGGTTGTTTTTCTGCTCAAAAAGGTTGACGGTCAACCCTTTTGCGGGTAGAATATCCCTATTGATTAAGCGATGAGGATGCCGCCCGATGAATGCCCCCAAGACCGATGAAATGCAGTTCGCTGGCTTCCAGTCTACGGACGCCGCCAAGGCTCACCGCGCCCAGCACGGCGGCTGGATTTTCGTCTCGGAGCAAGGTGGCTCGACCTGGTTTGCGCCGGCTTTCACCCCGAGCGTCATTTTCTCGCACCACGTCACCAAAGGCCTGTCCGGCAAGCTGATCTGAGGAAGCCAACCATGACCATCAACACCGAAACCGTCTTGAAGATCGCCGGGCTGGCCAGCCTGCCGGTGCCCGAGTTCCGCACCGCGCCGAGCGAGAACGGCCTGGCCTACGCCTGGCGCTGTGAAGCCCTGGGCGTGATCGTCTACGGCAACAGCCAAGACGAAGCGCGAGCCAAGTGGGTGGAGGCCTACGCCGAGGAACGCCGCGCCGGCCTGCTGGCCGCAGCTCGCCACTGGCGCGAGGAAGCCGACCGCAGCACCTTGGAGCCGTTCCAGCGCCTGTGCCGCGCGACGGCCGCCACGCTGGAAATGCAGGCCGAGGACGGCATTGCCCGCTGCGCCTGCTGCTTCCGCCCGTTCTCCGACCGTTCCAAGCACTGAGGCCCCGCCATGACGATCCGCCGCACACGCAGCGCCGAGCAGCGCGCCATCATCGACAAGCTGCACCGCCTCTGCGGGAAGCTGGGCAAGGAGCGCCGCTATCGCGTGGAGTTCGTCTGCCTCGCCCTGATCCACGGGCTTGTGAGCGACGTGACGCACTACACGCTGTGGGACGAGGGCTGGGAAGGCCTGGGCGAACGGCAATGGGATACCTGCTTTGAAATGGGCGACTCCGAGCTGGTCATCGCCGATGTGGTGGAGCGTGCCCGCCGCGAAAACTTCCTTGATGCCGTGCGCGACTACTGCACGGCCCCCGGAGCCTTCGAGCGCTGGCTGAGCTACGCCGACCGCCAGGCCTGCCTGTTCTGAGCTGGAGGCCTGCGATGCGATTCAAGCCCTTCGGCCGCTACGAGTTCAACGACACCGGGCGCAAGCGTGCGGCCTACCGGCGCAAGCTCCAGGCCGAGCGAGACGCCCTGCCGCTGTTCGCCGACCAGGTGGCCGCCGAGCAAACGCCGGTCGATGAGGAAATGGCTGGCCGCCGCGAGTGCTGGGACAGGCGCATGGCCGCAGACCGCCAACACCAAGCCGACAAGTGGCGCGAAGCACGCCGCCGACTGGCCACCTACCCGGAGCCGATCCGCACAGCATTGAAGGCCTATTGGCAGGGCTGCAAGTGGCCTGCCGATCCGACCTATCTGCTGTCGATGCTCCACATGCACGACACCAACCGCCTCGACCTGAGCGGCTACCTCAACTGACCACCAGGAGCGCACCGATGCGATACGCCACCATCGACACGGCCAGCGGCCCGATGTCCCTGGCCATCCCGAACACGACGATGGACGGAGCTGGCTTCTACGTGAGCCACAACGACCACGACACGGCCATCTATGGCTGCGAGACGACTGCCCTTGTCCTGGGCCAGATGGAGCGCTTCTACATCCTCAAGGGCGACCACCGCCGCCAGTACGCCGAGCGCCTAGCGCTGGGCTTCGAGGCCTGTCTGGACTACTACCGCGCCAACCTCGCCGATGCCCATTCCTTCAGTGACAAGACCCCCTAAATGGGGAGCGAAAAAGGGTTGACGGTCAACCCTTTAGCGAGTAGAATAAAGGCATTGATTGAGAGGGAAGACAGACATGCAAACCGCCACCACTCCGACCCGCGCAGCTCGCCGCCTGAAGGCCCACTGCCAGCGCTACAACGCCGGCTTCTATGCCCGCGAGGGTGTCTTGTCCGGTCGCTTCTTCGGTGCCCGCGTGAAGGCCGGCGCGCTGGAGGTGTTCGACGGTGAAGCGTGGCAGACCGCCGACCTGGCCAGCCAGACCTTCGCCGATCACGTCGGCCGCACTGTCTTCCTCTGATCGGAGCCACCGCCATGCAAGCGCAAGCCATCGTCCCGCACGGCCCCGCCTACTACCCCGAAATGGGCGAGCAGGCCCCCGAACGCCTGTTCCACAGCGAATTCAACTTCGCCGGCACCTACAGCCTTTGCTGGAAGCTGGAAGACGACAAGATCGCGCGCGAGCGCCTGCGCGAGTTGCGCATCTTCCCGCGCAAGGTGGAGCACCGCACCCCGGCCGAATGGCTGGAGGCCAAGCGCCTGGGCTGCGACGTGTTCTCCTGCCTCATCACCACGGCCGCGCACCGCAAGCTGCGCGATGCCGATCTGGTGGCCATCCGCACGCTGCTGGACTGATCGACATGGCCAGCTACCAGGACGCCATCCACTGGATCGCCCACAACGATGGAGCCGGCGACACGCCGGCATCCATGAGCTGGGCCGAGGCCTTCGACCAGGTGGACGGCCTCGTGACGGTCTGCCTCGTGGCGGACGTGTTCAACAAAGACCAGGCCACGGTCGCGGCTGACGTGCTGCGCGCCCGTGGCTTCAAGAAGCCTCGCGGCCTTGCCGCCAACCCCGAAAAGTGAGGATGCTATGACGCAGCACTACTACCCGACCGAGCACCAGGGCAAGCCGGCCACCATCATGATGGGCTGGGATCGCCCGCTTCAAGGCTTCTTCATGGTGATCGAGGACGGCCAGAACCGAGGCAAGTACATCTATTCCAACCTCGATGACCCCGAGCTGATCCAGTTCGGCGGCCTGCCGCCGTGCCTTGACCCGTTTCTGGCCAAGCTGGAGGCGCTGGGCTTGAGCGTGCCGGATGTCATGCTGGATGCCATCGAGCTGGACGCCGCGCTCAATGAGGGCAATCGGCGGGTGGAGTACAACCGGGACGGCAGCGTGAAGCCGCAAGAGAACAAGAGCGCGGGCCGCTGACGCGGCCGCACAACGAGACGACAGGGACAAGAACATGAACGACACCACCCACACCCCGGCCGACCAGCAAAGCCGCGTGCGCGCGCTGCTGGACGACGCAGCAGCCCACTACCGCGCCACACTGCGCGAAGCCCCGCGCGCCGTGGCCTACCTGCGCAAGCGCGGCATCACCGGGGCCGGCGCTGCCCGCTACGGCATCGGCTTCGCCGCGCCTGGCTGGCACGAGCTGGACGCCATCCTGGCGCAGCACGACCTGGCGACCATCGAGGCCTCCGGCCTCCAGGTCTTCAAGGACGGCGAGCAGCCGCGCCGCTTCGACCGCTTCCGTGATCGCATCATGTTCCCCATCCGCGACGTGTCCGGGCAGATTCGCGGCTTCGGCGGCCGCATCCTGGTGGAGTCGGACACTGCGCCGAAGTACATGAATTCCCCGGAAGGCCCGACCTTCAAGAAGCGCGAGCTGCTTTATGGGCTCTACGAGGCCCAGGCCGCCATCGAGGCCGAGGACATGGCCCTGGTGGTGGAGGGCTACCTGGACGTGGTTTCGCTCGCCCAGGCCGGTTTCCTGCCCGTGGTCGGCTCGCTGGGCACGGCCTGCACCGCTGACCAGATCGGCGCGCTGCTGACGCGCGCGACCCGCCTGGTGTTCTCGTTCGACGGTGACGCCGCTGGTCGGCGCGCGGCCGCCGCCGCGCTGGCCACCGTGCTGCCGTTCGCCGTGGACGCCAACCGCATCGAATTCCTGTTCCTGCCCGCCGAGCATGACCCGGATTCCTTCGTGCGCGCGCACGGGCTGGACGCCTTCAAGAACGAGCTGGCCAAGGCGGTGCCCCTGGCAAGCTATCTCCAGCAGATCATTTCCGAGGGCTGCAACTTCGAGCACGCCGAGGGCCGCTCGCTCTGCGCTTCGCGCGCTCGCGCCTATTGGGATGCGCTGCCCGATGGCCAGTGCCGTGACGAGCTGGTGGCCTACTGCTGCCGTGTGACCCGCTTCACAGAGGCCGAGCTGCTGGATGTGTGGCGGCTGACCAGGGGCTAAGCTGAGCTGGCTATGGAGCTGAACCCGAAGCACGGCAAGCTGTACTGGTGCCGGTATGGATGGAAGGGCGGCCAGCAGGTGTGCCTGTTCCTGGGCTACAGCGGCGATGGCTATGTGGTCAGGAAGTGGCGTGCCAACTCGGGCCGCTGGACTGATCGCGTGACGATCCGCAAGGCTGATCTGGTCGGCGTGGTGACGGCGAAGGATTGCCGTGCGCTTGAGGTGGATGTCAGCAAGCTCTAACCCCTGGGCGTGCCCCCTGC
>NZ_JASATD010000075.1:0-4734 GCF_038440115.1 Ralstonia sp. OTU4908 | reverse complement strand
TGCACCCTCTGGGCACAAGCCGAAACGACAAAGGCCAACCGCGCGATGGGTTGGCCTTTTTTCTTTTGACGTTGAGCCCTTGATGGCGCCTTGAATTTTTGTGAGCGGGCGGGAAAAGGAAGGAGGCTTGTCTGAGCGCAGCGAGTTTGCCTCCTTCCCCGCACGGTCACACAAATTCAAGGGGAAGTCGCCATCTCGGGCGCGCCTTTCTTTTGCTTACTTTTCTTTGGAAAGACAAAGAAAGTGAGTCGATCCCGGCAGGGAACGAAAGGGGGATAAACCACCAACGGCAAAGAAATCAATTCCCCGCTCCCTGAATGTAATTCAGATCAACAAACTCGCTCCCCCGATTTCCACGCGTGAAATCCAGCGTGAACCCGCCCACATCAACGCGCGTCTGCAACGCGCGCCGCAGTTCCACGCCGGTCACCTTGCCGCCCGCGGCATTCATCGCCTGAACCAAATACACCGCGGCGATATACCCCGATAGCGTCGCGGCGGAAGGCGGCTCATCCAGAAACTGCTTCATCCGCGCCATATGCTCGCGCGCGACCTTGGTGACGCCGCTGGCCGGGTTTGGCACCGTCTGGGCGAGCAGCATGCCGCCGCTGTAGCCCGAGCCCAGGATTTCGCGCGCCACTTGAGGGTTGACGGACGACAGCCCGACCAGAAAGCCATACCAGCCCTGCTGCGCCAGCGCACGTCCGACGGTGGCGTAGGTGAGCGTGTCGCCGGCGACGATCACCGCTGTGGGCTTTGTCGGCGCGATGCGGGCCGCAAGCTCGGCCGGGTCTCCGGTGAGTGTGTAAAGGTCCAGCGTTTCGGCAGCATTTCCCTTGGCGATCGAGCCACGCAGACGCACCCCGAGTTGCGGATCGAAGCCCGCTGCCGTGACGAGTGCAATCCGCCGCATGCCGAACTGCCGCAGCCGGTTGTGCGCGGCGACGATTTCGTGGTCGTAATCGGGGCGGATGAACAAAACGTTGTCGGCGGTCGACGTCGCACCTGAGAGCGGGGCGAGCAACGGCACATTGCGCCGTGCGATCTCGGGAGACGCTGCCAGCACCGGCAGCAAGCGTTCGCTTACGCCAAAGAGCAACTCGACATGGTCGCGTTCGATCATGTCAACGGCCTGCGGGATGGCTTCGTTGAGCGCCGCCTCGCGCCGGACGAGGCTGATGCGCCGGCCCTTGATGCCGCCGCTCTGGTTGGCTGCATCGAAAGCCACCTTGGCGCCCGCCATAAAGTCGCGCGCATAGTCGGCCTGGTCTGCGCCGCGCTCGATCAGCTGCCCCACGACGAACGACGTGCCTTGCGCATGCGCCGTCAGCGTGACGGCCGCCCAGGCCAGTGCGCACGCGCCGCGGCGTGCCAGTCTCTGCCACATGGTGCTTCCCCCAAAAGACGAGTCGACGGCCTGTGCTGTTGTGTTGTTTTGACGGCCTGCGTGCGACGGGCGACGAGCCCTTGGCGCCGATCGCCGATGTTAGGGGGCAGAACATGACAGATCGGTGAAGTTGGGGCCCTCCCAACGGAGGGTGAGGCGCGTTTGAACAGGTGTGGACCGACGTTGACACACATCAACGCGGCGCTCACCTGGCAGTTTTAGGATGAGCCATCGCCCCCACGACGATCGCCCCCATGTTTCCGTTCGCGAAAATGGCTGACACTCCGTCTGCCGAAAATGACACCGCCTTCCGCTGGTCGGCGCCGCAGGTGCGCGCGCTCGCGCAGCGCTTTGATACGTACGGCCCGCGCTACACCTCGTACCCAACGGCCGACCGCTTCCACAACGGGTTCGGCAACTCCGACTATCTCGACGCCTTGCACCGCCGCGCCGCGATCGCGCCCGCGCTGCATGCGCCGCTGTCGCTGTACATGCACCTGCCGTTCTGCGCGAACCTTTGCTACTACTGCGGCTGCAACAAGGTCATCACAAAGGACCGCTCGCGCAGCGCCCGCTACGTTGAAACGCTCGCGCGCGAGATGGCGATGGTGGCCAGCCAGATTGGCCCACTGCGCCGCGTGACGCAGTTGCATTGGGGCGGCGGCACGCCGACTTTTCTTGCGCACGACGAAATGCGTGCCGTGATGGCCGCCACGCGCGAGCATTTCGACGTGGCCAACGATGGCGAGATCTCCGTCGAACTCGACCCGCGCCATGCCGACGACGCCACGCTCGAAGTCTTGGCTGAAATCGGCTTCAACCGCGCAAGCCTGGGCATCCAAGACTTCGACCCCGACGTCCAGCGCGCCGTCCACCGCATCCAAAGTGTGGAAGAGACGCGCCGTGTGGTCGATACCGCGCGCCGGCTGGGCCTCGAGTCGATCAGCTTCGACCTGATCTACGGCTTGCCATATCAGCGCACGGAAACCTTCAACGCCACGCTGGATCGCGTGCTGGAGATGGCGCCCGATCGGCTGTCCGTCTACAGCTATGCGCATCTGCCGCACCTGTTCAAGGCGCAGCGCCGCATCGACATGTTCACGCTGCCTACCGCCGACGAGAAGCTCGACTTACTCGCCATGACGGTCGAGCGGCTCGTCGCCGAAGGCTATGTCTACATCGGCATGGATCACTTCGCGCGGCCTGACGATGCACTTGCCATTGCGCAGCGTGAAGGGCGGCTGCAGCGCAATTTCCAGGGCTATTCCACGCACGCCGATTGCGACATGCTGGCGTTTGGCGTGTCCGCCATCAGCCGCGTGGGCGATGTGTATGCGCAGAACGAAAAGGATCTCGACGCTTACTACGCTCGCATCGACGCAGGCGAGCTGGCCGTGCTGCGCGGCATGTCGCTCACGCCGGACGATCACGTGCGCCGCGCGCTGATCGGCGAGCTGATGTGCGGATTTGAATTGAACATGCGCGCATTCGGCGCGCGCCACGGGCTGGACTTCAAGCGCAGTTTTGCGGACGAGTTGCAGGCGCTGGCGCCGCTGGAAGAAGCCGGGCTGGTGAAGGTCGGGGACGAGCGCATCGTCATCACACCGCAAGGGCGGCTGCTCGTGCGCCGCATCGCGATGGTGTTCGATGCGCACCTGCGCGAGGCGGGCACGGAGCGCGCGATGGAAGCCGAGGGCAAGCCCGTCACCTTCGTCCCGCGCTACTCCAAGGTGGTCTGACCTTCCTGCTGGCCCGAAGCCACGTCAGACCGTTGCCGGTTCGGGCTGCAGTGCAGTGGTTTGCGTCTGGGCGCTGACCAACGTCTGCGGCCAGATTTCCGCCAGGCGCAGCAGGTTGGTTGACCCGGCCTGACCGAACGGCATGCCCGCCGTGATGGCGATCTGGTCGCCCGACACGGCAAAGCCTTCACGCGCGGCAGCTCGGCACGCCGCATCCACCATCTCGTCGACATTGCTCACATCGGGGCTGACCGTGCTGTGTACACCCCACGTGATCGCCAGACGGCGCGCCGTATCCAGGCGCGGCGTGATGCTCACGATGGGCGCCAGTGGCCGCTCGCGTGCGGCGCGCAGGCTGGTCTTGCCGCTGGACGTGTAGGTGACGGTAGCCACTGCGCCCAGGATGTGCGTCACGTCACGCAGGGCCGCGCAGATTGCGTCCTGGCGCGTGGGCAGCGGCGGTTGGTGCTGCGCGTCGATCAGGTTGCGGTAGAGCGGGTCGCGTTCGGTCTCGGCGATGATGCGGTTCATGATGCTGACCGCCGCCACCGGATGCTTGCCGCTGGCCGACTCGGCCGACAGCATCACGGCATCGGTGCCGTCGTACACGGCGCTGGCCACGTCGGAGGCTTCGGCACGCGTCGGCACCGGCGCTTCGATCATCGATTCCAGCATCTGCGTGGCCACCACCACCGGCTTGCCATGCTGGCGCGCCATGCGCAGGATGCGCTTCTGCACGCCGGGCACGCGTTCGGGCGGCAGTTCCACGCCCAGATCACCACGCGCCACCATCAGGGCGTCGGACGCCTGCACGATGTCTTCCAGATGCAGCAGCGCTGCGGGCTTCTCGATCTTGGAGAGCAGGCCCGCGCGGTCGCCAATGATCTCGCGCGCGGCGATCACGTCTTCGGCGCGCTGCACGAACGACAGGGCGATCCAATCGACGCCCAGCGACAAGGCGAAGTCCAAGTCGCGCAGATCCTTCTCAGTAAGCGCGGGAATGGGAATCACGGCATCCGGCACATTCACGCCCTTGCGGTCCGACAGCGGGCCGCCATCGACCACGCGCGTGACGATGGCCGTCGGATCAGCCGCTTCGACTGCCAGGCGGATCTTGCCGTCGTCCAGCAACAGCGACTGGCCCGGCGCGGTCGCGGCGTACAGCTCGGGGTGCGGCAAGTGCACACGCGTGACATCACCCGGCGTCGGATCGCGATCGAGCACAAAGCGATCACCGTTCTTGAGCACGACGCGTCCGTCGGCAAAGGTGCCAATGCGCAGCTTCGGGCCTTGCATGTCAGCGAGGATGCCGATCGGGCGGCCGGTCTCGGCCTCCACCGCGCGCACGGTGTCGTAGCGCTTGCGGTGGTCTTCGTGCGAGCCGTGGCTGAAGTTCAGGCGGAAGACGTCTGCGCCGGCGTCGAAGAGGGCGCGGATGGTGTCTTTGTCGCTGCTGGCGGGGCCTAGGGTGGCTAGGATTTTGGTATTGCGGAAGCGGCGCATTTTGGTGTTTCCGGTGGGGTTGTTGTTTGGGCCTTGGTGGTCCATCTCCCTTTCACCCCCTGCCGGGGGCGACTCACTTTCTTTGTCTTGCCAAAGAAAGTAAGC
>NZ_JASATD010000074.1:0-5110 GCF_038440115.1 Ralstonia sp. OTU4908 | reverse complement strand
AAAGGCGAACGACTCGCTTTCCATGCTGGGGAACTTGGGCTTGCTACCGGGCTTGCTGAAGCGGCAGCGCTGTGCCCACTTCAGGGTGGCGGGGTGAACCACGATGTTGATGCCGACGTTTGCTGATGAGATCGGCCTCATGCGCCGACCTCTGCTTGCTTCCGAATAAGCGCTTCCGCCTCGGCGCGTGTGAGGGCGCCTTCCCGCCGCCGATATTTCTCTAGCGCCAGCATCCGGTCGATGTCACTGCGCGAGGGCTGGCCGTAGGGACCGCTGGCAAAGCCGACAAAGTCATCGGCATAGGGGCGGGCGTACGGGTCGTTCGGCTCGGGTTTGCAGGCGGCTTCGATCTCGGCGGGCCACACGGGGTCGCTGCAGGTCACGAGGATGAGCCAGCGGCAGGTAGCCTCCAGCAGGCCGAAAGGCCAGAGGATGAGGTCGGACAATTGCTCGAATAGCTCAGGGAACTTGTCGCGCCGACAGATTCTGTAGCCCTCCCAGAAGGATTCGCGCGGCGCCCAGAAGCGGCGCGGCTCGGGCAAGTTGGCCGGCCCGTCTTGCATATAGCGTCGGAAGTACTCCCATTGCAGTTGAGCCTGCTTGACGGTGAAGACCATTTGCCCGAGCACGAAGGCGCGCACTACGTTGCCCTGTGCATCCAGCGTGTAATGGCGCACGTCGTACATGTCATAGGCGCGCTTGAGGCCACCAACCTTGCGCTTGCCAATGCAGAAGAACTCGTCGTTGCTCCAGGGCACCTCCCAGATGCCGTCAGGGTCCTTGGTACGAATGGCGTAGATACGGCGGGTCTTGCGGTTCAGGCGGATGGGGCGGCGCTTGAGGGTGAAGAGGTTGCGACGCATGACCTTGTAGTCGAGGGCGCCGAAGACGACGGCAACGGCCAAGCCCGTAATTGCACCCAGAATCGTCCAAAACCAATAGCCACTCTGCGCCACGACTTCAGCGCTTTGGGTAAATGGGCCGCTAATCCACATCCCACTCCAGGCCAGCGCGAGTGCTGTAAAGGCCAGAAAGAAAATTCCGCCTAGACCGATGATCTGGATTTGATCCTGAGCATCATCAATGATCTCTAGGTAAGTGGAGTCAATGCGGTATACGTTGCCTAGTTCTTCCGCCCTTTCCAGCGCAGGCTGGTCGATATAAAGTCGGTTTTGCATCTCCCATTCGCCAAGCGGCTTGCCCTTCTGCTTGGCATAGATCGACTGCGGCAAGCGCTCATCCTTGCTCGGAAACGAAATCTTGATCACTTCGGTTGCTCCTCTTCGACTCGAATCCCGAGTTGGCTGAAGGCAAACGACTCGTCTTCCATGCTGGAGAACTTGGGTTTGCCGCTGGGTGCGCTGAAGCGGCAACGTTGTGCCCACTTCAGGGTGGCGGGGTCATCTACGATGCTGATGCCTACGTTCGCTCCAAAAAGCACGACGAGGAAGGGCCAGGAAGGAAGGCTTATCCATCCCACAGCAATGGCTGCCGCCATGGCCCCGGATACAGTTGACCCACCGTAGAGATATCCAAGCGTCTGATTCCCTTTGGCAAACTCCTCTCTTGAGTGAACTGCATCCCACCCGATCCCCGCAAGCGCCCCCAAGAAACCAACAAGCCGACCTTTGCGCGCCCACCGTTGCCCTCTTTCAGCCCAATCAGCGTCCGGCATAGCCCGCATGACCCGCGCCACAAACGGATGAGTCGGTGCCTTCTCAACCAAAATGCCCGCCTGCTCCATGAGCGTGCCGGTCATGGCGACCAGCCCGCCCATCAGCTTCATGCCTGTCTCCTCTTCATCAAACTCCCCCGCTGCGCGGAAGGACTGCGTGGCATGGAACAACGCCAGGCCCTGCAAGATGACGGACACCGCGCCGATATTCACGTGCCGCGAGCCGAGCACCGCGCGCACCTGCTTGAGGCCGGGCACTTCGTGTTGATCGCGCAGTTGTAGCGAAGCCAAATCCTTGGCGGCCGCCAGATCGCGTTTGTCGTACCAGACGAGGTTGCTGTTAGCCGCCATGCGCTTGGCGCGCCTAGACACCACCACGGCTTCCTCGCGCCGGCGCGAGCGACCCAAATGCTTGTAGAGCGCGGGATTGGTGGTGTTCAGGTCATGGAGCACCGTGTGCCGGACGCTCATGACGTCGCGACTGATTCCCACTAAGCGCACGCCGCCCGCCAGGCTCAAGCCATTGAGGAACATCTTGGCCGTTTTGGTGTGTAGAGAATGGGCCAGCGCCGGAATGATCTGGTTGCCCAGCACCCAGGTCAGGCGCGGCATGAGGCCGATCTTGCTGAGCTGATCGGGCAGCGCCATGGCTTTGGAGGTCTGATCGAACTTGTCCAGAATCGCCTTGAATGTCTCCAACATGGCGGCGAGGCCCTGGTCGGTGTAGCCGGCGGCTGTCTTGATCAGTTCGTCATGGTTCAAGTGCAGTCCACGCGCCAGCAGATTGCTGGGGTTGAGCGGATTGGCCTCGTCACACCATCGCTTGACCACCCCTAGGCATTCGGCATTTCCCACGCCGTGTTCGAGGCAGCGTGCCATCGCCTCGTTGTACACGCAGCCGTGCGCAATGTCGCGCGAGTCGTGGCGGTAGGACATGTACTGCTCCAATTGGCCGCTCATCAGCCACTGCGCGTGCGACCTCGCAATCGGCGCCAGAATCGTTTCATTGAGGGCCTTCAGACGCGGCCCGTGGTCTCGATGTCGCATGCTTTTGTCCAGCACCTTCGCATACGGTTTCCATGCCGCCTCGGCAACGTCCTCCTGCTTGGTCTGACGGTCTGCCTCGCGTTCGGCATCTTCCCGCTTCCACCGTGCGGCGGTCTTTTCCGGCGAGAAGACCGCAGACAAGAACTCATACGTTGGGTACCCCTCCAGCGTTACGCCGTTGCGCTCGTTCTCCACGGCCGCGTCCTCGGCCTCCTTGGTCATATTGCGGACCGCGTTCTCGCGGATGTTGGCCTCCAGCGCATTCAGCAGCAAATCGGTCTTCTTGTCCCAGACGACACCGTCGTGCGCCTTGGGGTGCAGCACGTCATTGGAAAGCAGCGCCAGGTCTTCCGTCATCGCCAGCGGGTCATTGCATGCCAGCATGAGCGCATGTCCAGGGGAGGCGCGCTCCATTGCCAGGGAGAGGATGGCGCCGGCCGCTTCGCCAATGAGATCAAGGCGGTCACCGGCCTTGATGCGCGGCGGTGCAGACAAATGGCGAAACGCCTCGTCCTGATCCTTAGGCGGCATGGCAAACGAGGCCACATGCTTGCCGAGTTCGGTCGAGCGCGCGGCGTGGGGCTGATTGGCGCTGTCCAACCAAGCCTGCACGTTGAGCATCTGCATATGTTGAGCGCGCACCTCCGGCTTGAACTTGTTTTCATCAAGCTGCGCCGGTGTCCAGGCCACGTGGGAGTACGCATACCAGACCCGCGTTGCACGCTTTGGGTCGGGAATCGTGAAGTACATCGACATGTAACCGTGCCCGATGCCCACGCTGCAAGAGAACTCCGTTGACACTCTGGGCGGTGTCGGGCGCTCGGGGATGATCTTCCACAAATGCCCGCCGTTCACCACGAGATAGCAATCCCAGTGCAGCGTGGCCTCATGGAAGACATACAAGAAGCCCGGCCGCATGGTGCGCAGCGTGTACTGAGCACCGCCACCGAGTTGCGTGGGTGCGTGCTCGATGTGGAAGTTGCCGGCCAGGGGTGGTGCGCCTTCCTTGTCTTCTGGCCCGACCACGGCATAGCGCACGGGCAGCACGGCCAAGCCGGGCGGGCGATCGCAAAACGAGCAGCCATGCACCGGCGGGGTGAAGCGGTCTACAGTGGATTGGATGTTGGTCATGATGTTACGAACCGGTGAACTGTTTGGCAGTGCGCGCCATGATCGTCATGAGTTTCCAGTCGTCGCGCGTGAGCACAGCCAGTGCCTGGCGCAGGGACAACTCCCCACTGGCAACGGCAGGCCATACGGCTTGTAGCTTGGGCTGGTCTTCAAACGGGCGGCCGAAGGCGACCGCGTGGGTGGCGTAGGTCTGGCGATCGCTGTCGAGCGAAAGGTGCAGGGTTTCCGCGGCGTGGCGCAGTGCCCGATCAACGGCAGGGGCCTGCGAGACAGAAGGCTTGGCATTGAAGGCAACGCGTGCCAACGCACATTCGATGCACACAGCGTTTTGCACCGTGCGCCATTGCTTTGCGTCGGGCCACCACGGGCGAGGGTCGGCGTCGGTGGGCTCGGACGCCGAGGGCCGTTCCAGTTCGTACCAGTCTCCGGCCCATGCAAAGCCCCATTGCTGGCAAGGGCCGAACAGCGCTTGTAGCTGCGCTGGACGCAGCAGCCAGGCCATGTGGATGAAGACGCGCGGGTCGTAGAAGCGCCAGAGCGCACGCCCTCCCGCATGGTCGGTGCCGGTCAGGCGGGCCGCCAGATGGTCGGCGACTTCATTTGCAGGTGCGGGCCCTTGTAGCCGGGCGCAGACAAACGGTGGGTCGCCGCGTTGGGCGCTCTGCCAAGCTTGGGCCAACAATGCTTGTTGCATGTGAACCGGGGTTTCGCTCAGGTTGAGCAACACCGGCATCAGGTGGGCGTTGTCGCCGATGCCGGCCGGCAGGCATTCCAGCAGAGGCAGTTCCGATAGGTCCAGTAACGCCGGATCATGGTTGAGCAAATCCAGTATCAGAATTCCGCTGTCCCATGTTTGTGGCCAGTCTTTCGGCCTGATGTGGCTGGTTGAGAATTGGGTCATCAGCATCCTCAATGCAGCGGCACGGCACCCGCGCCGCTGGCGGCTGCGCCCTCAGCCAGGTGGGTGCAGAGCTTGGTGGTGGGCATGGCGTAGGGGGCCGCTTTGGGGCCGGTGAGCAGCTTGCTGCCCGAGTAGACCGCCCACTTGCCGGCCGACAAGTTCTCGATGCCTTCCGGTGTGATGCGAATCTCATTGCCGCCCACGTTCAAGCGGATGCCCTTCTTGCCGCTGATCTCGACCCAATCCGTCGTGGAAAGAAGGCGAAGTACCTTTTGCGCGACCAGGTTCATCGCATCCGATTGCGCTTGCACCTCGACCTTGCCCTTTGCGGAGAACAGCTTGATGCCATCGCGCTG
>NZ_JASATD010000073.1:0-5824 GCF_038440115.1 Ralstonia sp. OTU4908 | reverse complement strand
CTTGAGGTAGGTTTACAGGTGTTGCGTGTTCCTGGCTCGGCTGGCTCGATTTGGCGCAACGCTTGGGGATGATCTATGGTATAGATCGCTCAACTTTCAGCCGTGCTCGTCCATGGTCCTTCAGGTGCGGCTTCCGGAAATCCCGCAGCGTCTGCACGGCGCGTTTCTGGTGGACGGTTGCGGGCTGCCGCGCTTCTGGGTCACCGTCTGGGTGCAGTTGGCTCTGGCAGATCTGGCCGAATTGACGCGTTTGGGCAAGCTGTACGCGATTGAACGGTTGTACGCGTATGCCGATGAGTTGTTGGGCGCTGGAGCGTTGGACGACGCGCTGTTCAGCCTGGACGAAGCGCGCTTGGGCACCATCCTTGAGGGCTGGTTCGTCTCGATCCGCAATCAGCCTCAGATCACGAGTTCCGATCAGGAGCGCTGGCGTGCCGGTCTGGACTTCGTCGTGGCAGTGACGACTTGGCTGGCTCAAGGAAGGCCGCATGAAAACCGGTTGGCTCGGCTCGATGCACGTTGGCAGCGCCTGAACCTGCTGTATGGCCAACTGCAGATTCAGCGTCCGCATCGCACCAACATTCTGCGTGCGTTGCCGGCAGTGGTCGTCGAAGCGATGTACGCGCTTCTGGATCCCGAGTCCGACACGAACCCCTTCAAGGGCGTGCGCACGCGCTGGCGGGTCTTTACCGCGTTCGTGTTGATGTTGCACCAGGGATTGCGCCGCGGGGAATTGCTGCTGCTAAACGCGAATGCCATCAAGTCCGGCCTGGATGCGCGGCAGCAGCGCCGACGCTACTGGATCAATGTCAGCGAACAAGGCCGCGTTGACACCGACCCCCGCTACTCGAGGCCGGGCATCAAGACCGCTGATTCGATCCGGCAGGTCCCCGTCAGCGAGCTGACCGCGAACCTGGTGCAGTGCTACGTCGACAATTACCGCGGACGGCCCGATCACCCCTATCTGCTGAACGCGCAGACCAATACCCCGCTGTCGACCGAATCCCTGACCAAGCTCTTTGCGCGTGTCTCCACGGCCCTTCCAGCCGCCGTGCTGGCGGAGTTGGAGGACCGGACCGGCAAGACAAGCATCACGCCGCATGACCTGCGCCATACCTGTGCGGTGGTGCGGCTCAATCAATTGCTGAGCCAGGGCGACTCGATGGACGAGGCGCTGCAGAAAATGCGCACCTTCTTCGGTTGGTCCCGCACCTCCGACATGCCCGCGCACTATGCGCGGGCCGTGTTCGAGGACCGCCTCGCGGCGGTCTGGAACAACGTCTTCGATGATCGCGTTGCGGTGCTGCGCGCCCTACCAACTGGACTCCACGATGCCGGTCCAACCCGTTGACCTCCAGCAATGGACCGCGAAGGACGCCAATGACTGGTTGGACCAGGTCGTGCGGCAACTGCCCGCGTTGCCATCCTTGCTCCGCTATTACGACGACTTCGATGACACGACGCGCGTGATTCGCGATCCGGCCGGTGCGTCCGTGTTTGCGGTTCATGTCAATGGGGGCATGGAGTACCTCGACTTCGACGCGTACAGCACCGGTTATGCGATGCTGCTGCGCCACCTGTTCGCGTATCTATTAACCGAAGACCTGCACGTATCGACGGTAGCTAGGTACCTCGGCGCGGCCAAGCACTTCAGCCATGCCGAGGTCATGGCCTTGCTGATGGTGGGGCCAGAAGGAAGTGTCCCTAGTTGGATGACACTGCGCGCCGCCAACAAGCCCGCCAAGGCTTATGGATTCGCTAAGGCACTGCTGCGGTTACTGTGCCACTACCGACTATGCGGCTGGGGCCCGGAGTATCGGGAGTTCATGGGCGTCGCACTGCCCTTCCCTGCGCAGGACAAATATGCCGGTGTACGCACGGGCGAGGTGTTCCTGTCAGTCGAGGAAGAAGCGATGATCGTTCGCTACCTGGACGAGACCGTGCAGGCCGTGCAAGCTGGCGCAGAAATGGGGCACGCGGACCTGTGCGACGCCGTGATGCTGCTGTGTGCCTATCAGTTCGGCATGCGGCCCATCCAGATTGCACTGCTGACCTTGCGTGACGTGCACGTCTGGCAGGACGTCAGCGATGCGTTGCCGGCTGTGCACTTGACGTTCCGCATGGTCAAGCAGCGGCGCGGAGCAGTGATCAAGCCCCTGCTCCGCCGTGTCAAGCGGGAGTGGGCGGCGCTTCCCGCGCAACTCGAGCACGCGCATCGCGCCGGGGAGTGCACCGGTGCCCAGCGCTTCTGCAGCGTGGGCTCAGCCGGAGAGGTATCGGTGCGGATTGCTGATCTGACCGAACGCTTGCTTGGTGTGCGGGTGACGGCCACGGATCTGCGCCATACGGCGGCGCAGCGGCTGGTGGACGCGGGTGCCAACCAGGAAGAGTTGGCCGCCTTCCTCGGACATGCCGACGTGGCGACGGGGCTGGTGTACTTCGACAGCTCGCCCAACCAGGCCGAGCGCGTCAACCGTGCGATGGGGCTCTCGCCGGTCTACCAACGGGTGGCCCGCATCGCGCACGCGCGCTTCATCAGCTCGGAAGAATTGAGTACGCTCAAGGGCGAACAGCAGATCGCTGGCGTGCCGCATGGGCTACCGATTGCCGGCATCGGCGGCTGCAGCAGCGGGCAGCCGGCGTGTCCGTTCAACCCGATCACATCGTGCTATGGGTGCCACCGGTTCATGCCGGTGCGCGACGCTGGCTTGCATCGCGAAGTGCTCGACGGCCTGCGTGGCGTGGTGCGCTTCTTCCATGACTCCTCGCGTAGCGAAGCGTCATCCCCCGCTTACTTGCAGCTCCAGCATGCCATTGCCGGCGTGCAGGCGATCCTCGCCGAGCTGGAGGGCGAAGCGCAATGAACGCCGGCTACCGTGCCTACGTGGACTTGGGCCGCACGCTGGCGGAGCAGCGCGGCCTGCAGTGGTTGTTGCCGCTGGAGCCAGACGGGCGTGTGAGCAAGGGGCATGGCTGGAATCTCACTACGCTTGCGGGCGATGTACCGCCGCCTACGCACTACCTGAACCACCTCGGCCGCGACGCCAAGATGCTGCAGGCGCTGGACGAGCCGGCGCTGCGGGCAGCCCCGCTCTCGGTGGGGTGGCAAGACCTGATCAAGACGGCCGCACTGGAGCAGTTGCTGGTCAAGCGCAACACCACGGGACACATCGTTGGCAACATCGTACGTCCCTTGCGGGCGCTGGCCACGTGCGTGCCGGACAAGGAGCCCTGGCAGTTGACGGTGGAGGACGGCAGTCGCGCCGTTGAGCTGGCGGGCGGCTTGCAAGCCTGCGGCAAGCTGGGGGAGATGGTGGAAAGCGTGCTGCGCAACCTGTTCGATGTGCAGCACCTCGCGGACGCCGGACCGCTGTACCGTGGTGTGCCTCGACCGCGATCCACGTCGACGCGCCGCCGTGCCGCCTTCCTGAAATCTGAGGACGAGTTGCGTGACAGCCTGGAGCAGCGCAAGCGCGCTGAGCGCCTGCCGGAGCGGCGGGCGTTCTGGGAACTGGTGCGCGTCGTGATGACCGAGCCGCCACGCAGCTACGTCGATACGCTGCGCTTCCTGTGCCTGCGCACGATGATCGTGACGGGCTTGCGCGTTGGCGAGGCCGTGCTGCTGCCGGCGGACTGGCAACGCAACCGGGTCTACTATGACCGGCAAGGCCGGTCTGCCGGAGCACAGGGCGGCTATGCGGACGCCTTGATGCTGCGTCACTTCGCGGAGAAGCAGCAGACCGACGAGAGCGACAGTCGGGTGCTGTTCGAAAAGCCTCAGTATGTGCCGGAGATGTTCCGCGAGTTGGTAACTGAGACATTGCAGCGCTGCGTGGAACTGACCGAGCCATTGCGCCGGACCTTGCGACTGCAAACCGAAACGGGACGGTTGTTGCCCTGGTACGCCGAGCATGACGTCGTGCCCGCCGAGCAGTTGTACCCGCACCTGACGGGCAATCCCTTCTGGGCTGCCGTCGATGACGAAGACCGTACCCGCTTGCAGGAGCGCTATCGGACACAGTTCGATGTTGCCGTGTTCCAGGAGATCCACGACCTGCAACGGAGTGGCCGTAGGCGGCAGTTGGATATGGCGGCTTATGTGTATCTGAACCGTCTCGGCAAAGCCATGCAGACCGACGGCTGCACCCTGTCGTTCCGGCGTCCCGACGGCAGCGTGATCCCGCCGGGCGCGCGCATGCAATGGGCGCAGACCTGCCTGCACATCGGTGAACTCGAAGCCTATCTGCGAGCCGCGGTACCGACCAAGCTCTCAGACACGCAAGCGTTGCCGCTGGCGGCGGGCACGCTTCAGAGTTGGGAGTTGTTGTTCCTGACGCCGAAACGCTCGCTGGCGGAGGAGCGCGATGACGGTCTCTGCGATGTGACGCGCGTGATGGCAGTGAACCGGCCGGATGGGGGCTTCGTGGCGAACGCGCTTGGGGAGCGCACGATCGGCGAGTCTCTGTTCGAGCGCTATGGGCAATGCGCCGAAGACAAGCAGTTGCGTCTCGAGTCGCACATGCTGCGGCACCTGCAGAACACCGAGTTGTTCCGGCTCGGCGTCGCCGACACGATCATCTCCAAGCGCTTTAACCGGCGTAGCGTGGCCCAGAGCTACGAGTATGACCATCGCAGCCTGGCCGAGCAGTTGGATCAGATTGAGTTGCCGCCGGAAGTGGAGATCGCCTTGGGCGAAAAGGCCTCCACGGTGGCCAAGATGATCCAGGCTGGCAGGGCCAGCGGCCCTGTGGTCGCCACGTTCCTGCGTATCCAGGCCGATGAGGGCGACGAGGCGGCCTTCGCTTACTTGAATACGGAAGCCGATGGCTTCCATGCCACGCCCTATGGGCACTGCCTGAACAGCTTCACGGTCGATCCGTGCCCCAAGCATCTGGAATGCTTTACAGGTTGCCGGCACCTCTCTGCCACTAACCTCCCGGAAAACCGGGCGCATCTGACTCGGCTCGAAGGCAAACTCGTTGCCGCACTCGAGCATGCCCAGGCGCGGCCTGCGACAACGCCCGGGCGTGACAACCAGATTGCGCATGCACAGGTCCGGCTGGAAGGCGTGCGTAAGCTGCTGGCCTCCGCCGACGGTGAGCGTCCGTTCCCTGATGGGCCAGACCTGTCTACACCATCTGTACTCGGAGTGCTCGATGACTGAGACCAAGACCCCGGAATCGGCGCCTGACGATCCAGACCTGCAGCGCATCCTGGAGGAGCTGCTGGCCCACGACGAGAACATTACTGCGCGAGCGGTTGCGCGGCATCACCCTACTCTCAAGGCCGCGTCTTCAATTACCCGCAGCCCAGCACGTAGCGCGTTGCTCGCGCAGTACCAGCAACGCCAAACTGAGTTCCGTCGCTGGCAACGCCGCTTGCCACATCAGGCCTCGGCCACGACCGCAGCAGCACTGGCAGACAAGGATTTACGCATCGCCGCACTGGAGAGCCAGGTGCAACTCCTGGCGGCCTCTCATCTGGCCATGATCAAGGTGGTGGGAGAACTCGGCGGCTTCAGCAAGTGGGCGGCCTTCTACGAGCATTACGCCGCAGCACGCAAGCAGCTTGAGGTACTTGGCGCGTTGCCGGTGGCCAGCGTGACGCCCCTGCCCTCGGGGCCATCCCCCTCCGATGAGACCCCACCACCTACGGCGTAGCAGCGTGCTGAGGCAGTGAGTGGGGTGTTGCGTCAGTCGACGTGCTCCAACGCAACAAAGTGATCGGAAGCAAGTGCGCAACAGAGCCTGTGGATAACTTGCCCTATAAGTAATGTAAGGCAGTGAAAGGCCCGCGCAACAAAACCCCCGACATACTAAGTTTG
>NZ_JASATD010000072.1:0-5893 GCF_038440115.1 Ralstonia sp. OTU4908 | reverse complement strand
TGGTCCGGTTTGGGTGGGAATTACCTTTTCTTTTGCTCCTCTCAATCGCCGATGTTGCGTCGCAATATCGGCGAAATGCATTGTTGCGCGGCGTTGCATGCGCAGCCGTTGGAAGCTGATAGGCTTGCGTTCCTCCTGAACGAGCAAGCCCGACGCCGATGCTGCCTCCCGCAGCCGGTTCTGGCCTTGTGCCGTGCGAAAGATCATCCACTGCGACTGCGACTGTTTTTACGCTGCCATCGAGATGCGCGACGATCCGCGCCTCGTAGGCAAGCCGCTGGCCGTCGGTGGGCGGCCTGAGCGCCGCGGCGTGGTCGCAACCTGCAACTACGAAGCGCGCAAATTTGGCATCCATTCGGCGATGCCCATGGCGCAGGCTGTCAAGCGTTGCCCGGACTTGCTGATCGTGCCGCCGTCCATGGAGAAGTACCGCCAGGTCGCGCGCCAGATCTTCGCCATCTATCACAGCTATACGCCGCTGGTGGAGCCGCTCTCGCTGGACGAGGCGTATCTGGACGTGACCGACAGCCCGTTGCTCGCGGGCAGCGGCACCCGCATCGCTGAAGACATCCGCCGCCGCGTGCGTGAAGAGATCGGCATTACCGTATCGGCCGGCGTTGCACCCAACAAATTTATCGCCAAGATTGCCAGTGACTGGAATAAGCCCGATGGCCTGTTCGTCGTGCGGCCGGAGCAGATCGACGGGTTTGTGGCGGAGTTGCCCGTCGACCGCCTGTTCGGCGTGGGCAAGGTGACGGCGGCCAAGCTGCGTCGCCTCGGCGCGGAGACCTGCGGCGACTTGCGCGCCTGGGGCACCGACCGCTTGCAGCAGCATTTCGGGGTGTTCGGTTTCCGGCTGCATGACCTTTGCCGCGGCATCGATCATCGGCAAGTGCAGCCTTCGCAGATCCGCAAATCAGTCAGCGTGGAAGAAACCTACGCCACCGATCTGCGCACGCTCGATGACTGCCAGCGTGAGCTGAGCGTTCTCGTCGAGCAGCTGGCCGCCCGCGTCGAGCGCGCTCGCGCCGGCAACATGATCCACAAAACCTACGTCAAGCTTCGTTTTGCCGATTTTCGTGGCACGACGGTGGAATGCATCTCGCCGCAGGTGTCCTTGCCGGTGTTCTCCAAATTGCTCGCGCAAGGGTTTGAGCGTCGCGGCATTCCCGTCCGGTTGCTGGGCGTGGGCGTGCGGTTATACGAGTCCGACGCGCATGCGCGCCAGCAACTGCTGTTTGCCGAAGACCCTGCTGCCGCCGATTGAGATTGAACCGCTCGGCCCGCCAATCGGGTACGAATTGTCCTATTTTCCTGTCTGCTTCATGGCGATAGAAGGGCGGAATGTCGCCTGCGGGTAAAATGCCCGCTTTTTTGCATAATCCGCCGCCGCGCACCACACGTGCACGACAGTGCATGCCGTCACATTCGGCCGCACGCAGACAGGAGACGCAGTCAATGAGTTTGTTTCGCACCAAAAACGTGGATCACATGATCCGCGCGGGCCACAGCGATACCGGCCTGAAGAAAGTCCTCGGACCCCTCGACCTGACATTGCTTGGTGTCGGCGCCATCATCGGTACCGGTATCTTCGTGCTGACCGGCACCGGCGCGCTGACAGCGGGGCCGGCGCTCACGCTGTCTTTCATCGTCGCGGCGCTGGCCTGCGGTTTTGCCGCGCTGTGTTACGCCGAATTTGCCTCGACCATTCCCGTGTCGGGCTCCATCTATACGTATGCCTACGCCACGATGGGCGAGTTGGTCGCCTGGATCATCGGCTGGGATCTGATGCTCGAATATGGCCTGGCCACATCGGCTGTTTCGGTGGGCTGGTCCGGCTATTTCCAGTCGCTGCTTTCAGGCTTCGGCCTGCATCTCCCGGTGGCGCTCACGGCCGCGCCTGGCGCGATTCCGGGCGTGCAGACGCTGTTCAACCTGCCGGCGCTGGTGATCATGCTGCTGATCACGACGTTGCTGTCGTTCGGCATTCGCGAATCGGCCCGCGCCAACAACATCATGGTGGCCATCAAGGTGACGGTGGTGCTGTTGTTTATCGTCGTGGGTGTGCGCCATGTGCAGCCGGCCAACTGGCAGCCGTTCATGCCGTTCGGCATGGAGGGCGTGTTTGGCGCTGCGGCCATCGTGTTCTTCGCGTTCATCGGCTTCGACGCGGTGACGTCCGCGGCCGAAGAGGTGCGCAATCCCAAGCGCGATTTGCCGATTGGCATCATTGGTTCGCTGGCGGTGTGCACGATCCTCTATGTGGTGGTGGCCGCGATCATGACGGGCATCGTGCCATTCGCGAAGTTTGCGGGCGTGGATCACCCGGTGTCGCTGGCGCTCCAAGTGGCCGGTGAAAACTGGGTGGCGGGCTTTGTCGATCTGGGCGCCATCATTGGCATGACGACCGTGATCCTGGTGATGGCTTACGGTCAGACGCGCATCATCTTCGCCATGTCGCGCGACGGCCTGCTGCCCAAGCGCCTGTCGCACATTCATCCGCGCTACTCGACGCCGTTCCTCAACACCTGGGTCGTGGGGATTGTCTTTGCGCTGATCGCCGCATTTGTTCCGCTGAATGTGCTGGCTGAACTGATCAACATCGGCACGCTCGCCGCCTTCTCGTTGATCGCCGTGGCCGTGCTGGTGCTGCGCCGGACCCGTCCAGACCTGCATCGCGGCTTCCGCTGCCCTGGCGTGCCAGTGGTGCCGCTGCTGGCGATCGGCCTGTGCCTGTTCCTGATGAGCCAACTGCAGGCTGTCACCTGGATCGCCTTTGTGGTGTGGGTCTTGATTGGCTTGGTGGTGTACTTCGGCTACGCGCGCCGTCGTTCGCTGCTGCACGGTTCGGAGCCCGGACCGGCACCGGTTTCCGAGACGGTGCACTGATCAAAAACGCGCGCCCATTCCCTGACGACATGGCTGCCACGCAGCCAAACACTGTCGTTCGGGCCGCCGACTGAGCAGAACTGGCCTCAGTCGGCGAGAAACTATTACAACGCCGGTGTATTGCGTTCAATCAGCGCACTTTATAGGGCACGGTTTTCAGCGCTTCCGGCACTGACATCAAGGCGTCGCAATCCATGTGGTTGCATTAGCGCGCGTACTTAGGCTTCGTATCCGGCACGGGCCTTGCATGTGCCTTTTGCTTTGCTCAGCGGGCACGTGCGCGACCCTGACAAAAAAGCATAGCTTCGACCGCGGGCCTCCCAAGGCCTGATGCCGCTTGGGATGGCGGCTTCAAGCCGCCGCTCGCTGGCTGGCTGCGCTGCAAATAGCGCTCGCACGTGCATCGCAAGCTGTGGTTAAAATGATTTGCGCAGCCAGACACAATGTCTGACGAAACCTTGCCGGCCCCCCCGCAGGGTTTCCACGCAACAGCGTGTGCGTTGTTGTCCATTGCAATCGGAGGGCTTTGACGATGGAAATCAAGTTCGAAAAGAAAGAGGCGTACGACATCAACAACGAAGGCCTGCTGTTCGACGCACTCGTCGACGGCGAAAAGGTGACTTGCGTGGCAACGCGTGAGGCGCTTTGGGAGGGCCTGGAAGGTGATCAGGTGTTGTCGCTTCAGGCAGCCTTCGAGGCTGGTCAAGAGCGGATCCAGGATGCCGCGCGCGTACTGATTGCTGACGGCGTGCAGCGATCTCACGGATTGGAGGATTTGCCGCAACCGGTCGTGGTCAAGCGCGCGCATATAGCCGTGGTTTGAGTCCGTTCGATTGCCCGCGTAGACATCGGCTTGGCCGATGACTCTGCATGGCGGACACCGTGTCCGCCGCCTGAAGAAAGCCGGTCCCTGTGACCGGCTTTTTTCATTTCACCATGACTCCAGCACCGAACTTTGCTGGACTACGCCGAAGCCCGATACAGCAGGTTTATCAATAACTTAGGCGAGTCCAACATATGCCGGTGCTTTCCGAAACCTGACCCGGCTTCCCCTCTGATGGCCCCTACATGGCTCTTGGGAATCGGGTCTTTCCGAGGAGTCATCGTGGCAAAACTCAAGCTCACCAAGTCCGCAGTCGATGCGGCACAACCCCAGGCGCAGGCCGTCGAACTCCGGGACACGCTGGTGCCCGGCTTCCTGTGCAAGGTTACACCAGCGGGCCGCAAGGTGTTCATGCTCCAGTACCGCACGAACGCTGGCGAGCGGCGCAAGCCCGCCCTGGGCCTGTACGGGGAACTGACCGTCGAGCAGGCCCGCTCGCTGGCCCAGGAATGGCTGGCCGAGGTGCGCCGGGGCGGCGACCCCAGCGCGGCCAAGGCCGCCGCCCGTTCAGCCCCCACGGTCAAGGAGCTGTGTACCAAGTTCATGGAGGATTACTCCAAGCAGCGCAACAAGCCCAGCACCCAGCGCGGGTATCAGGCCGTCATCGACCGCTGCATCGTTCCGATGCTGGGCCGTTTGAAGGTCCAGGACGTGAAGCGCCCGGACGTGGCCACGGCGATGAAGAAGATGGCGCACAAGCCGGCCGAGGCCAACCGTGCTTTCAGCGTGATGCGCAAGATGTTCAACCTGGCCGAGGTGTGGGGCCACCGGCCTGACGGCACCAACCCCTGCCGCCACGTCCCGATGTACCCCAACGGCAAGGCCACCCACCTCATCAGCGACGAGGACATGGGCAAGCTGTTTCGGCGACTGGAGCACATCGAAGCCGAGGGTCTGGAGAACTACGTCATCCCGCTGGCGATCCGCCTTCAATTCGAGTTCGCCGGCCGCCGCTCCGAAATCGTGACGCTCCGATGGGATTGGGTGGACCTGGACAACCGCCGCGTGGTCTGGCCGGACAGCAAGACGGGCGGCATGTCCAAGCCCATGAGCGAGGAAGCCTATCGACTGCTCTCGACGGCGCCACGGCAGGAAGGCACTCCCTATGTGCTGCCGTCTCCAAGCCATCCCGGCAAGCACCTGACCACGGGCGAGTATTACGGCGGCTGGAGCCGCGCCCTCAAGGCGGCGGGCGCCACGCACGTCGGCACGCATGGCATCCGCCACCGCTCCGCGACCGACATTGCCAACTCGGGCATCCCGGTCAAGGTCGGCATGGCGCTGACGGCGCACAAGACCGTGGCGATGTTCATGCGCTACGTCCACACCGAGGACGATCCGGTGCGCAAGGCGGCCGAGCTGGTGGCGAACCGGCGCAAGACGATCACCGAGGCGCAGCGGCCTGCGGAGGTGGCTGCATGACCAAGAAGGCGCCTGCGATGGCGGGAGTCGCACCCGCCGCCGTGCCTGCCGGCTACGCCGGCATCCACGGCGGCATCGTGGATCTGCTCGATGCCGCGCGCCAGACGGCAGCGCGCAGCGTCAATGCGCTGATGACGGCCAGCTACTGGGAGATTGGCCGCCGCATCGTGGAGGCCGAGCAACAGGGCAAGCGGCGCGCGGGTTATGGCGAGCAGTTGATCGAGCGGCTGGCAAGCGACCTCACCCAGCAGTTCGGCCGTGGCTTCAGCCGTCAGAACCTGCAGCAGATGCGGTCGTTTTTTCTGACCCGGCCAATTCGCCAGACAGTGTCTGGCGAATCTTCCCCGGAGCCAGTGCGGCCTTGGCGGCTGGACGAGCTGGCGCAGGTCTTCACGCTGCCGTGGTCGGCCTATGTGCGGCTGTTGTCGGTCAAGGACGAGCATGCGCGCCAGTTCTATGAAGCCGAGGCCTTGCGCGGCGGCTGGAGCGTGCGCCAGTTGGATCGGCAGATCGGCAGCCAGTTCTACGAGCGCACGGCGCTGTCGAAAAACAAGGCGGCGATGCTGGCCAAGGGCGCGGTGGCCAAGCCCGAAGATGCCGTCGCGCCCGGCGATGCCATCAAAGACCCCTATGTGCTGGAGTTCCTCGACCTCAAGGACGAGTATTCGGAGTCCGATCTGGAGGCCGCCTTGATCCGGC
>NZ_JASATD010000071.1:0-7483 GCF_038440115.1 Ralstonia sp. OTU4908 | reverse complement strand
CATCAACGGCAAAGCTGGCTTGCAATAAGGGGGGTCTATCAAGGTCCGTGGGTGATGGATGCACCCTATCAGGCAGCGTGCGGCATCAAAACAATCAATCGATTAGAGATAGACAAAACGAGATACGCAAACTATAATAGTCCCATGGTTAACGAGAGAGATGAAGCATGACGCGCGACGAAGCAATGAATGCATTTCGTGAGCTGGTGCGCCAGTACGGTTTGCAATGGAATGCGAGCGTTCCTGCGGTGGCTTACGAGAAGCTGAACGAGGTCAACAAGGTTCTGACCACGGCGGACCGTCGCGAAGCACTCAGTCTACCCAACTGAAAAAAGGGAGTGATGATGGATATCAATCTGAAGCTGGCGGTTTCCGAGCAATTTCTCCGCGACGTGCTGTGCACGGCCGTAGAAGGTGGCTCCAATTATTGGGCACAATTCAAGACGCTGGAACGCTACGAAGGCGAGCACGGCCCGGAGCATGCACGCGTGCGCGTGACCGAGTATGGGGATGCAGATAGCGCGGTTAGTCGCAAAGAAATTGGCTTGACTGATCTGGCGGAAGGCATGCGCCGCATCATGGCGCGCGACATGGACAAGCCCGAAGACCATGCGAACGTGCACAGCTCGCATAGTGGTGCACTACTCGTGGCGGTAGTCGAGGATGATGCCGGTCAGGTGGACGGCGAGCTGGCCGACCTGATCTTGCAGGCGGCCATGTTTGGTCACATCGTCTACGGCTGACCAACAGGGGAACGGCAATGGCACGCGATAACCAATACAGCCCGAACCAAGGCGGTTCTGACACACTGGCGTTCTGCCAGACGGCGCGCAAGGTTTTGGTTGCAAACATCAACCCGTTTGACAGCCTGGAATCGAAGATCGAAGCAAAGGCAAAAATTATGTCGATGGACTACAACGAACTGCGGGCAGAGATGATCCGACTTAGCAAGCCCGCGACTGCCTAGCCGACGCCACTGATAACGCGAGGGAAAGCCGTGCCCGTCTTCATCATTCGCCGCGATGGCAAGTATCTGACCGCGTGGAACACGTGGAGCCCTGATTGGTTGGCAGCCACGGAGTACACCGACGAACAGCTCGCCAAGGCCGCAGCAGAGCGCGAAGGTGGGACGTTGGTAGTGATCGACTGACGTTGCACCCGAGGAAGCAAGAGAGAACGCCCTTGGCGAAAGCCGAGGGCGTTTCTCTTTTCCTATCGGAAAGTCATGCAAGTTGAATAAATTAATCAATTTGGGATAGACGTAACGAGATACACAAGCTATGATTGATTCATGCTCAACGAGGGAGATGAAAGCATGAAGCAACCTCAAAACGGTACGCAACCCCGTCATAAGCGCCACACCCTTTTTGACCGTTCGTTCGCCATCGTGGCCGAGTTTCCAGACAGCGAGGCCGGCACGCGTGAGGCCAACGCCTTTATGGAAGGAAACCCCGGCGCGGCTGTGCTGGAGGTGATCGACGGCCGCGTGATTCTTGCCGACAAGGCCGACAAGGGCATCGCCGTTTAACGCTACTGGCTGGAAGGGGAATGACGATGAAAATGCAGATGACTATTCCAACTGAGCTGCGCGCGCTGATCGCAGAGGTGAAAGAACGCAACGCGAGCAACAGCAATGCAGTGGAGGATTTGCAGGACGTTCTGCGCACCGATTGGGGCTGGGATGTTCCTCGTTGCCTGGCGAGTGACTTCATTGAATCCGCCTGCACGTGCGTGGACAACTGAGCAGAGAGGCAAGCCGTGGTGACAACCGAACAGACCGCAAAGCGTCGTGCCGAATTTCTGCAAAAGCTTCAAACGTTGCTGACCGAATATAACGCATCGATTTCGTGGTCCTGCGATCCTTGCAGCGACACGCACGGCATCTACGGCGACGTTATAACCGTTGATGTAGACGGCCGCGAGGTGGTCCGCACTGATGAAGGCTGCGGACATTTGGACGCCGATAACCTGAAAGCGCTTCTGACCTGGGGGTCGTAGCACACCCCTGGGAAGGAACGGCCATGACGCCCCTTGGTGAATGCCGAGGGGCGTTTTTCGTTTTGGCGATGGTCCCGCAAGGGTTGGTGGCCGCTGGTGTCCTGTGCCGGGATACGGGGTCGTGGCCGCTTGTGCGGCCCCGAGGGCTACCGCCCCGGCCCCTACCGGCACACCCGACAGTCCCCCGGACTGTCGGGCAAGGGACAGCACCAGCGGAGTACGCCTGGCCGGTTATCAACGGCAAAGCTGGCTTGCAATAAGGGGGGTCTATCAAGGTCCGTGGGCGATGAATGCGCGCTATCAGGCAGCATGCGGCATCAAAACAATCAATCGATTAGAGATAGACAAAACGAGATACGAAAACTATAATTCTTTCATGGTGATCGAGACAGACACTGCCAACGGAAAGAGGAATTGCGCCATGACCGCAGCAAGCAAGATTGCAATCAAAACCATCGTTGTTACTCGTGCAGAAGGCCCGTTTGATGCTTGTGGGCGGCCGGCAGAGTGCAGCACGTTTGAGCAAGCGAATCGGATTCTGAAGACTTGGAGCGCGACGGCACCCGCCAACGGTGGCTACGACAAGTGCGATTTCGCGATCGAGTTTCAAGACGGGTTCCTCTATGAAGGTCGCTACGACCTGTATCACAGCTCGGTCAAGGCCGCTGACGTAGGTGAACACGTGCGATCCCTGGCGCTGTTCTATACGGGGCGCGTCACGCCTGACCACATGACACAGGAATCTCATCTTGCCTTCCTGCGGAAAAGGGGCGCGGAAGCACGCGAGAGCTACCAGCACCTTATCGAAAACTATGACATCGGGTGCGAAGCAATCCCGGCACCGCAGTTCTGAGGGGGGTAGCGATGGCCTCTGCATACTTCGCTCCCTTTGTGTTGCTCCCCACCATCATTACTGCACCAGGGAAATACGTCACTCGAAGCGGTGCGATTGTGACGGTTGAAACGGCCTCGAAGAAGCACGATTTCCGATGTGTTGGCACATATCCCTGCGGAACGCGCGAAGGTTGGCATAAGAGCGGTCGAATCTTCGCGGGCTGTCTCACGGTGAACGACATTGTTGCTGCCGCGTAGGCGATAGATGGCACCGGCAAATAGAAGAGGCAGGCCCGAGCAGCGGGCCTTTTCTTCGGTCTAAGAAATGACGGCTATCAGCGAATCAAGGCAATCGCAAAATTCAATCGCAATAGCGATAGACAGAACGAGATACGCAAGATAGAATTATTCCCATGGTGAACGAACAAGCACTGACAGGGGGTTACACAATGAGCACCAAACCGCAGTCGCTGAAGCAAATGGCGGAAGACAAGGGCAACGATGCAGTCTCCAAGAAGACCATCTATCAGGCCGATCCGCGAATTCTTAAGGTTGAGCCGGGGTTCAACCTGCGCATTCAGACGCCCGCTCTTCAAGAATCCATCAATGCACTGAAGGAGATGTACATTGCGGGCGCGGTGTTCCCGCCCATCGATGTGCACAAGGGCACGCAGATCATTGACGACGGGCACCGTCGCCACGCAGCAATCATGCTGGCGATTGCGGAGGGTCATGAAGTCCGGAAGGTGGACGTTCGCGAGGTGGACGGAAACAACGCCGACCGCGTTGTGCACATGCTCGGTTCTGGCGATGGCAGTCGTCCCCTGTCTACTCTGGAAAAGGGTCTCGGCTACAAACGCCTTCTGCACTTCGGTTGGAGTAAGCAGGATATTTGCGCGAGGCGGCACGTTTCCATCACGCACGTTGAGCAGGCGCTGACACTCGCCAACGCAAATACCGACGTGCAAAACCTGCTGGCGCTTGAGCGGGTCTCGGTAGGCGCTGCCCTCGATGCGATCCGCGAGCATGGCGACGACGCCGGCAAGCTTCTTCAAGAGCTGTCTGACTCAGCGCGTGGCGTTGGCGACGATACAAGCGACGGGCAGCCGAAGAAAGTCACGCGGCGAGTAACGAATGCTGCCCGCAATCCCGAGTCCGCGCGCCGGTTGCCCGCGAAGTTTGCAAACCGCTATGCCAAGAACGTCGGAGAAATGATCTCCGCGATGCCGGACGAACTGCGCGGGAAAGTTGCTCTCGCAAGCGACGACGAGACGATCCCCGTATCCGCGCGGTATCTCAAAGAGCTGATGGAGCTACACGCCGAGGCGGAGAAGATTCGCGGCCCCGAAGCTGGAGCCGAGGGCGACCCGCGTCAGCAAAGCCTGCTGAGCGATGGAGAGTCTTCCGATTCCGAAGACGATGAGCAAAGCTGACAAGGAAATTTCGCGATGGCACGAGCAAAAGTAACCCACTCGGAAGACGCGGTGCAGATCACGTTTAAGGGCGACAAGCGAAACCCGGAACCGAGCACAGGCGTAATTCAATTTCCCGGCGGACACATCGAGGTCTCGCGTTGCTCAGACGGATCGTATTGGGCGCACGTTGAGGTGGTCGATCCGAAGAACATTGTTGGATCGCGTATCGACTACGCACCCGGCGACGCGGGCGAACTGTGCGCAATTCCTGGCGTACCGCGCGCAACCGAGATTAAGCACATTGCGGTGCGCATTGGCAACGCTGTACCGCACTTTGACCCCAACGCCTAACTAACCAGACACGGAAGCCATCATGAAATCGATTCTCTCTGCATGCGCCATTCTCCTGGCAATGTGCGCAACTAGCGCTCAGGCGTTCACGCTGGCGGCGGCCCGCCCTATCACTGTTATTACGGTCTACAGCGAGCAACGCTCTATTGATCCGCTGCGCGATCAAGGCAAGGCGGATGCGAAACCGCCAATCCGCATTGTTGACGGTGGTGTGCGGGATGCCGGTGGCACCTGCTTCGACTTGGACGAGTCGGGGAACGTCACCCAAGTTCCAGGCCAATGCGTGGTTCTGCGTTCGGCAGAACCTGGCGAGCGCCTGCCAAGCCGCTGACTCCCCTGCCCTGTCCACCGCCTAGCGATCAAACACCCGAGGTATCTACACCATGCCAATGACCAAACAAGATTTGCAGTGGTTCGAGCTGCGCGACAAGCTGCCACCCGAGCAGAAGCAAGCCGTTGAAGCGGCGTTCCACGCCGCTACGGACGCCGTACGTGGTGCCGGCTTGAAAGCCGACATGTCCGACGTGGCGGCGTCGCTGGAAGGCGCAATCATCCGGTTTGTGCACGAATCCAACCCTCACTGAATGCGCCAGCCCCCCGGAGGCGCAAACTTTGCCCTGGCGGACAGTATGCCAGGGCTTTTTTTGTCACCTATAGATAGACAAAACGAGATACCGAAAGTATAGTTCTCTCACCCTTGAGAGAGCGAAGAAATGGCTAAGAGAACGCAGTCGGCCGGACTGGATGCCGCACAGAAAGAGTTTGTGAAGCTGATCGATATGAACTCGCGCCGCTATCGCCGGCACGAGGTTTTCCGCGACTTTTGCGAGGTGGCAGCCCTCAGCATCAGCAATTCTGTTGACCGCAGCCAATTCGAGGCACGTGAGGCGCGCTACATGGAAATCGTCGCTCGCTATGAGCGGGAAGAAGTTGCGCGCTTCCCCGCCATGCTGAATTGCATTGTCGAGGCGTTGAGCGCTGGAATGTGCGACTGCCTAGGGCAACTTTTCATGGCGATGGAGCTGGGCGACCACTGGAAGGGACAATTCTTTACGCCCTATGAGGTTTCCTACCTTATGGCGAAGCTTGTGTTGGGTGACGTAGCGGCCGTGATTGAACGAGAGGGATTCTTCACGCTCAATGAGCCAGCGGCCGGGGCCGGCGCGATGGTGATCGCAACGGCCAACGCTATCCAAGACCAGGGCATGAACTATCAGCAGGTAATGCACGTCACTACGACAGACATTGACTTGACCGCAGTGCACATGGCTTACATCCAATTCACATTGCTACACATTCCGGCAATCGTGATTCATGGAAACGCGCTTTGGCCTGACAAGACTTGGGGCCATTGGGTGACGCCAGCTCATGTACTGGGGAGGTGGGACAGGCGTCTTAGCCGGCGCGAGCGTGTGGAAAGCGACCGCAAGCAGGGCGAGACTGATGCAGCAATGGGAGAACCCATGCCAGAGCCAGCCAGTACGCCGACGCCAATCGAGGTGCAGCGTGACGCGATTGTGGCAAGACGAATCGAGAGAGCTGACCAGCTCGATCTATTCGCCTGACACCAGTGTGAAAGAGATAGCGGCTATTGGGCGGTATCTCTGATCGAAACAATCAATTGAACAAGGGATAGACAAAACGAGATACGGTAAATATAATTTACCTATGATGACCGATTGGGGGCGTGATGATCTATCACCCTGAACTCGATGAAGAGCCGGCCGAGCGCCTGTTCTACATGGAGCATAACTTCCGAAGCACCTACAGCCTCTGTTGGCTGGAAGCCAAGGACGCCGAGGCGCGGGCGAAGCTGAAGGAGCTGAACATTCGTCCGGTTGCCGGCACGACACCGGAGCGCGGTGTGCCCGGCGAATGGCTGCCCGCGACTCGCCTGGGTGTGCCCGTCTTCCACTGTCTCATTTCTGGCGGTTCGAGCGACAAGCTGCGCCGTGATGATCTTGTGGCTACTCGTGTTTTGCTTGACTGAACGGGGCGCGGAATGGCGACTGAGTTTCTAACACTCCACGGTTCTGTGTATCTTCTCGGGCCGACTGGTAAGACGATCCGCAACAAGGCATACCGGCAGGAACACGGGCTGTCCGAACAGGGCGTCCAACCGGAATCGGAAATGACCTTCTACGTCGACAAGCCGGGGCTAGACGCGCTGGGAGAATTCCAGGCGCATTCAGGCTGCCGGAAGCGAATCGCGTGTCTCCCTGATGGAAGGTGTGGGGTTCAGTACATCGATGGTCCGCATGCCGGCATGTTTGAGCGGAGAACGGTAGTGAGTGTGCTTGCCAAACCGGCTGTTGGCCTTTATCCAATCGAGCTTTGGAACGAAGGTAGGACTGTGCATTTTGGCAACGTCATTGCGGAGGTGCGACCGTGAATGCTCTCTCGATTCTTGAATGGGGTGGAGCCCTCATGGGCTTGACCGGCGCATTTCTGTTGGCCACGCACACCCGCGTTTCTCGTTATGGCTGGTTGTGGTTCCTCGCCGCAAACCTAGCGATGGCCGGACTTGCTATCGGGATCGGTCGATATGGACTTTTGGTGCAACAGGTTGGATTCACCGCGACTAGCCTGCTGGGAATCTGGCGCGCAGGCTTTCTGCCGCGCGTTTGGAGAACGAGGGCGCGCTGAGCGGCTACGCTGGCGAAGCGGCCAGGCTCGAAAAAGTATGAACGCCCCACGGCAAGCCGTGGGGCGTTTGCATTTAACCCTGTAGAGGGCGATTTTGGATCAGGTGAACCATTTGGTTCACCTGATCCAATTGGTTCATATGGGCCAAATAGCCGCCAGCACGCGCTAGCGCGAGCTGGCGGCTGCACCGACAAGTGGCGGCTTTCCGCCGCAGAGTGGGAACAATTCGCGGCGTGCCG
>NZ_JASATD010000070.1:0-8191 GCF_038440115.1 Ralstonia sp. OTU4908 | reverse complement strand
GGGGTCATGCCAAGATGAGGCCAGTTCGCTATCATAAGCCTTCAAGTAATGAAGGCGGCGCGAATCATACGTTTCAGTAATTAAGGATCACGGCGCTTTCGTCCGCTGGCCAACGCGTCCTGGTGTTGCCTTCTTCAACTCGCTCACCAGCCGGCGCGTTGTTTCCGCTTCGGTTTCGGCGCGCTCAGCCCGCCGTAGCGCCTCCTCCAGCAACGACTGGGTCTGCACCAGTTCTTCGGCCGTTTCACGCTGCCGCGTGGCGGCTCCCTCCGCCTGCTGCCGCACTGCGCCCAGTTCCATGCGCAACGTGCCGATCGCATTGGCATGTGTCACGGCGCTTTCTTGCATCGCGGTACGCGCGGCCACAACCTGCGCACGTAGCTCATCGGCCAGCTTGTCGCTTTTCTGACGGGCGGTGCGCTCCTGGTCGATCTCGCGCAACGCACGTTTCTCGTGGCTGGCGGCACGCTCTTCTGCTGCATCCGCGCGGGCCCGCTCACGATCGAGCTGCGCGCCAAATTCAACCCGAGCCTGTGTGAGCTGCTGTGCCGCCTCGTCCAACTGCCGGCGGGTCTCCTGCAGACGCGCTTCGGTTGCTGCGTGGCCCTGGCGCTCAGCAGACAGCATTTCTTGAAGCGCGGCAAGCTGCCCGCGCACCGAGTCCAGCTGTGCCTGAATGACCGCGGTCGCTTGTCGCGCGGTTTCGCTTTCCGCAGTGGCTTGGTCGCGCGCGGCTTCGGCGGCGTGCGCCTGGTGGCGCGCTTCGGCCCGCAGTGCGGCCAGTTCGGTGGCCGCCGCGGACGAGGCCGCTTGCCAGATGGCCAACACTGCCTCGGCGGCAACCTGCTTCAAGGCCTCGGGGAGATCTGGGTGGTCGATCGTCACCCGTGTTTTGTCGCGCAGGTCCTGCCAGAACCGGTTCAGCACGTGGGAAGGTGTGCTCATGCTGCCCTTGCGCACCAGACTGTAGAGCTTGTTGGCCGTCGGTGTGACGCCATAGCGGAAAAACAGCAGCGCGCAGACTTCGCGGTACAGCTCCCGCGTCTCGGTGAAACGGCCGCGCAGCGCCGCGATATCGGCCTGCAGCGCTTGGTCTTCGGCGGTGGATGCGGGGTCAAGCGTCATGACGGGCCTGGATTTCAGTTCGAATGAGTCAATAATATGCCGTAAACCGCGTGATTTCATAATTTCAAGTACAAACTTGAGACATAAGTACGCTTCTGTCTAGACTATACTGCGCACTGGCCCCGCACAATACGCCTCGCCCGAGGTGACCTCGCAGGCGGTTGATTGTCCTACGTTGAATCACTATGATTGGTTTCTAATCGACATGATTGGATGACGCCGAACCTCATGAATCTCTCCGATATGCCCTCCACCGGTACCGGCTGGGATCGCCTTGAAGCCGCCTTCAAGGAGGAGCGTCCCCTGCAGCCGATCCGCAAGATCGTCGTCAAAGGCTCGGTCGACATGGTGTTCCGGCGCGCGGACACGCCAACGCTGGTCGTTGCCGGCGAAACGGCGGATGCGGTGACCTCGGTCCGGACCGCCTACAAAGGCGACAAACTGGTGATCGAGCGCGAAGGCGTGTCGATCCGCTTCGGCAGCAGCCACATGACCTTCCACGGCACGGTCGGCTCGGTGGTCTTGGGCGACATCGTGAACGGCAAGCCCACCGGGCCGGCCATTTCCCTGCACCAGCCGCGCGCGGTGGTCGGCATCGCGCTGCCCGAGTTCCCGGCGATCAAGATCAAGGGCAGCGGCGATGTCACCTTGCTCGATCTGCAGCAAGACGCCTTGGACCTGGAAATCCCGGGTTCGGGCGATATCACCGCCAGCGGCCACGTCGCCCGCTTGCACGTGCAGGTCGTGGGCTCTGGCGATGTCGATGCCAGTGCGCTGATCGCCGAGTCGGCCGACCTGTCGGTGGCGGGTTCCGGCGACATTGACGCCTTCGTGCGGACCGAGGTGCGCGCCCGCGTGGCCGGCTCGGGTGACATCGTCGTGCGGGGCAACCCGCTGCGCTGGGACGACCACGTGGCTGGCTCCGGCACGATCAAGTTTCGTTGACGGCGGCAGGCCCAGCACTCCGCTGCATTGACCCGATTTCAGGAGGACGCCATGTCCAAAGCCGAAACCCGCGTATTGACCGCACATGTCCCAGTGCCGCTGGCCGAGAAGGTGGACCAGTTGGCCGACCGCCTCGAACGCTCGCGCGGCTGGATCATGAAACAGGCACTGTCGGCCTGGATCGCCCAGGAAGAGGAGCGCGACCGCCTCACCCGCGAGGCGCTGGCCGACGTGGACGCCGGCCGCGTCATTGGCCACCAGGCCGTGCAGGCCTGGGCGGACAGCCTGGGTGCCGGTGAGCCGGTGCCGCGCTGATGGAACTGCAGTGGACCAGCAAGGCGCAGGAAGACCTCACGCGCCTGTATGAGTTTCTCGCGCCGGTGAACAGGCCGGCCGCCGCGCGCGCGGTGCAGGCTTTGGTCAAGGCGCCAGAAATCCTGCTGACCAACCCGCGCGTGGGCGAGCAACTGTTCCAGTTCGAACCGCGCGAAGTGCGGCGCATGCTCGTCGGCCAGTATGAAATGCGCTACGAGATCCGGGGCGAGAGCATTTACCTGCTGCGGCTGTGGCACACCCGCGAAGACCGATAACAGGGAGCAAGACCATGCTGGAGTACCGACTGACGCCGAACCATGCCGGCGTCGCATTGTGGTGGGATTTCGCGGCGCTGGAGCGCCTGCACGGCTTCATCCACTACGTCGTGCAGGAAAGCGTCTACATCGAGGACAAGGAAGGCTTCGTGCTCGGCTTGGCGTACGACGTGCGCAAAGCCTATTCGGGGCAGCGCAGCGTGGACCAGCGCGGCGATACCAAGGACGACCGTTGCCGTATCTACGGCGTCGAAGTCCTGTGGCCCGTACTCCTGACGCAAGTCGGGGTGCTGCGCCAGGCCATGGCCTTCATCCCGACCAACAAGCTGGACCAGTCGATCATGTTCGAGCTGGAGCACGTGGTCGAATCGGCGGTGCGCGCCGCCACGCCGGTGTTGGCCGATGAAGTCATCCACCGCACGCGGTCCGCTGCGAGCGCCACCTATGTCCACCTAGACAGCGTGCTCGATAGCCGCTGCCGGTACTTCATTGCACTGCCGCCCAAACAGCGCCTCAAGATGCTGCCCAAGGTGATGGCGACGTTCGACCCGATGTACGGGATCTTGGCCAAGTCGGATATCACGTTGCGCCCCGATGTCATCCCACCCACCGCCTTCGTCGACAGCGACGAAGACTGGCCGGACTTCGAGTGGTGAAACGCCCGCACGCTAGGACGGCGGCCCTGCATCGATGACCCATCCCGTTCCATCGTTCAACGGTCCCGCGGTGGCCATCGAGCAGTTGCGCATCCCGCCAGCGCTCTCGGGCCTTCACGGCGCCAACCGCGCACGCGAAGCGAGCCGCCAAATCACGGCGGATGACGACCTGGCCGCCGTGGCTGCGTGGCTCGCCCGCTATGCCGGCGTGCCCGGCACGGTCGCCACCTACCGCAAGGAAGCCGAACGCCTGATACTGTGGGCGATTCTCCAGCACGGCAAGCCGCTGTCTTCACTCACCCACGAGGACCTGCTGCTCTACGAGCGCTTCCTGGCCGACCCGCAGCCAGCTTGGCGTTGGGTGATGGCCTCACGCAAGAAGCTGGCGAGAAGCTCGCCCGACTGGCGCCCCTTCGCCGGTCCACTGTCGCCCACGAGCGTGCGGCATGCGATGACGATCCTCAACGCGCTCTTCGCCTGGCTGGTGCAAGCCGGATACCTCGCCGGGAATCCGCTCTCGCTCGCGCGCCGTCGCAGCGCCAAGACAGCCCCGCGCGTGACGCGCTACCTCACGCATGCGCATTGGGACATCGTCAAAGCCACGATCGAAACCCTGCCCGTCGCGACGGAACGCGACCGGCTGCACGCGGCCCGTTGCCGGTGGTTGTTCTCCGTGCTGTATTTGGCCGGCCTGCGCTTAGCGGAAATCGCCTCCACGCGCATGGGCGCCGTGTTCTCTCGCCGGGACGCGGCGGGCGTCGAGCGCTGGTGGATCGAGGTGCACGGCAAAGGCGGCAAGACGCGCCTGGTGCCCGCCACCGATGAACTGATCGCGGAGCTGGCGCGCTATCGGCGCATCTGCGGCCTGCCGCCGTCACCGCAGATCGGCGAAACACGCCCTTTGCTGCTGCCCGTGATCGGCCCGGAAAAGCCGTTATCGCGCGCGGCGATTCACCTGATCGTCAAGGAGGTGTTCAAGCTCGCGGCCGACCGCGTGCGTGCACAGGGTCCCGAGTTTGGCGCGCAGGCTGACGTGCTCGCCAGCGCATCGTCCCACTGGCTGCGCCACACGGCCGGCTCGCACATGTCCGACCAACAGGTGGACCTGCGCTTCGTGCGTGACAACTTCGGCCATGCGTCGCTCGCCACGACGAGTGTCTACCTCCACGCGGAAGATGACGCACGCCACCAGGCAACGCAAGCCAGCCACCGGCTTGGCTGGAACTGAGCGTACCCAATTCTCGATGGCATGCTCCACGCGCGGCGGCTGCCGGCATCACCCACGAAAACGGGCAAATCGCCATGGCAGCCAGCGCATCGAAGGCGCCACCATGAGCTGGCCAACGAAGCGTGGCGACGCCTTCTACGTTGGCTTTCGGGCCGAATGGCTCGGCTAGTCGGCTGGGCTCAGGTGTTCCAGTGGCTCCAATGATTGGCGCATCCGCTCCAGTGCCGCGAGCCAGTCGCCAAGCTCCATCAGCACCGCGTCGACTTGTTCAACCAGTGTCGGTCCATCCGTGCTGTAGGCTAGGCTCGCGTCGTTAATCACGGTATGAGCCATGCCGTGCAGGCGCAGCAGATCGTCGCGCAACCCGTCCGGCGCGCATCGTGCTCGAATCCCATCGAGCAACTCCACCGCATGCAGAATGGTGCGGGTATCGAACGACTGCCGGAGCCCCTGCAATGCTTCGCTGTCGACATCCCCGTAGGGGGTCTTGGTCTCAGGCATGGCGAGCCCTGCGGACAGCGCGGGCGGGTCCCGCGAACAACCCATCGCGAATCCAGGCCTCCGGTACGCGCTCTAGGTGCAGCTTGTAGTCACCAAAGCGCTTGATGTTGTGGGTCAGATAAGGACTCAGGAATTCGATGTCGGCGACGTTCACTTTGATGCCCTCGCTGACCATCGTGCGTAGGGCCTGCATCAGGTCTGCGGTGTTCTGGAGGATCACGGCCGAGGCGATCAGGTCGTTGTAGCGCAGGCGTTTCTGCTGCTCCTCGGGCTCGTTTTCCGCGATCACGTCACCACCGAACGAGAACCACTTCGCAAAGCCGTTGTACGACTCGATCTTGTTGGTGGTGGCGGTCACTTCCTGGCGCAGCTCGCGACTGCCGACCCATTCGAGCAGGTACACGGTGCGCACGACGTTGCCCAGTTCTCGCGCGGCCAGGTAGAGGCGGTTCTTGCGGCTCTCCGAGCCCAATCTGCGCAGCAGCAGCGGCGAAGAGATGGTGCCGGCCTGGATCGACAGCGCCACCTGCATCAGGTCCTGCCAGTGAAAAGCGATCAGATCCCAGTCGACCACCGCCGAGAACAACGAATCGATGTGCTTGTATTTGACGCCGGCATCGGGCTTGTACAGATCCAGTTCCTTCCAGTTGCGAATGCGGGGCATCAGATTGATGCCAAGCAAGTGGGTGAAAGCGAAGACCGCCGCCGACTGCCCCTGCGTGTCGGCGTGCACGGTGTCGGCCTCGACGCTCAGGTTGGCCTTGAGCAGCCCTTCGATGACATAGATGGCTTCCCACACACCAGGCGGGATGAAGTGCCGAAACACCGCGATGTAATTGTCGGCCACATGCCGGTAAGCCACGGCGCCCATCTTGTGGTAACGAAAATGATAGCCGGCCAGCAGATTGTTGTCGTAGAAGTCGTATTGGGTACCGTCGGCGGCCACCGTTTTGCCGTCGCCCCAGTGTTTAGGCAAATCCAGGCGCAGGTACAGCTCGATCAGCTCGCGCTGCGCGGTCTCCAGCTTCTCCAGGCTCATGTGCCGCCGGTTGACGAACGACATCATATGGGGGGTGACGCGATCGCCCATATGGCGCGCAGCTTGAGTGGGTCCGAGATTGCAACCCATCGCGAAGATCGTCAGCAGATAGCGTTCGGCGGCGTTGCGGATCTTAGGATCGTTGCCGGAGAGCGGCCCGAAGTGCCGGGTGAACTGGGTCCAGTGCTCGATATTGGCCAGCACGTCGAGCAGGTTGCGCGTCGGCATGCGGCGGATCAGCGCCTGCTGCAAGGCAACGGCCGAGGGCGGAGTTTCGCGCGCAGCGGTGCGCTTGAGTAAGGGTTCGCCGTCAGCGCTGATGGTGACGTGCTGGCGCTTGTCCGGAAAACTTTTGTCCAGCGTCTGCGCGGCGTCGGCCAGCCACTGCTTGAGGTGCGCGACGAACTCCTGCGCGTTGGCCGGCAGATCCAGCTTGGCGCAGTACTCTGGCAAGCGCCGCTCGCACTCGCGCCACGGCAACAGGTGGCCCCGGTAGTCGGCAAAGGCGTCTGACCCCACCACGCACAGATCACCCGAGCGCAACTCGTTGACCATGTGGGACAGCACGCACAACTCCAAGTAGCGCCGGTTGGTGGGCGGACCCTCGTGGTGCGCTCGCCGGACCAGCTTGCGCCAGCGCTCGGAGGCAAAACTGAGATCGACTTCAGCAGCGATCCACTCCCGGTGCAGTGATTCGTTTTCCAGCGCGACCTCCAGCCCGGCTAACAACGTGCGTGATTGGCTGGTCGACTCCCACTCCAACACGCGGGCGAGGCGCAACATCACCGAACGGTGGGCGCGGAAGTGCCGCCACAACAGCGGCAGATAGTTGTTGCCGCTGAAAGCCCGCACTTCGGCGCAGCGCTCGCGCAGGGGCTCCAGGTCGCCATTGGGAGCCAACAGCTTGCGCACCTGCGCGCCGATTCGGGCATCGTCACCGCCATCGGCGACGATATCGACGACACCGTCCAGCACGGTGACAAGGCCTTCGAGCTTGGCGCGCTGGCGAGACTGGATGTATTCCAGTTCGTCCTGGGCCCGCTTGTGGATCGCGCCCATACGCCGGATAAACATTTCGGCGAGATCGTCGCGACTGCGCACGCGCATGTGAGCAAGCAAGGCCACGATCAACGTATAGCGCTTCTCAGGCAGCGTTTCCTTGAGGTTGGCTGCGTCCAGGCCCATGGCCTGGTTGGCCAGCGAACGTAGCTTGGTGGCAGGCACGCCTTCCAGGACGCCGGATAGGTCGCCAAAAGAATCCAACCACTCCAGATGCTCGATCAGCAGGTTCAGGTGTTTGCGCGAGGGCCGCCGGGCATGTCGCTTGATGTTGTTGTAGGCGGTCTGCCGGTTGGCGAATTCGCGCGTGAGAAGCTTGTCCAGGCGCTGCCGATCCTCTTCAGAGAGCCGGCGTGCGACCCGCCTGAACATTGCGTTTTGGGTGCGGGCATGGATTTGCTCGACGATGGTGTCGAGCGTTGAGAACGCAGGCAGTTCAACCTGCTGCAAGATCAGCGCATCAATAGTCGCGTTGATAATGTCCACCGGCTGATCCATCGTCTCGGCCGCTTCACGTGCAGCGCGGATGGTGACCTCATTGGCGTCGGTGCCAATGTAGGGTTGCACGCCGAGGAATTGCCGCACGACGACGTAATGCCGGAACAGCGTGGGAGAGACTTTGCGGTCGTAACCGAACGGCGTATCGGGGTCCAACCCCGCGCAAACTCGCACGTGATCGACTACGGCGGTGGGAATCGCATCAAGATAGGGGAAATAGTGCAGTTGCTGGAAGATCTTGAGCAGCACCAAGAGACCTAGGCGCGGACTCTGGCCGCGGGTCGAGCGGGTTGCCCAGTCCAACTCCTCAGCGGTCGGCGTGTAGCAGGCCTGCAGCTCTTTCGTGGAGAAGACCTTTGGGAAACGCGGGTAGGCAGTGCGCTCGACGGTGGCCATACAGGGATCTCCACAATCGCTGAAGGGCCGGCCAGTCTAGCCGACGGCAAAGGCGGAAATCCAGAGGCTCTTTATAACCAAGAGGCATGCATGCAAACTTCTACATAACTGGCGGGCTTATGATAGCGAATTGGCCTTATCTTGGCATGACCCC
>NZ_JASATD010000069.1:0-8285 GCF_038440115.1 Ralstonia sp. OTU4908 | reverse complement strand
CGCATCCGCACGCAGGTCTTGGACGGGCGCCGGGGCGCTTATGGCAAGGAAGTCCTGCCCACCCTGGCGGCGCAGTTGGTGAAGGAGTACGGCGGCAGCTTTGCCGAGCAGAACCTGCGCCGCATGGTGCAGTTCGCGGCCACCTTCCCCGACGAGCAGATTCTCGTATCACTGATACGAGAATTGAGCTGGACGCACTTCATCGCCCTGATCCCGCTGAAAGACCCGCTCCAGCGGGACTACTACGCACAGATGGCGAGCGCCGAACGCTGGAGCGTGCGGACGCTGCGCGAGCGCATCGACTCGATGTTGTACGAGCGCACGGCGCTGTCTCAAAAGCCGGGCGAGACGATCGCACAGGAGTTGGCGAAGATGCGCGATGCGCAGCGCATGTCGCCCGCCCTGATCATGCGCGACCCCTACATCCTCGACTTCCTGGGGCTGCGGGACACTTGGCAAGAAGGCGACTTGGAGGCGGCGATCATCCGCGAAATGGAGTCGTTCTTGTTGGAGCTGGGCGCGGGTTTCAGCTTCGTGGCCCGGCAGAAGCGCATCCAGATCGACGGCGAGGATTTCCACCTCGACCTGCTGTTTTACAACCGCAAGCTGCGGCGGCTGGTGGCAGTGGAGTTGAAGGTCGGCGAGTTCAAGGCAGCTTTCAAGGGACAGATGGAGCTTTATCTTCGCTGGCTGGACAAGCACGAACGGGAGCCGGAGGAAGCCTCGCCTCTGGGGATCATCCTTTGCACCGGCAAGAAGCGCGAGCAGATCGAATTGCTGGAGTTGGACAAGTCGGGCATCCACGTCGCCGAGTACCTGACCGCCTTGCCGCCGAGGGGCGTGCTAGTGGAGCGGCTGCAACAAGCAACGCAACGGGCGCAGTTGCAGATCGAGCAGCGCAAGACCGACAACGAGTAGTCCTGTCTCAAGCAGTCGGGCGTCCCGGCGTGCCGCCGTCGCGCTGTCGTGCTGCGCATCGAGCCTCGCTGCGCGAGTCTCGCCCCTGTCGGGCTTCCATCACTGACGCCTCCGGCCCGGCTCGCTGATCCGCGCCTGCGCGCTTCGCTTGCCAAAAACCCGCGTGCGTGGGGTGGTGTGAGGGGGCGGTCTTGCTGTGTCCCTTCACCGTATCACGGCGTTCTCGCCGTGCAAGGGCTGCGCGCGCCTTGCGCGCTTGCGTCCTGGCGGCCGTCTGCGACCCCTGACTGCTGCGCTGCGCCGTGAGGGCGACGGTTCCGGGCAATTCCGCCCTTGCAACCGGAGAACCGTCATGAACGACAAATCACACGTTTCCCTCGAACAGCACGTTTGCCTGGTCTGCGGCACGGCGTTCGACACCGGCGCGATCCTGCTGGACAAGCGCCTGCGCGCGAGCATGGAGCGCCACACGGCGACCGGCTGGGGCCTGTGCCCCGAGCATCAGAAGCTGGCCGACGATGGCTTTGTCGCGCTGATCGAATGCGATCCGCAGCGCAGCGGCTCGCAGGCTGGCGGGCGCATGAAGCCCGAGCAGGCATACCGGACGGGCCGGCTGGCCCATCTGCGGCGCACGGTGTTCGCGCAGGTGTTCAACGTGCCGATCGCGGACGAGCAGGCTTGCGTGTTCGTTGAGCCTGGCGTGATCGAGCAGTTGCAGTCGATGACAGCGCCGGCGGCGGGCTGATTGCGTCGTGCGGCCTTCGGTGCGTCGCTCCTTCGCGGGCGGCGCACTTTTTCATATCCCCCCAGGGGGGATACAATTGCCACATGAACGCGACACACAAGCACTCAACCCATCCCGATCTCGTGAAGCGGCTGAAACGCGCCGATGGTCATCTTCGGCACGTCATAGGGATGATCGAAAGTGGCGAATCCTGTCTCGACATCGCCCGCCAGCTCGCGGCGGTGGAAAGCGCGGTGACGGCCGCAAAGCGCGTCCTGATCCACGACCACATCGACCATTGCCTGGCCCATGACGAAGACTCCGTTTTGACCGAAATGAAGGCACTGACCAAACTGCTCTGAGGCCCGCCGATGCTCTCCGTCCTGAAGAACCGTACCTATCGTCACCTGTTCGCCGCTCAGGTGATTGCGCTTGTCGGCACCGGCCTGATGACGGTGGCCCTTGGCCTGCTTGCCTACGATCTGGCCGGGGCGAATGCCGGCGCGGTACTCGGGACGGCACTCGCAATCAAGATGCTGGCCTATGTCGGAGTCGCCCCGGTCGCGCAGGCGTTCGCCGACCGGCTGCCGCGACGGTCGTTGCTCGTTGCCCTTGACCTAGTACGAGCATCCGTTGCGCTCTGCTTGCCCTTTGTCAGCGAAATCTGGCAAATCTATCTGCTGATCTTCGTCTTGCAGGCGGCGTCCGCAGGCTTCACGCCGACCTTTCAAGCCACTATCCCGGACATCCTTCCCGACGAAGACGAGTACACGAAAGCACTGTCGCTTTCCCGGCTGGCCTACGATTTGGAAAGCCTGATCTCCCCGATGCTGGCCGCCGCGCTACTGACGGTCATCAGCTTCCACAACCTGTTTGCCGGAACGGTTCTCGGCTTCCTCGTGTCAGCCGCGCTTGTGGTCAGCGTGAGGCTTCCCACAACCGTTCCCGGCCCGCGTCGTGGCATATGGGATCGCACTACGCGGGGCACGCGCATTTACCTCGCCACGCCGCGCCTTCGGGGTCTGCTGGCGATCAGCCTCGCTGTGGCAGCAGCGGGGTCAATGGTGATCGTGAACACGGTGGTCATCGTGAAGGCACGCTTCGGGCTGGGCGAATCCGAGGTAGCGTGGGCGCTGGCGGCCTTCGGAGGCGGGTCGATGGTTGCGGCCTTCGCGCTGCCTCGCCTGCTCGACAAGATTGCTGATCGACCTGTCATGATTGCGGGAGCGGCGATGCTGGTTGTGGGAACGGCAGCCGGGGCAATGATTCCGACCTATGCCATTCTGGTGGTGATCTGGTTGGTGGTCGGCTTCGGCTACAGCGTGGCGCAAACACCTTCCGGCCGGCTGTTGCGCCGCTCCGCTCATCCCGAGGATCGCCCCGCGGTCTTTGCCGCGCAATTCGCCCTGTCCCATGCGTGTTGGCTCATTTGCTATCCCTTGGCCGGTCGCTTCGGCGCTGCCTTTGGGCTGCAATCGACCTTCATCATCATGTCGCTGATTGGTCTTGTCGGAGTGGGACTGGCGCTGTGGCTCTGGCCCGCTAGTGATTCTTCCGACATCGCCCACGATCACCCTGATCTACCGCCAGATCATCCTCACTTGCGCGAACATGCAGACCGAGGCGGGCATCGTCATCCCATGATCGTTGACGATCTGCACCGGGACTGGGCGCGCATTTAAGAACCGCCCGCCTTTCACATCGCTGATGCCTCCGGCCCGGATTGCTATTCGGGCCTGCGCGCTTCGCTTGCCAAAAACCCCGTGCGTGGAGGTGCGAGGGAGGCCGTCTTGCTGTCCCCTTCATCGTGCCACGGCGTTCTCGCCGTCAAGGGCTGCGCGCCGATGGCGCTTGCGTCCTGGCGGCCGTCGTTGACCCCTGACTGCTTGCGCTGCGCCGTGCCCCGGAAGGGTCGGGCAATTCCGCCCGGCAACCTTTCAGGAGTTCACCATGAACAACGCACTCATCACTGACGAGCAGCGCATCGTGCTGCTGGCCAACGGCCGCGAATCCTTGGAAAACGCGGACTTCGATCCGGCGCCCGTGGTCAAGCTGTTCACGCCGGACGCCGGCGCGACCTGGCTGCTGACCGAGATTGATCCCGACGACCACGACCACGCCTTTGGTCTATGCGACCTGGGCCTGGGGGCACCGGAAATCGGCTGGGTCAGCCTGGGCGAGCTGGCGACGGTGCGCGGCGGGCTGGGCCTGCCGATCGAGCGCGACCTGTCTTTCCGGGCCGAGAAGCGATTGAGCGCCTACGCGCGCGATGCGCGGCTGGCCGGACGAATCGTTGTCTGACCCGGCCCTGGGAGCGCCGCAAGGCGCTCCTCAATGCCATGAGCAGCCACCACGACTACATCATCGAAATCACGGCGCAGCACGATGCGCTCAAGCCGTTCGCACCGGAGAACGGACAACCCTTGCGCTTCAAGATCGGCGACGCGGTGATCTACACCAACGAATACGGCGCACAGTTCCGGCACCGCGTCACCGGGTTCTACCGGCCCACCGGGCTGTCGGGTCTGTACGCGCGCGGTGCGCGCTACCTGCTGGACTCGTCATCGCCGTGGATGCCGGCTGCGGAATCCAGCCTGCGCCCTGACGACTCGGCGTGATGCCTTCGCGCGCCTTCCGGGGCGCTGCGCGCTTCGCTTGCCTCCAGGGGAAAGCCCTGCGGGCTATCCCCGCCGCGCAATGCTTGGCGCCCCTCAAAGACCGCCGAACCGGCTGCGCCGGATCGGCCAGACCACGGCAGTCGCTGTCGAACCTGTTTCCCGATGACTGGCGCATGAGCTTGTGCATCGAGCCTTGAAGTCCGGACGTCCCCGGCCAAGAAACATGGCCGGTCGCGCTGTCGTGCGCGTAGCGCATCGAGCCGCCTGCGGCGTCTCGCCCCATTCGGGCTTCCATCGTTCCCTCGCTCCGCTCGGCTGACGCCTCCGGCCCGGATTCCTAGATCCGGGCCTGCGCGCTTCGCTTGCCGTGCGATCGGCGTGTTGAGGGGCCGTTGCCATGTCCAGCCGTCTCCCCTGACTTCATCACCTTGTCCGCGACTGTAGCCCGCGCCCGTGCGCCGTCAAGGCGCGCAGGGCCGTGTCCTCGCTTCGCTGCGGGCCGCACCAACCCTGCGCTTGCCTCCTTGACGGCCCCCGTCCGCGCGCTCCTGACCGTCGCGGGCGATGAACTCAGGAAAGACGGTGGCAACAGGGCCAACCGGGTTCCTCGTGCCGACCGCACCAAACAGCCGAAAGGCTGGGCTCCGAATCTAGGAATCCGGTGTGCGGTGAACAGCAAACCCTTTTTTCTTTGTCAGGAGAAATGCCATGCAACTCGCATCCCGCTTCGCTTCCCGTTCCCCGGTGCTGCGTTCGGAACGTCCCTTGTCCGATGACCAAATCCGGGCAGTGGCCCCGTCCATCTTCGCGGAGGCACCACACGAAAGCCGCTCCGAGCGGTACAGCTACATCCCCACCGCGACCGTGCTGCAAGAACTGCGCGGGGAAGGCTTCGAGCCTTTCATGGTGACGCAAACCCGCGTGCGCCACGACGACCGCCGCGACTACACCAAGCACATGATCCGGCTGCGCCACGCCAGCCAGATCAACGGCCGCGAGGCCAACGAAATCATCCTGCTGAACTCCCATGACGGCACCAGTAGCTATCAGATGCTGGCCGGGATGTTCCGCTTCGTTTGCAGCAATGGCCTTGTCTGCGGCGACACCGTGGCCGACGTGCGCGTGCCGCACAAGGGCGACGTAGCCGGGCACGTCATCGAAGGCGCTTACGAAGTCCTGCACGGCTTCGACCGGGCGCAGGAATCCCGCGATGCCATGCGCGCCATCACGCTCGACGCCGGGGAATCGGAAGTGTTCGCCCGCGCTGCGCTGGCGTTGAAGTACGACGAGGACAAGCCCGCGCCCATCACGGAATCGCAAATCCTGATGCCGCGCCGCCACGACGATGACCGCCGCGACCTGTGGAGCGTGTTCAACCGCACGCAGGAGAACTTGACCAAAGGCGGCTTGTCCGCCCGCGCCGCGAATGGCCGCCGCCAGACCACCCGGCCCGTGCAGGGCATCGACCAAAGCGTGCGCCTGAATCGCGCCCTGTGGCTGCTGGCCGATGGCCTGCGCCAGTTGAAAGCCTGAATCCCCACGCGGCAGGGGCAGGCAGCAGCCCTTGCCGCTTCTCTCGCTGCTGCATCCCTAACCGCAAGGAGTTATCACCATGAACGCCGTACTCAAAACCGAAATCGCCGCCATCGAAACCGCCGCACCGCTGGAAATGGCCGACCCGTCCAAGAACCTGATTCTGGTTCCGCTGTCGCAGTTGCTGCCGCGCCGCTCCAAGCGCAACGCCCGCAAGATGCCGCGCCTGTCCATCCCCGAACTGGCCGCGAGCATTGCCCGCATCGGCCTGCTGCAAAACCTGATCGTCATCCTTTCCGCCGATGGCGAGGCTTACGAAGTGGTGGCCGGTGATCGCCGCCTGACCGCCTTGAAGCTGCTGGCGAAGAAGAAGCGCATCCCCGCCGACTACGAAGTGCCGTGCCTGCTGGTGCCCGATGCTTCGGCCCGCACCGTCAGCCTCGCGGAAAACCTGATGCGCGAGCAGATGCACCCCGCCGACCAGTTCGAGGCGTTCGCCGCGCTGGTCAAGGAAGGCCGGCCCATCGAGGACATTGCCGCCGACTTCGGCGTGTCCCCGCTGGTGGTGCAGCGCCGCTTGAAGCTGGCCCACATCGCGCCGCGCCTGATGGCCGACTATCGCGCCGGAACCGTCACGCTGGAACAGTTGATGGCCTTGACCATCACCGACGACCACGCCGCGCAGGAAGCCGCGTTCTATGGTGCGCCGGAATGGCAGCGCAGCCCGTCCAAGCTGCGCGAGCGCCTGACCGAGCGCGAAATCGACGCCACGCACGCGCTGGTGCGCTTCGTCGGGCTGGACACCTACCGGCAGGCAGGCGGCGGCATCCGCCGTGACCTGTTCGCGGAAGGCGATGCCGGAACCTACCTCACCGATACCGCAGTGCTGGAAACGCTGGTGCGCGACAAGCTGGCAACGCTGGCCGAGGACGTGCGCGCCGAGGGGTGGGCATGGGTGGAGGCCGTGCCGCATCTGGCCTACGAGGAACGGCAGGCGTTCCAGAACGCCCCGCGCCATCGTCGCGAGCCGACCACCCGTGAGGCCCGCCGCATCGCCTCGCTGGAAACCCGCCTCGAAAAGATCGACGGCGAACTGGAAGAAGCCTGCGACGCCGAGGACGAAGCCAAAGCCGAGAAGCTGGAACAGCGGCGCGATCAGGTGGTCGGGGAACTGCAAGACGCGGAGGACGCCTTACAGGGCTACACCCCCGAAGTGCGCGAGGTGGCCGGTGCCATCGTCACCATCGACCGCAACGGCGAAGCCGCCATTCATCGCGGCCTGCTGCGCGAAGCCGAGGCCAAGGCGCTGCGCACGCTGGAAAAGCTGCGGCGCGGTTTCGACAGCACCGAAGGCGAATCCGCCAACGACGAGCACGAGGACGCCGACGCGCCCAAGGCCGCAAGCCTGGCCGATGGCTCGGGCTGGATGCCCGCCATCTTCAAGGCCGCTGGCCCGCAGGATGCCGCGCAGGAAGAAGGCTCGGAGCAGGACGCCACGGAGGATGCCGAGGCAATGGCGGATGAACCCGCCGAGGCGCTGGCCGCTTGACCCGCGCCGAAGGCAAGCGCCCCGGCCTCGACCGGGGCGCTTCGCTGGAAGGAGAAGCCCCCATGACCCGCACCACCATTAGCCGCCCGCGCATGGCGGCGATCTACGCCGCTGGCACGGTACGCGCCCGCCGTTGGAACGGCGATGGCGACGTGCGCGGCTACCGCCCGCCCTCGGGCTGGACGGCCTGCGCCGACCTCACCGACATTCACCCCATCACGGGCCGCGCCTTGCCGCCTGCCGTGTGGTGGCTCATCGAGACGAAGGAATAACCGCGATCAGCACCGCAAAAATCCGGGCGCGGCAGTGGCCGCGCCCGGTGTTCAAGGCCACCAGCCGAATCGGCACGCCGCCGCCCTCGCGGCAGCTCAGACGGCGGCGTTGACGTGACCGGGCTTCCCGCCCGGTAATGGCAGGCCCGTATGGGTCTGCAAGCCGTAGCGCCCGCCGTGCGCGGGAATCACCAGCGGTTTTCGGCTTGCCGCGTGCATACCTCGCAGCGTAGGGCCGCGCCCATTTCATCAGAGGCATGTCCGCGTTTCCTGCTTAGAAATCTGGAACGGCCTGGGCGTGTCGGCGCATAGCGCCGCCGGGCTTTCGGGCTACGCCCCGTGCCGTCTTTGCCGTCACGGCCATTCGGCTTCAATCCCTCACGCCTTCGCGCCTGCGGCGCTGCGCGCTTCGCTTGCCTCCAGGGGAAAGCCCTGCGAGCTATCCCCGCCGCGCGATGCTTGGCGCCCCTCGATGCTGCCGAACCGGCTGCGCCGGATCGGCCCGCCCAACGTCCCGCCGCGATGGACGGGACGCTGGCGAACACGCTGGCGCTTGCTGCGGCAGGTTGTGCAGGTGCGTGCCGTCCTCAACGCTGGCGGTTCCTGCCCATCACGTCACGAAGGACGGTTCACGGACAACCCGCCCGGTATCGCTATGGAGCTTCCACGCC
>NZ_JASATD010000068.1:0-9287 GCF_038440115.1 Ralstonia sp. OTU4908 | reverse complement strand
TTGCAGTAACGGAGGGTGAAAAAAAGGGCATTACAGTGTCATTAACTGTAATACCCGGACATTATTCGCATGATGTTGGGGACTTACCCCCGCATTCACTGCTCAGGGGCTTTGTTGATGGCCGTTTGCAGCTTGGCTTGGGTGGCTGGGTCGAGTGTCGGGAACGCTGCCCTTACGGCGCGGCCCACTTTTGCATCATCTCGATCCCGGTTGAACGCGTACATTCCCGCAACCACAACGAGACTGGCCACCAAGCCGGCTAGGACGCCGACGATGGCGAGCAGTGCTCGGGGGATTTGTGGGTTGGGAGCGGCCAAGGCAACAGGTTCAGGCGCTGTGGCCGCTGCCTTTGCGATCCGGGCAGCGTCCTGGGCCATCCGCGCGCTGTCTTGAACCGTGCGCGCGGTTTCCTTCAGTTGCTTTTCTACCGATTGCACGTCGTTCATGAGGGCTTCCGCCCTGTCGAAAGTCTCGTGCAACTCGCCCAGGATGATCCGCATCGCGGCGTCGCGCCGCGAGCTGGGGCCGCCGTCCAGTTGCTTGGCCGCGTCGGTCATTTCTTGGCCTTGCCGAAGAGCAGTTCGGTGGCGTTCTCGAGGTTGGCGTACGCGTGAACGGCCAAATCGTGGTCCGCTTGGTGCTCGATAGCCTGTTGAACCATTTCGAAGTCGCCCGCAGCCTTGGCCTCTACGCGCTTGGCCTTCCAGTCCGTCTGATCTTCCGCCAGCTCGCGAATGTTCTTGCGGCGGACCAAATCAAACACCTCGTTCTGCTTGATAACGATGTGCGGCTCATAAGTGGCCTTGTTCTTGCCGTCCGTCATGGCATAGCCGCTGATCTGCGCATAAACCTGTTCGACGGCCAGCAAACCACCCTCGCCGCCATCGTACATGTTGTAGACGACACGGATTTTGCTGGCCGGAATACCCAGCTTGGAAAGCCATTCGATAGTCGCGATGGTGTCTTTCTGCTGCTTATCGGCCGGCACGGTCGGCACGATAATCAGGTCAAGTTCACCGATGGCGCTCTTATACCGCGTCAGCTCCGACATGAAGCCGACGACGTTCGATGCGCCCACATCGACAATAATGTCGTCATGGAGCATGAGCTGTTTGAAAATCTCGCGAAACTCAGAAGCCGAGAACTCTTCAGCCTCAACGCTTTCGACCTCGTTAGCAACCGAGGCATTATGCGCTTCGATAGAAAGGAATTTCGCTTTGGGACGACTAGCCGCCAACCAGTTAACGGCGAGCGTGGTTTTGCCAACGTTACCGCTCAGGTTGATGACGGCGATTTTCATGTCTTTGTTGCTCATGTCGGTTTCCTTGTTTGACGGGCAATGCTTCGATAATCGGTTTGACTGGCCTTTTGCGCTTGCTTCAAGGCGTTGCGAACTTCAAAAACGCTTCCATCACTTACCTGCGAGGATGGTGTCTCACCCTCGGTTGGATCATGTGAACCACTATCCGTTGGTTCATGTGAACCACTACTTTTTGGATCAGGTGAACCACTCTTCAGCTCACCCGAGCCCCCGCTAGCCTGTAGCGGTTTGATCGATCCAGTCGCCCCGCCAACACCTCTCTCCCTGGCTCTCTTGCGAGCCCGCTTTAGCGTCTGCATGTAGACCGGGAGTGTCATTTCAACGCCGGCCGCTTGCAGCGTTTCTTGAATCTTCGCGTGCGTATGGCCGAGGGCGTTGGCTGTGTCGATGAGAGGCAGCAAACGCTCCAGCAGGACCGCTTTTGATCGCAACTGTTGAGCGACCAACGTGCGGGCCATGGCTTCTATGTTGGCGAGTTCGTCTGTGGATTCCATGCGCTGATAGTAACTTGATGGGTACTTAAAGGCAACTAAAAAGGAACACTTTCCGTAGCGATTTTGCCGAAAAGGAACAAAAAGGGAACGCTGTAGGAACGTGATAGGAACATCTAGGGAACATCCTACTACAGATGCTATCCCTACTGCATCTCCTGAAGTGCTTCAAACACCACAAAAGACGGGTGAAATACGCCCTTTGATGGCCCGACCGGTCCAAAAACGGCCCCGGCACGGTCCAAAAGCGGCTGGTCGATCGACGGTCCTAGGGGTCACACACCATACGCACCTCTTGCGAGGTGCTGTGAAGCCAAGCTGCACTTGGCTTCACAAGAAAAACCAGTGGTTTGCACATGGCGCCGATATGGCATGTTAGGGTGGTAAGATCGCGTAAATTCAAGGGGAGTGACATGGCATGGGTACTTTGAACATCTGGCTGAGCGACGAGGATGAGGCGTTTATGCGCCGGCAGATGGAAATCGCGGGCGAAACGAAGCTTGGACCGCACATTAAGCGGGTCTACTACGGGAACCTCAATCCAGGTGAAGGCGTGCTCTCCGAGCTGCGGCGCAACTCGGAAATGGCTCTATCGATGCTATCGAATATGAAGCGAAGTGGTTCTAGTTCCGGTGACGGCGAGGAACAAAAGGAGCACGACCGGGATACAGAACTGCGGCTGCTTGCCGCTATCTTTTTGATGCTTCACATGTCGCTCGGGAAGGACGCTCGCCTGGTCATTGACCGCTACGTCAGCTCGAAGGCGGTGGAAGACTTTTTGAAGGCAGGGGGTGGACTATGAGCGCAGGTTCGCGGCGGTATGACGACCGTCACAAGGGGTGGCTGTTCCTGATGGTGCTGGGGATGACGATCGGGGCATGGTTTTGGGCGGCCAATCGGACGTACACCCTCCCCCGAGGTCAATATGCGAAAGCACTTTATTATGCGCTGCTCTCGACGCCGCACACTCCCCTACTTTGGGTTCCGGCACTAATTGCCTTCCTGTACGGGTTCGTTATTTTTGCGGTAATCGCCTTCTATACCCGCAGCGGCTTCGATGGCGCGGATTTTATGATGTTTTTGCGTGGCACACGCATGGTTAGTTCAGCTCAGTTGGCGGATATGACGCGCAGTTGGTTTACTGAGCAACTTCGCCTGGGCGGAATTCCGATGCCAACGAAGGTGGAGGGGCAGCACGCCAGCGCTATTGGTTCCACTGGTTCCGGTAAATCGCAGGCAATCGCAGATTATATTGAGTCTGCCCAGGCGAGGAATCTTCCTAAATGGTGGCGACCGAACTCAAAGCCGGATCGAATTATCTGTGTTGACCCTAACGGTCAGTTTATGGAGAAATTCTACAAGCCAGGCGACAAAATCCTTAACCCGTTCGACAAGCGTTCGGTCTCTTGGGGGATTTTCAACGAAATTCGCGTTCCATTCGACGTGGAGCAATTTTCGGTCAGTGTTATTCCCAAGAGCCCATCGACGGAGCAGGAGCAGTGGAACGCTATGGCCCGGACGATTACCGCCGAGGTTATGTTGAAGCTGTGGCGGTTACAACGGGGCACCACGGACGAACTGGTCTACTGGCTGGCCATCGCGCCGAACGACCAGCTACAGGAAATGCTCGCGGACACTGCGGCAGCCGGGATGTTCCACGGGGCGGAGGAAACCCTTGGCAGCGTACGGACTGTGCTCACGCGCTACATCACCCCACACAAGTATCTGTCAGCGATGGAGAAGGCTGCCAACGACTTTGTTCTGCGCGATTGGATTGACACAGGCACCGGCAACCTCTGGATCACGTGGCGAGAAGATCAGCTCCACGCGTTGAAGCCGCTCATCTCGTGCATGTTTGACGTGGCCTGCGCGGCTGCCTTGTCGACGCCAATCGACAAGCACCGCCCTGCCCTTCATCTGGTCGTTGACGAACTGGACTCGTTGGAGAAGCTGAATTACCTCATTCCTGCCGCGACCAAGGGCCGTAAGCACAAGCTGTACATCCTTGCTGGGTTCCAGTCGTACGCGCAGCTCAACTCAACCAACGGCAAGGACGATGCCCTGACCCTGCGGAACAGTCTGCGCAGCACGCTCAGCTTGGGTGTGGCGGAAATGGATACCTACACGTCGGAAGAGATTTCGAGGGGCCTGGGCGAGCACGAGGTTATCCGCAAACGCGAGACCAGCGGCAGGAGCGCTAGCACGTCCTTCGACAAGGAAAAAGAACGGGTGGTGATGGCATCGCAGCTCCACACCCTGCCCGACCTCACCGGCTACCTCAAGTATTCGGGCAACTTCCCTATCTCGCGCGTGACGATGCTCTACAAGAACCGCAAGAGCGTTATCGAGCCCCTTGTTATGGCTGAGAACCGTTGGACAACCGCCCCTGACTTCAACTCGGTGTCCACCCTCAATTTTGCGAGCGACGAGTAATGCTGACCTTCTCGTTTGTCAAAGAGTCTCGTCAGGCTGCGAGCTACTACGAAGAAACCGACGACTACTACACCAAGGAAGGCCATCGAGGCGAATGGGATGGGGATGGCGCGACTGCGCTTGGCCTTGAGGGGGGTGTCGATCGCGAAACATTCAAAGAGCTTCTTGACGGCAAGCTGCCTGATGGTCGTATTGTTCGGAAGCCCGCGCCGAAGACGGATAAGGACGGCAAGCGCGTCAACCCTCGGTTGGGTATCGACTTCACCTTCAGTGCACCAAAGAGCGTGAGTATCGTCGCGCTGGTGAGCGGCGATCGCCGCGTCATCGCTGCGCACGATGAAGCAGTGAAAGACGCGCTCAAGCTCATGCAGAGTAAAGTTATCGCGAGAAAGAAGATCAAGCGTATCTCGTTTCGTGAGCACACTAACAAGCTTGTTGTCGCGAAATTTCAGCACGACCTATCGCGCGATCAAGACCCACAGTTGCACACGCACGCGGTGACGATGAATCTCACGCAGCGTGAAGATGGCCGCTGGACTGCCATCGCAAACGAAGAGATGTTGAAGAGCGTCAAGGTGGTCGGGGCCTATTACCGAGCGCAGCTTGCCCAGCGGCTTGAGGATATGGGTTACGAAATCCGTGCGACGCGGGATGGCTTCGAGATGGCCTCCGTGCCGGATGCGGCTATCAAGCTATTCAGCCAACGCAGCCGCATGATTGAGCAAGAGCTTGATGCGCAAGGTCTCACCAGGGACACAGCATCAGGAGGCATGAAGCAAGCGATCACGAAGAACACGCGGAAGCGGAAGGACGAGGGCGATCGCGCCGCGCTGCGCCAGGAGTGGCGCGATGCTTTGAAGCAGGCTGGCATAGAGATCCCCGAAGCAGCTCCAGAGAATCGAGTTGCGCCACCACGCGTGCCGGCGATCGATGACCGTGGAGGAAAGCCTGTCACGCCAGATCAGTCGAATAGCGGATCATCGATGCCGAAGGAGCCGCCGCCCAGTGGTTCGACCGGCGAAAAGCCTGGGGCGCAATCGCCGCAGGGCGCAGGGGAACCGCAGAGCGGCAAAAAGGTTGACCAAGGGCAGGGCGCGCAAGCGCCTGGCGATTCTGGTTCTCGCCCTGGCGGCGGCGGTGGCCCGTCCGCTCCAGCGGACGAGAAGGTGCCAGCGGCCGTTGTTCGGGACGAACCGGCATCCCCTCTACCTCAAGAAACTAAGCCACAAGCCGGCGCACCCGCGCGGACCCCTGAGCATGAAGCAAAGACCCCTGAGCAGGGCATTGATCGATCAGGTAAGGCAAAGGCGGCGCTTGAGTTTGCGATTGAACACTTGACCGAGCGGCAGGGCATCTTTACCCGTGGGGAGCTGCTTGAAAGGGCATACCTGAAGGCTCTCGGCGGCGTGGCGGAGATTGATCGCGAGCTGGAACGCGCCAAGGCTGACGGCCGGCTTCTTCCTGAGCTGCCGTTGTATCAGACCGCGAAGTCGTTTTCTCGGGAGTCACAGACCAAGGCCGTCGACAAGCAGTTTGAGAAGTTTCGCCACGACAATGATCTTCAGAAGCTGACACGCGCTTCATGGGTCTCGATGCTCGTTCACGTCGAAGGTTATGACCAGGCGAGGGCAGAGAAGACCGTCGACGGAGCCATTGCGAGTGGTCGCCTCGTGGAGACAGAAGAGCGGTACACCACGACCGACATGCGCAACCGCGAACTGCGGATTCTTTGGATGGAACGGTTGGGGCGGGAGACTGTTGCTCCGATTAAGTCGGCGGCTGAGGTTGACGCGATGCTGGCTAACAGCGACCTCAACGCAGGGCAACGTGACGCTGCAAAGCTTGTGTTGACCACAACGAACCGGGTTGTGGGAATTCAGGGTTTCGCGGGCGTGGGGAAGAGCCACGCTCTCAGCAAGCAAGTGAATGCGATCAAGGAAGAGTCTCAAAAGCAGGCAGCCGGGGAGGGGTACAAGGTCATCGGCTTGGCTCCGTACGGATCGCAGAACAAGGCCCTCAAAGAACTGGGGATGGAATCGAATACCTTGGCGTCCTTTCTGGCGAAAGAGCCAGAGCCCGGTTTGCTTGGTCCCAAAACGATCGTGTTTCTGGACGAGGCCAGCGTCGTTCCTGCACACCAGATGGAAGACCTGATGCAGCGCATCGAGCAGCATGGGGCTCGTCTCGTCCTGCTGGGCGACCGAAAACAGACACAGGCGGTGGAGGCCGGCAAGCCGTTCGAACAGCTTCAAGACGCCGGCATGCAAACTGCGCATATCACCGAGATTCAACGGCAGAAGGACGCGGAGCTGAAAGCGGCCGTTGAAAAGGCAGCGAACGACAACATTGGCGGCTCCGTTCTCCTGCTGAAAGAGCGCGTGCAGCAAATTGAGAAGCCTGAAGACCGTCATAAGGCCATCGCCGTCGATTACACCTCTCAAACTGCGGAAGAGCGCGATCGGACCATCATTGTTGTCGGAACCAACGATGCGCGGAGGGAGGTGAACCAGCTCGTTCGGGAACGGCTAAACCTTCCGGCCGGCGAGCGCGTACAGGCGCTTGAATCGTTCGACATGACCCGTGCTGAGCATCGCCAGGCTGCCAGTTACAAGGAGGGTGTTGTGTTGCTGGCCGAGCGTGATGGGCCGCATGGGTTGAAGCGGGGCGAGCACTACGAGGTTACGGCCATCGATTCGCGGGTAAACACCTTGATTCTGAAGGGCGGCGACGGCAGCCCGATTACCGTGGACGCCGGCAAGCTGGCCGGTGTGTCGACCTATCAACGCGCCGAGATCGAGGTGGTGCAGGGCGACTGGCTGCGCATTACCCGCAATGACAACAAGCAGCACGTCTACAACGGGGAGCGCCACCAAGTGAAGGCGGTCTACCACGATGCGATTGTTCTGGAGAACGGCGCGCGTTTGTCGAGGTCGGCGGCTATTCACGCTCAGCACGGCTACGCGCAGACCGTACACAGCGCGCAAGGGTTGACCACGGATCGCGTTCTCATGGACGCCGATACTCGGAGCCTGACCAGCAACCGTGCCGTGTACTACGTGGCGATTTCGCGGGCCAGGCACAACCTCACGATCTACACCGACAACCACTCCCGCTTGGCCGAATCCATGTCTCGCGAGCCGCGAAAGTACGCCGCGCTAGAACTGCGTGACGATCGCCGTGAGGCCGATATTCTCCGGGCAGCGGTATCGATTCGGCAGCAAGAGAAGGGGGCCGCGACAACAGCGCGCCAAACGCTTGCACGGGAAATTTCCGGTGCGCCATCGCGCACGCGTCAGCCTGGCCAGCGCAGGTCTCGAACGCGGTAGGTAATGCGACTTGGGAGCAGAATAGGAACACTATAAGAACTTGTTAGGAACTTCAAAGGGGTCACTTTGGGAACAAAGTGGCCCTTTTTTCATATGGTGCTTCGCACAACCCCTCTCATGGGGAATGCAGAGGACGCCTGCATCTGCCGTTACAAGCGTACGTTTGCTTGCGCCACGCTCGCTCTTACTATAAATACATATTTGGTGTACTGTTTATGCACTTTCAGGAGTCACTATGCGATTTGCCAAAAAACTAGTTTCACTGCTGATGCTGGCGTTGGCCGCCTACTGCGGCACGGCGTCTGCCCAAGCCCCATCCCCCAATTTCAACGGGGATGTTCAAGAGCAGGACTTCCCCTGCGCGATCGTCTTGTGCTTTGCCAACCCGAAAGGGCCGACGGCCGAGAGCAAGTGCCAGCCGCCCGTGAACTGGCTCATCAATAACTTCATCAAGAAGTTCAAGCCGTGGCCCACCTGTTTGTTCAATGACAAGGACAACACGCAGGTCGCCTACTACTCCCAACCCCATGTGCAGTGCCCCTCTGGCTTCACGGCCGAACAGGCAACAACCGATAACGGGTCCGTCGTGCTCACTGGCGTATGCCTGCGCCCCATTCAGACGTGCGCGGCGTATTCCCCAAGTGTCGCGGGTGCCGCTTGCTACACGTACGTCACCACCAACGATTTCGGCACGCCAAGCACTCAATACTTCGAATACACGATTCCTCCAAATGGGGTCACGAGCTACGCCATGCGTGTCTACAACGGCTCGATGGACAACAGCTACTACTTCAACCTTGGCGGCTCATCCAGCGGTTATCAGAGCGCGTCGATTCTCTACAAGAACGGCAATGCCAATAACAGCAGCAATGCCAGCGCAGGCTCCGGCAATTGACGTGTGCGCAGCCGGCGTTGATAGCCGGCTGTTCACGTCGCTGGTTCGCCAGGAGTCGAATTTCAATCCCTACGCGATCGGGTTGGACGGCAAGGCGGTTCTGAAGACCCAACCAAAGAGTTATGAAGAAGCCGTCAAAACTGCCGTTAACCTCGCGCGAGAAGGGAAGGGATTTTCGGTGGGCTTGGCGCAAGTGCATATCTCGAATGTTGTGCGCTATGGCATGACATGGGAGCAAGCATTTGATCCCTGCATGAATCTCCGCGTTGGAAGTGCGATTTATCGCAACTTCTACGCACAGGCGATCAAGGCAGGCTATCGCGCGGACGGGGCGACATTTGCCGCGCTCCGTGGCTTCAACTCGGGGAGTGTCCACAACCCCGTCAGCAACGGCTACGCCCGCGACATTCTTGGGCGGGTCGGTATCCCCTCAGCAGCGTTTCCGGCAATGCCGGCGATCGATGCTTCTCGCGACGTGGCGGGTGCCGAGCCCATCACGCAGGTCGCAAAAGAGGATGCCAGCAGCCCCAGCATGTTTTCCGCGCCGTCCCAATCGCTGTTTGGGGACGCGGGGGAGGTGCCAAGGTCGTTCCCGGTCGTTGTCCCCAGCGCTGTACGCGTGGAGGCCCGCCGACCCGCTACGGACGAGGCTGGTCCGGTGGTACTTCGGGCAACGTTCGCTAGGTAGAGAAGTCGTTTTGAAACCCCGTTTTACTATGGGAGGGAGTTCCTTTTTATGATCTTTTAGTGTACTATATGAGCACAAACAGTTTACCAACTGCCCATGTTTGGTGTCTCAGAACGGTGCTAATGCGCGATGT
>NZ_JASATD010000067.1:0-10479 GCF_038440115.1 Ralstonia sp. OTU4908 | reverse complement strand
CTACCGCTTCTGGGCACCGCGCGAGACCTTTGCCGAAGGCTACAGAATCTGCTGGGGGCCGAGGTTTACCGATCTGTTCTTTGCATCCATGCGCTACGTCATGTTGCCCTTCACCTTGCTGGAGGCGACCTGCCGCTGGCTCACGCTCATCACCTGCAGCGACCCCGGGTGGCCCGCCGAGATCGAAGCGGCCTGCAAACCCGAGCCGAACGACCCTTACGCCCGCCCCTATGCCGATGACTTTATCGGCTTTTCCAGTGGCCCCAATGGCCACCCCTCGCGCGATGACATCGACCGGATGCTGGCGCTGGAGAAATACCGGCGGCGGGAAGGCGTTCTCACGCGCGCCGAGGCGGAGGCACTTATTCAGAAACTGGCGGAGGCGAGCACATGACAACGATCACCACGACGCCTGTGTTGTATGTGGTGCTTGCGAGGGATCGAGGGCCAAGCGGCACGAGCACAACCTCGCTGCTGATCCGCGCGCTCAATGATGACGGTGGTGCCGTGCTGGGCTGCTATCTGTCGCCGTTTGACGCCATGATGGATATGGTCCGCAAGGACAATCCCGATTGCGAATACCGATCAATCCGGCTGGACTCGCTTCGCCCCCAGGACCTGAGGGCGGCATTTCCAGCAGGTGTCTCGCTGGAAGTCCTCTGCGGCTTTCGTGCAAAGGACGCGCAACTATTGGATAGTCAGCAATCTCCGCTGGTCAGCTACCGCTTACAACGGGACATCCGACTTCAGCTAAACCAGGACGAACTGTGCATAGATTTTCCAGATGATGTCCTGCGCGAGATTAATCATCTACATGAGGGCGTCGGCCTCTTCGCTTGGCAGGAAACCGCACAGCGGATATCCACCACGTGGAAGCAGGCGCAGATCACACACACAATGCACAGTGCCTTTCATAAGGCGAATCACGTTCGCGGCCTCGTGCCGAGCGATGCAGATCAGATTGGGCTATTCGACCCCGAGGCGGAAAACTGGCACTTCGTGCCGTACATCCCGCTAGAAATTCTGAAACGCCCGCCAAATCGTAGGAGGTAGCACCAATGGATGAACTACAAGGAAGCATGATCACTGTCGGCTGCCAACACTCGCACGGCGGACACGTCACCACAGGCTCATCAGAAAGTCTGCTGAATGGCAAACCCATTGCCCGCCTGCACGACATGGTGGATTGCCCCCCTTCATGGCCCAAACAGCATCAGTAAAGTCAGCCCAGACATGCTGATTGATGGCCAGCCCGCAGCCCTTCACGGCGACATGACGGAATGCGGCGCGACGCTCATCGGAGACGGCAGCGCCGTCGTCATATAGCGCGCCAGTATCACGCAGAGGCTACTGCCAGCCCCCACCCAACGCCTGCATGAGCGCGGCGGAGTCTAGCAACCTGTCGGCTTGGCTCTGCACCTGCTGCAGCGTGGCCTGGTCGACTTGGCGCTGGGCGTCCAGCAACGTTAGCGTGCTGATCCCGCCTGCGGCGTGGCGAGCTTGGGCGGCGCGCAGGGTCTGTTGCGCCTGGTCGGTTGCCAGCGCTCGGGCCTGCAGCGTTTGGGCGTCGTTGTTGACGGCGTGCAGGGCGTCGGCCACTTCTTGCAGACCTTGCAGTACGGCTTGTTTGTAGGCGGCGCCGGCTGCATCGTAGGCCGCTTCGGCTTCGCGTTTTTTCGCGCGCAGGGTGCCGCCGTGGAAGATTGGCTGCGTGAGCCCTGCGCCCAGGTTCCAGATGCTCGACCCGGCACCGAGGAGATTGCGGAAGCTGGTGGTTTCCGAACCCAGCCCGGCGGACAGGGTGATGCGCGGGAACAAATTGGCCGTGGCCACGCCCACGTTGGCGCTGGCTTCGTGCCACATGGCCTCGGCAGCGCGGATGTCGGGACGGCGCTGCGCGAGCGTGGATGGCAGCGACACCGGCAGCGGATCGGGCAAATGCAGCGCGTCGAGTGACGGCAACTCCGGCAAGCCGGCGCCGGGCTCGCGGCCCAGCAATACCGATAGACGGTGCCGCTGCTGCGCAGCCTGTTGCGCGAGCGGCGGCAACGTGGCGTCGGTCTGCGCGACGAGCGTGCGCTGCGAGAACGCATCGACCTGCGCGACGCCGCCCACACTCAACCTCCGCTCGGTGATCTCCAATTGCTTGCGCTGCTCGGCCGCCAATCGCTGCGTGGTCGCGATCTGCGCATCCAGCGCGGCAATCCGCACCGCCGTCGTCACCACATTGCCCGCCAGGGACAGCCGCGCCGCCTCCAGCTCATAACGCTGTGTATCGACCTGCGCTTGCGATGCTTCCAGCGCCCGGCGCACGCCGCCAAAAATATCCAGCGCATACGACACCGACAGCGACGCCGAATACAGCGTGAACGGCCCCGGCTTGGGCGTGTTGAACCCGAACGCCTCCGGTTTGATCTGCTGACGCACGGCCGACACGGTGCCATCCACCGACGGCAACGCATAGCCGAACTGCGCCTGCGCTTCGGCCTGCGCCTGACGCAAGCGCGCCTCCGCCTGCATGACCGACGGGCTCGCGCGCAACGCCTCGTCCACCAACGCATCCAGCGCCGGCGATCGGAACAGGTGCCACCAATCGGCCGGCACGTTGGCATCGACGAGATGCTGCGCTTCGCCGCCAACAACGGGCGCGGATGCGGTTTCCCGCGACACAGGCTGCGTGGAGTAGCCGGTAGCCGCTGGCTCCGCGGGCGCCTTGAAATCGGGACCGACGGCACAGCCGCTCACAGCCAGCGCAGCAATCAACACAGCCCCAGCCGCCCGCTCACCACACCTCAACGCTCGCCCCAACGCCAACAGGTGCCCACCGACGGTTTGGCCGTACCCTGCCCTAGATGGCGCCTTGAATTTCTGTAAGCGGGCGGAAAAGAGACGGGGAACTGTCTGAGCGGAGCGAGTTTTCCCCGTCTCCGCCCGGTTACATAAATTCAAGGGGAAGTCGCCATCTCGGGCGCGCCTTTCTTTGCTTACCTTTCTTTGGCAAGACAAAGAAAGTAAGTCGGCCCCGGCAGGGGACGAAACAAGGGATGCACCACCACCGTCAGCGCGTCGAATCCACAGCGTCCACATAGCCACCTCAATCCAACGTCTTGCGATAAAACCGCAACGCCACCCCCAGCACCACCACCGTAAACACCATCAGCGGCCAGATGCTCGGCCACAGCTCAAACCAGCCATTGCCCTTGAGCAGGATGCCGCGCGTGAGCCGGTTGAAATACGTCATCGGCAGCAGGTTCCCGATCACCTGCGCCCACTTGGGCATCCCCACGAACGGAAACATGAAGCCCGACAGCAGGATGTTCGGTAGGAAGTAGAAGAAAGTCAGCTGCGTCGCCTGCAGCTGGTTCTGTGCGAGCGACGACAGCGTGATGCCCACCGTCAGGCTCGCCACGATAAACAGCAGCGCCGACACGTAGACCATCCACACGCTGCCGACAAATGGAACCTGAAAAACGAAGAACGCCATCAGCAGGATGATGGTCACCTGCACCAGCCCGATGAAGATGTACGGCACGATCTTGCCCGTCATCACCTCCAGGGGATGCACTGGCGTGGCGAGCAGGTTTTCCATCGTGCCCCGCTCGCGCTCGCGCGTCATGGCCAGGCCCGTCATCATCACCATGGTCATCGTCAGGATGGTGCCCATCAGACCCGGGATGATGTTGTATTGCGTGATGCCTTCCGGGTTGTAGAGCTTGTGGATGCGCACATCGAATGGCGGCGCTGTGCTCGCAGATCCGCCCGCACCCCCGGCCAGCGGTGACAATGCGCCCTTCATATCCTTGCTGACGACGCCCTGCACCAGTTGCGAGAGGGACGCCACAGCCAGGCCGGTCGCGGCAGGGTCGGTGGCATCGGCCTCCACGAGCAGCGAGGGCTTTTCGCCGCGCACCAGCTTGCGTGTGAAGTCCGGTGGAATCGTTACGACAAACTGAAGCTGGCCCTTGGCAAGCGCCTCGCGCCCGGCGGTTTCATCCGGCAGCGTGGTGGCCAAGTCGAAGTAGTCGGAGTTGCGCATGCTGGCCAGGAAGCTGCGCGTGAACTCGCTCTGGTCTGCGGCAATCACGCCGGTCAGCAGGTGCTTCGGGTCGGCGTTGATGGCAAAGCCAAACAGGAAGAGCTGCATGATCGGAATGCCGATCATCATCGCGAACGTCACGCGGTCGCGGCGCAGTTGCAGAAACTCCTTGAGCACCACGCTCCACCAGCGCACAAGCGAAAACCGATTGCCCTCTGGCTTCATGGCTGCGCCCCGTAATTGTCGGAGGAGCGCTTCATCATGTGGATGAACACGTCTTCGAGGCCGGTGTCGATCGGAGCGGTGCGGGCGCCGGATTCTGCGGCGAGCTTGCGCAGCGTGCCCTCCAGCGCTTGCGCATCCGCGCCGGTCACGTGCAGCACCGAACCAAACGCGACGGTCTGATCCACGCCGGGCTGCCCTTCCAGCTTGCGGCCGAGTTCCACGAGATTGCCGCCCGAAACCGACCACGTCGACAGGCGCTGCGCGGCGATCACTTCATCGGCCGTGCCTTGCGCGAGCAGCTCGCCATATGCGATGTAGGCAAGCTTGTGGCAGCGCTCGGCCTCGTCCATGTAGTGCGTGCTGACGAGCACCGAGATGCCCTCCGCCGCCAGCCGGTGCAGCTCTTCCCAGAAGTCGCGGCGCGCTTTCGGGTCGACGCCGGCGGTGGGTTCGTCGAGCAGCAGCAGTTCGGGCTTGTGGAGCATGCAGGCGGCCAGCGCCAGGCGTTGCTTCCAGCCGCCCGACAGCGAGCCTGCCAGTTGCTTGGCGCGCGAGGCCAGCCCGAGATGCTCCAGCGCGTGATCAACCGCCTCGCGCCGATTGGACATCTCGTACAGGCGCGCGACGAAATCCAGATTCTCGCGAATGGAAAGATCATCCCAGTACGAGAAGCGCTGCGTCATGTAGCCGACGCGCCGCTTGATTTGCGCGGATTCCTTGAGGATGTCGTAACCGAGGCACGAACCACTGCCGCTGTCGGGCGTCAGCAGCCCGCACATCATGCGGATCGACGTGGTCTTGCCGCTGCCGTTGGGGCCGAGAAAGCCGAAGATCTCACCGCGCGCGACCTGCATGGAGAGGTCTTTCACAACGTGCTTGTCGCCGAAGTGCTTGTTCAGGCCATGCACGTCGATGGCGTAGTCGCCATTGCCTGCGTGAGGCCGGCTGTCAGGGCTGTCTGGGCTATTGGCGCTCATGGCAGCGTCACCTCGACGGGTTGGCCTGGGCGCAGCTTCGGACCGTCGGCCGCTGCGGGTCGCGCTTCCACCATGAAGACAAGCTTGTCGCGCGTCGCGTTGCTGTAGATGACGGGCGGCGTGTATTCGGCTTCGGTGGCGATGTACGTGACGGTGGCGTTGATATCGGCAGCGCAGCCATCGCAGTGCAGGCGCGCGGCTTGCCCCGGCTTGAGCGCGCCGAGCACGCCTTGCGGCACGAAGAAGCGCACTTTCACATTGGCCGGCGGCAGCATGCGCACCACGGGGCTGCCGGCGCCGACCCACTCGCCTTCGCGATACAGCGTGTCGAACACGAGGCCGCCCTGCGTAGCTTTCTGCGCTTTCTGGTCGAGCCGCCATTGGGCCTGCGCCACTGCGGCCCGCGCCGCCTCCACCTGTGCGGATTGCGCGCGAATCTGGTCATTGCGCGCCGGCAACTGGGCAATGCGCAGCTGGTTGGTCAGTTCACGCACGCGCTGCGCGTTGGTCTGCGCGCTGGAGCGGCTTGCATCGAGCTGCGATTGCGCGATGCCGCCTGCACGGAACTGCGCCTCGTCTCGCGCCAGCTGCGTCGACGAGAGCTTGTCCGCCGCCACCGCCTGCGCCAGTTGCGCGCGCACCGCGTCCACTTCCGGCACACGCTTGCCGACGTTCAGGTCGGCGAGTTGCGCTTCGGCGCCTTGCAATTGCGCGGCAGCCTGCTGGCGAGCGGCAGTCTCATCCACCGATTCCAGCACGAAGAGCGGCGCACCTGCGTTGACCGTCTGCCCGCGCTGCACGCCGAGATGGTCCAGCCGCCCGCCCACCGGCGACGCCACATAGACAAACTCACCTTCCACGTAGCCCTGGTAGGTGCGGTCGTCGTGTTTAGCGCAGCCCGCCAGCACGATTGCTGCGGCCGATGCCGCCGCCCAACACCCTGCCCTACCCATGCACAACGCTTGCCGCATGCCACCCTCCGCGGGATTCGATTGATGCGATTGATCTGCCGTGTTCGCCTACTTGCGTCCCTTGCTCTTTGGCTTAGGCTTGCGTTTCGGCTTCGCTTGCTTCCCGCCGGCTTCCTCGGGCGCCGCGACTGGGCCGATGCCGTGCAGCAGCAGCGCAGCCACGTGCTGCCCGATAGCCTCGTCGCTCACCTGATCCGCCAGTGGCAGACGCCCCCACAGCGCGCGCGTCGCCAGCGGCAGCATCGCCAGGCCGATCACCGAGACCATCACCAGCGGCGGCTGCAGTGCCGCGTTCACCGCGCCCGCCGCTTGTGCGCGGGCAATGCGGTCGACCAGCAACGTGGCGCGCTCCAGCGCGATGCGCGCGAACACACGCTCGCGCAGCTGGCCGCCTTCGCTGGCGATCTCCCGAATCCACAGCGTCGGAAACCAAGGCGTGGCCGTGGCCACCGTCACCATGCGCTGCGCCACGCCTGCCAAGGTCTGCGCGAGGTCGGGCAGATGCGCGTCGTCGGCGATGATTGCAAGCGCCGGGCGCGTCACTTGATCGACCAGCGGGCGGATGCGCCCCTCCACCACGGCGTCGAGCAATTGATCGCGCGACTTGAAGTGGTAATGCACCATCGGTGCCGTCACCCCAGCTTCGCGGGCGATGGCAGCAAGCGTGGTAGGGCCAACGCCGTCGCGCGCAAACAGGGTGACGGCGATGTCGAGCAGGCGGTCACGGAGGCCGTCCTGCGTTACGCCATCCTGGCGACGGGGGCGGCCCGGGCCGCGCGGGGAAGGTTTGCGGGTTGCCATGCCGCAGATATTAATTGTCGAATTAATTAATTTCAAGGCGGCATTTGGCGGATCGCAAATCAGCCTGGAAGGTCGCGACCGGCGCCTACACGCGCGCCGCGGCGTCAAGCTGTGCCAGCCGCACCAGCAGGCGGTCTTGGGCTTCGCTCGGAAAGCTCGATGTGCGGCGCACGGCAAACACGGTGTTCAGGCAGCGCCGCGCCACGATCGGGCGCACGACCTCAAGGCGCCCGCGCTCCACTGCATCCTGAATGGCATGCAGCGGCAGCACCGACCAGCCCATGTCGGCCTCCACCAATGTGCTCACCTCTTCCAGGTCGGATACGTGATGTGCGCTGACGGTGGTTTCGGGCATGCGCCGGAACAGCGCCTTGAACCACAGCCCATAAACCGCATCGGATTCGTCATAGGTCACGAAGGGCAACGCCGCGCAGTCGGCCAGCGTGCGCGGTGCAGTGCGCTCACGCAACGCGCGGGCGCTGCAGGCCAGCACGAATTCTTCTGTGTAGACGGCGTGGTGTTCAAACAGGCGCGATGTGCGCGGCGTGTAGACAAAGCCGAGATCGGCGCGGCCCGATTCGATATGGCTAAACACCTCTTCATCGCTGCCGAAGGCGAGTTCGAGGCGCACGTCGTCGAGAAGCGGCGCATCCGATTCGGGCGACGGCGTCAGGAGCGCCGGCATCAGCACATAGCGCCCGAAGCTGGAACCGCTCGCCAGCTTGAGCGATACGCGCTCCATCTCGCCGCTGTGCAATGCGGCGCGGAGTTCATCCAACCCGGCAAACGCATCACGGCACCACGCCCGCACCGACGTGCCGGCGCGCGTGAGCACGAGCTTGCGCCCCGAGCGCTCGAACAAGGGCACGCCGAGCCACTGTTCGAGCTGCCGCATCTGGTACGACAACGCCGGTTGCGACACGGCGAGGCGGTCTGCCGCCCGCACGAAGCTGCCCTCGTTGGCGACGGTCAGGAAGCTATGCAGATAGCGCAGCGGCGAGTGCGACATGGCAGAAGACGGGTGCCCTTATCTATCAAATTTTTGGATCGAAAAACGAAAAACATTCGATTTGATTTCAAGTCTGTCAGATCGCACAATGCGCCGCAAGTGAACGACCGATCCAGGCAGGAGGCCATCATGACGACCGCAATGCAACATCCGAGCTATGCATTGGAAGACCGCTACGGCGCACACAACTACGCGCCGTTGCCGGTCATGCTGGAACGCGGCGAAGGCGTATGGCTGTTCGATACGGACGGCCGGCGCTACCTCGACATGATGTCGGCGTATTCGGCCGTCAGCTTCGGACATTCACATCCGAAACTCGTTGCTGCACTGACGGAGCAGGCCGGCCGGCTGACGCTCACGTCGCGCGCCTTCCACAATACCGAGTTGGGACCCTTCCTGGCCGACGTCTGCCGCATCACGCGCATGGACCGCGCGCTGCCCATGAACACCGGCGCGGAAGCCGTCGAAACCGCGATCAAAGCAGCCCGAAAATGGGCGCGCGACGTGAAGGGCCTGCCGCCCGAGGCGGCCGAAATCATCGTCTTCGACAACAATTTCCACGGCCGCACGACAACGATCGTCGGGTTCTCCTCGCACGATCAATACCGCTATGGATTCGGCCCGTTCGCGGCGGGCTTCCGGCGCATTCCGTTCGGCGACGCCGATGCGCTGCGTGCCGCCATCGGGCCCAACACCGGCGCCATCCTCATGGAACCTGTGCAAGGCGAAGGCGGCATCGTCGAACCGCCTCCTGGCTACTTGAAACTCGCACGCGAACTCGCCACCCGGCACAACGTGCTGCTGATTTGCGACGAGGTGCAAACGGGCCTGGGCCGCACCGGCGATGTGCTGGCGAGCTGGCATGAAGGCGTTGACGCCGACTTGGTGGTGCTGGGCAAGGCGCTCGGCGGCGGCATGGTGCCCGTATCGGCCATTGCCGGGCGCGAGGCGGTCATCGGCGTGTTCCACCCGGGCGACCACGGCTCCACGTTTGGCGGCAACCCGCTCGCAGCGCACATCGGACGCGCGGCACTCGGCTTGCTGATTGAAGAACAACTGCCACAGCGTGCCGCGCGCGTGGGCGCAGCGTTCGTCAACGAACTGAAGACGCTCGTTGGCCACGGCGTGCGGCAGGTGCGCGGGCGCGGCTTGATGATCGGCCTGCAACTCGATGCCGGCATCGACGCGCACGACTTCGCCTTCGCGCTGGCTGAGCGCGGCGTTCTGACCAAGGACACCTACGGCAACGTGGTGCGCCTGACACCGCCGCTGGTGATTGGCGAAGCTGAACTGGCACTGGCACTGGAGGCCATCCGCCAGACGCTGGCCGGCTGGCCACGGCGCGAGGTGGCGTGACGGAAGAACTTGCAAGGGGAGTGACATGACCATCATCGATCTGATCGGCGCGGCCATCGGCTGCGGAGCGCAAGACGACGGCTGCAAGGACGGCCCGCGTGTGCTGCTCGAGGCCGGCGCGCTGGCGCGATTGCAGACGCCGGACACGCAGGCCACGCTCGTACACGACATCGAACTGGCCACGTCGGCCGGGCACAGCCGCTCAGCGCGCTTGGCCGCGCTCCCGGGCGTTGCCGGTTTCTCGCGCGCGCTCGGTGACGCAACCGCCCACAGCGTGCACCAGGGGCATGTGCCCGTGGTCATCGGCGGCGATCACTCGTGCGCCATCGGCACGTGGTCCGGCGTGGCGAACGCCTTGCGGCCGAAGGGCCCGCTCGGCCTGATCTGGATCGATGCCCATCTCGACAGCCACACACCGCAGACCAGCGATTCCGGCGCCATCCACGGCATGCCGCTGGCGGCGCTGCTCGGCCACGGTGCGGCGGCCCTCACGCAGATCGGCGATGCCGCGCCGAAGCTGCTGCCGGAACACGTCGTGGTGATCGGCGCGCGCAGCTACGAGCCCGCCGAACGCGCGTTGCTGGATCTGCTTGGCGTGCGCGTCATCGACGCTGCCGAAGTGGCACGCAACGGCCTGCGCGCCGTCATGGCCGACGCCATCCGCCAGGTCAAATCGGGCACGGCGGCCTTTGGCGTAACGCTGGATCTGGATGCCTTCGACCCCGCCGTCGCACCCGGCGTCGGCACGCCTGAAACAGACGGGCTCACCGCGCAGGGCATGGCGCAAGCACTTGCCGCGTGCGCACGCGACGCACGTTTCGCCGCATTCGAACTCGTGGAATACAACCCGCGCCACGACAAAGACGGGATCACAGCGCATCTGGCCCTGGACCTGCTGGCCAGCGTCGCAGGCGCATTGCACGCCCAGCGCCGCGAATACGCGACGGCGGCTTAAGCCGCCAAACCGCAGGCACCAACGCCCGCACACCAACGGTCTGGCCGTTGATGCCCTAGATGGCGCCTTGAATTTCTGTTGCAGGGAGGAAAAAGAAGGGAGGCCTGTCTGAGCGCAGCGAGTTTGCCTCCCTTCCCTCCCTGCGACAT
>NZ_JASATD010000066.1:0-10680 GCF_038440115.1 Ralstonia sp. OTU4908 | reverse complement strand
CAAGGGATGCACCAAAACCAAGAACCAAAAACCAAAAACCAAAACCCCCTCACGAAGCCACAGGTTTCTTAGCCGCCAACAACCCCTTCAACGCCCCCAGCCGATCCTTCGGCGACATCGCCGGCATGGTGTCCTCCGGCGTCGGCCCGGCATCCTCTCCAAGCTTCATCTCAGCGATATAGCGTGACGGCTCGCACACCACCGTCTCCCGCGCCCGCTTGCGCTTCTTGCACCAGCTGATATGCAGGCTGCGCTGCGCCCGCGTGATCCCCACATACATCAACCGCCGTTCTTCTTCGATCTTCTCGTCGGTCAACTCATCGTCTTCGCGGCAGTGCGGCAAGATGCCCTCTTCCACGCCGACCAGGAACACGTGCGGATACTCCAGCCCCTTGCTCGCGTGCAGCGTGGACAGGCGCACCGCATCCGGGTCCTCTTCCTTGCCTTCGAGCATGCTGATCAGCGCGATGGTCTGCGTGAGTTCCAGCAGGTTTTTACCGGCGTCCATCAAGCCATCGGCATTGTCGAAACCGGCGGCCTCTTCGTCGTCATCCTTTTCGGGCTTGGTGCCCTTGCGCTTGAGCCAGTCCAGAAACTCCAGCACGTTGGTCCACTTGTTCTGGGCCTGGCGCTCGTCGTAGGTGTCGTACAGGTAGGCCTCGTAATGGATGCCTTCCATCATCTCGTCGAGCAGCGTGGCGGCGGGCTCCTTGGCGGCGCGGTCCGAGAGCCGCACGATGAATTCGCAGAACACGCGCAGCGGCTCGAGCTGGCGCGGCGCGAGTTGCGCTTCGATGCCGCCCATCATCGCCGCCTCGAACAGCGACACCTTGGCCTGCCCGGCAAACGAACCCAGCACTTCGAGCGTCGCATTGCCCACACCGCGCTTGGGCGTGGTGATGGCGCGAATGAAGGCGGGGTCGTCATCCGCGTTGGCAATCAGCCGCAGGTACGCGCACAGATCCTTGATCTCGGCCTTGTCGAAAAAGCTTTGCCCGCCCGAGAGCACGTACGGAATGCGCTCGCGGCGCAGGATCTGCTCGAACAGGCGCGCCTGGAAGTTGCCGCGATACAGGATCGCGTAATCCCGAAACTGCGCGCGGCGCTCGAACTTGTGGGCAGAGAGCTTGAAGACGACGCTTTCCGCTTCGTGCTCCTCGTCATTGGCGCTGGTCACGTTGATCGCGTCGCCCATGCCGTGCTCGCTCCACAGCGTCTTCTCGAACAGTTTCGGGTTCTGTGCGATGACCGCGTTGGCGGCATTCAGAATGCGCACCGTGGAGCGGTAGTTCTGCTCCAGCTTGATCACCTTCAGGTTCGGGAAATCCGTCTGCAGCAGCTTGAGGTTGTCGAGCGTGGCGCCACGCCAGCCGTAGATGGCCTGATCGTCGTCGCCCACGGCCGTAAAGGCCGGCGCACGCAGGTGCGAGCCGCCCGCCAGCAGCTTCAGCAGCTGATACTGGCAGGCGTTGGTGTCCTGGTATTCATCGACGAGGAAGTAGCGCAGACGGTTCTGCCACTTCAGGCGCACCTCTTCATTGCGCGCGAACAGCTCGGCGGGAATGCGGATCAGGTCGTCGAAGTCCACCGCCTGATACGCGTGCAGCGTCGCCACGTAGTTGCGATAGACGAGCGCCGCCTGGTGGTCATCGACGTTGTTGTTGGCGAGCGCCTCGGCAATCGCCGTGTCCGGATCGACGAGACCGTTCTTCCACAGCGAGATCGTGCTCTGCACGCGGCGGATCAACTGCTTGTCGGTGGTCGCCAGCTGCTCCTGGATCATGCCGAAACAATCGTCCGAATCCATGATCGAGAAACGTGGCTTGAGGCCGACATGCTCGGCTTCCGCCCGCAGGATCTGCACGCCCAGCGAGTGGAACGTACAGACCGTCAACTGCTTGATGGGAATGCGCTTGCCGTCTTCGCGCGTCTCGCCGTCCATCAGCTTGGCCACGCGCTCCTGCATTTCCTTGGCCGCCTTGTTGGTGAACGTCACCGCGGCGATGTGCTTGGGCTCGAAGCCCTTGTCGAGAATCAGGTGCGCGATCTTTTGCGTGATCACGCGCGTCTTGCCCGAGCCCGCCCCGGCCAGCACCAGGCATGGGCCGTCGAGGTAATGCACACCTTCGGATTGGGCAGCATTGAGCCCGTGGACGAGACCGGAAGACATGGGAACAGGCGGAAGAAAAAGCAGGCGGGAACGACAGCGGACGACGATGGTAGCACGGCGCCTTTGCATCGATTGAGCCGATGAAAAGCCGTTTGCCGGGGCGCCGTCGGAGGTGCCAATACCGCACCGCACGCGTTTGCGCCCCTCGCTTTGCTTCCGGCCGTTACACCGCTTACGCCCCGTTACACGATGACGGTCAGCCCGGAGCCAAAACGTGCCGTTATGGACAGGACAGCGGCTGAATCGGTCAGCCGCCCACCGGAGGAAGAAACCATGAACCGCATCGTCAAGATCCTGGCTGTAACCGCCGTCGCCCTGTCCGCCACCACCGGCGCCTTCGCCCAGACGCAATGGCAAAAGAACCACCCGCGCCGCGCCGAGGTCAACCACCGCCTCGCCAACCAGAACAAGCGCATCCACAACGAGGTGAAGGAAGGCGAAATCACCAGGGGCCAGGCGCGCCAGCTGCACAAGGAAGACCGCCAGATTCGCCAGGAAGAGCGCGACATGGCCTCGCAAAACGGTGGGCACATCACCAAGCAGGAACAGCGCACGCTGAACCAGCAGGAAAACCAGGTCAGTCGCCAAATCGGCAAGTAAGTCAAAGCGCGACTAGCCAACACCCGCACTCCGGCCACACGCTTTGGGTTGGCGGCCCCGCCAGCGCCCCGAGGGTGTGGCCGTTTTTGGCTGTGTGGCCGCCAAAATTCGCCATCGATTTGTCCTGATTGACAATCCCATCCCCCTTCCGTAAATTCCGCCCATCCATCCGGGAGAGCGTGCCGGCCATACACGGCAAGGCGCCGCCGAAGGGGTAGCACCCGAAAACTCTCAGGCATCCAGGACCGGGCGGATCGGCGGACATGCGTCCGACCGCACTCTGGAGAGCTGGCGCCGCACGACCACTGCGGGCGCCCACCGAAGGGGCTCACGAACGGCGCGCACCGCTATGCGCCCCGCTTCGCAATCTCTCAGGTACCAAGGACAGAGGGGCCATCTGCGCAGCTTGTTGATCTTCATGGCGTCACCATGAGGCATCAGGCTGCGCGGGTGGCCTTTTTGTTTTTCTGGTCCCGAATAACGCGCCGCGCCCGGCCACAGTGGCGGCGCCTCTGCCGAGAGATTCCATGACGCTCCAACACACGCCGCTCAATGCCATCCACCGCTCGCTGGGCGCCCGCATGGTCGACTTTGGCGGCTGGGACATGCCCGTCAACTACGGCTCCCAGATCGAAGAACATCACGCCGTGCGCCAGGACGCCGGCGTCTTCGACGTCTCGCACATGTGCGTGGTCGACCTCACCGGTGCGCGTGTGCGCGACTTCCTGCGAGGGCTGCTCGCCAACAACGTCGACAAGCTGCAGACCCCCGGCAAGGCGCTCTACAGTTGCATGCTGAACCCCAAGGGCGGAGTGATCGACGACCTGATCGTCTACTTCTTCCGCGAAGACTGGTTCCGCCTGGTCGTCAACGCCGGCACCGCACCGACGGACCTGGAATGGATCGTCGCGCAGAACGCGGCCGCCGGCACCGACGTGACCATCACGCCGCGCCGCTCCGACAACAACGCGGGCGCCGAGCCGCTGGGCATTCTGGCCGTGCAAGGCCCGAATGCGCGCGCCAAGACCTACGCCGCGCTGCCCGGCACGCAGGCCGTGGGCGAGGCGCTCAAGCCCTTCAACGCGGGCTTTGTCACCGTGGAAAACGTGGGCGAGATCATGGTGGCACGCACCGGCTACACCGGTGAGGACGGTTTCGAACTGGTCGTGCCGGCCGCGCAGATCGCAGGCGTGTGGGAACGCCTGCTGCAGGCCGGCGTGCGCCCGGCAGGCCTGGGCGCGCGCGACACGCTGCGCCTGGAGGCCGGCATGAACCTCTACGGCCAGGATATGGACGAGCACGTTTCGCCGCTCGACGCCGGCCTCGCTTGGACGGTCGACCTGCAAAGCGAACGCGACTTCACAGGCAAGGCCGCGCTGCAGGCTGGCGGCCAACGCGAACAGTTCGTCGGCCTGATCCTGCGCGACAAGGGCGGCGTGCTGCGCGCCCACCAGAAAGTCATCACCGCCGCCGGTGACGGCGAGATCACCAGCGGCACGTTCAGCCCGAGCCTGTCGCTCTCCATCGCACTGGCGCGCCTGCCCAAGGACGTGACCATTGGCACCGACGTACAGGTCGAAATTCGCGACCGCAAGTTGACCGCGACTGTGGTTAAACTGCCGTTCGTGCGCAATGGCAAGGCGCTGGTCAGCTGAACACCGAATCTGCATCCCCCAATACCCATTTTCCGGAGAACCTTTTCATGAGCAACGTCCCCGCCGATCTGAAGTACACCGAACACGACGAGTGGATCCGCGTTGAAGCCGACGGCACGCTGACCATCGGCATTACCGACTTCGCGCAGGAACAGCTCGGCGACATCGTCTTCCTGGAGCTGCCGGAAGCCGGCCGCGCCGTCTCCAAGGACGAAGCGATTGCCGTGGTGGAGTCGGTCAAGGCCGCTTCCGACATCTTCGCCCCGGTGGCCGGCGAGATCGTCGCCAACAACGCAGATGCCGCCGGCGCGCCGGAATCCGTGAACGCAGGCGCCTACGAGGCCTGGCTGTTCAAGATCAAGCCGACCAACGCCGACGACGTGAACGCCCTGATGTCGGCTGCTGATTACGAAGCCAAGATCGGCTAAGCCGGTCCTCCGGCCGGTGCGCGCGCCCTGACCTGCGCAGCGCATAGGCCATTGCTTGCATCGCCTGAATTTCGAGCCCTTGCCATGAACGCTCCGCACCCCGCTTCCTCGGCGCTTGCCGCCGAACGCCCGACGTTGGCTGACCTGGAGGCGCGCGACGCCTTCTCGCACCGCCACATCGGCCCGTCTGCCGACGAGCAGACCGCCATGCTGGCCACGCTGGGCTACCCCAGCCGCGCCGCGCTGATCGACGCCGTGATTCCGCCGGCCATCCGCCGCCAGGACGGCATGCCGCTGGGCGAATTCACGCAGCCGCTGACCGAAGAAGCGGCGCTGGCCAAGCTGCGCGGCATCGCCGGGCAGAACCGCGTGGTCAAGAGCCTGATCGGCCAGGGCTACTACGGCACGCATACGCCGGGCGTCATCCTGCGCAACATCCTCGAGAACCCCGCCTGGTACACGGCCTACACGCCGTATCAGCCGGAAATCTCGCAGGGCCGCCTGGAGGCGATGCTGAATTTCCAGCAGATGGTGATCGACCTGACGGCGATGGACATCGCCAATGCGTCGATGCTGGACGAAGCGACCGCCGCTGCAGAAGCCATGACGCTGCTGCAGCGCATCGGCAAGTCGAAGTCGACCGTGTTCTTCGTGGCCGACGACGTGCTGCCGCAAACGCTGGAAGTCGTGCGCACGCGCGCCGAGCCGATCGGCGTGCAAGTGGTGACCGGCCCGGCGGCCGACGCGGCCAAGCACGACGCGTTCGGCGTGCTGCTGCAATACCCGGGCGCCAACGGTGCGCTGCTGGGCGATCTGGCGACGTACCAGGCCCTGACCGATGCCGTGCACGCCGCCGGCGGTCTGGTCGTGGCCGCCGCCGATCTGCTGGCACTCACGCTGCTGGCCGCGCCGGGCGAATGGGGCGCCGACGTCGTGATCGGCAACACGCAGCGTTTTGGCGTGCCGTTCGGTTTCGGCGGCCCGCACGCCGGTTACATGGCCGTGCGCGATGCGTTCAAGCGCTCGATGCCCGGCCGACTGGTCGGCGTGACGATCGATGCGCAAGGCAACCCGGCCTACCGCCTCGCGCTGCAGACGCGCGAGCAGCACATCCGCCGCGAGAAGGCCACCTCGAACATCTGTACCGCGCAGGTGCTGCTGGGCGTGATGGCGTCGATGTACGCCGTCTACCACGGCCCGCAAGGTCTGAAGCGCATCGCCCAGCGCGTGCACCGCCTGACCGCCACGCTGGCCGCCGGCCTGCGCGCGATCGGCTACACGCTGGAAGCCGACGCCTTCTTCGACACGCTGACCGTCGCCACCGGCCCGCGCACCGCGAACCTGCACATCGCAGCACAGGCGCACGGTATCAACCTGCGCCAGATCGACGATGCGCGACTGGGCATCTCGCTGGACGAGACCGTCACGCGCGCCGATGTCGTGGCGCTGTGGGAAGTCTTCGCGCATGCCGCCCACGCCGCCGCACCGGACTTCGACCAGACCGAAGCGGGCGTCACCGATGCGTATCCGGCCTCGCTCATCCGCCAGAGCGCGTACCTGACGCACCCGGTGTTCAACGCGCACCATTCCGAGCACGAAATGCTGCGCTACCTGCGCAGCCTGGCCGACAAGGACCTCGCGCTCGACCGCACGATGATCCCGCTGGGCTCGTGCACCATGAAGCTCAATGCCACCGCAGAAATGCTGCCGGTGACGTGGCCCGAGTTCTCGAACATCCACCCGTTCGCGCCGGCCGACCAGACCGTCGGCTACCGCGAGATGATCGACCAGCTCGAGCAGATGCTGTGCGCCGCCACCGGCTACGCCGCCGTGAGCCTGCAGCCGAATGCCGGCTCGCAGGGCGAATACGCCGGTCTGCTGATCATTCACGCCTACCACGCCAGCCGTGGCGAAGCGCACCGCAATGTGTGCCTGATCCCGTCGTCGGCGCACGGCACGAACCCGGCATCGGCGCAGATGGCCGGCATGCAGGTCGTTGTCGTGGCGTGCGATGAGCGCGGCAACGTCGATCTGCCCGATCTGGAGAAGAAAGCCGCCGAGCACAGCAAGAACCTCGCGGCGATCATGATCACCTACCCGTCCACGCACGGCGTGTTCGAGGAAGGCGTGAAGCGCGTCTGCGAGATCGTGCACAGCCACGGCGGTCAGGTCTACGTGGACGGCGCGAACATGAACGCCATGGTCGGCACGGCCGCGCCGGGCCACTTCGGCGGCGACGTCTCGCACCTGAACCTGCACAAGACGTTCTGCATTCCGCATGGCGGCGGCGGCCCGGGCGTCGGTCCGGTGGCCGTGGGCGCGCACCTCGCGCCGTTCCTTCCGGGGCGCGCAGCTTCGGGGGAAGACGCGAGCCAGAACATCGGCAACGTGTCGGCCGCAGCCTTCGGCTCGGCGTCGATCCTGCCGATCTCGTGGATGTACATCGCGATGATGGGCGCGGCGGGCCTGACGGCCGCCACCGAGACGGCCATCCTGTCGGCCAACTACGTGGCCAAGCGTCTCGCGCCGTACTACCCGGTGCTCTACACGGGCGCGCACGGCCTGGTGGCGCACGAGTGCATTCTCGACATCCGCCCGCTGCAGAAGGAATCTGGCATCAGCAACGAAGACATCGCCAAGCGCCTGATGGACTTCGGCTTCCACGCGCCGACGATGAGCTTCCCGGTGCCGGGCACGCTGATGATCGAGCCGACCGAAAGCGAGCCCAAGGTGGAACTGGACCGCTTCATCGACGCGATGATCGCCATCCGTGGCGAAGTCGACAAGGTGATCTCGGGCGAATTCGACCGCGAAGACAATCCGCTCAAGCACGCACCGCACACCGCAGCCGTGGTGATGGCCGATGACTGGTCGCACAAGTACACGCGTGAGCAGGCCGCCTACCCGGTCGCATCGCTGCGCGCGCGCAAGTACTGGCCGCCGGTCGGCCGCGCCGACAACGTCTACGGCGACCGCAACCTGTTCTGCGCCTGCGTACCGATGAGCGAGTACGCGCAGGATTGATGCCCCTCGAAGTGAGATGAACGCGGCGGCGGGGCGGCATGCTCCGCCGCCGTGTCACATGTAACGTGGCGCAATCCCTGTAACCTGCTCTCACAACCGCTGTTTTCAGCGTGCCTCGCCGTTTATGGTGACGACAGTTCACCCGAGCGACGAGACCCTGCCATGCCGATGCTTCAACCTGCCCCGCTCTTCCGTCTGCTTGCGTGTGCTGCCGCTGTCGCGGTATGCGGCGCGTGCTCGCCGATACAGGCGGGGGCTGCGGCATCGGTATACGCCGGCGCGCACAACCCGACCGGGCCGGCTCGCGATTGGTGCAGCGTTTCGCCTGCGGTGTCCGGCGAACCTGCTGCAGGAAAGCTGATCGCCCGCGCTACTCAGCATCTCGAGCAGACACCGCACCCACTGCCCCGCCTGCATACCGAAGGCACGCTGCCGCACCAGGGCATCTACGACGAATCGGTAGCGGCCGCGCGTGACTTTCCGGTCATGCGCGACGCAGCAATGGCATGGCGCCTCACCGGCGACACGCGGTTCGCCGAGCAGGTCGACATCTTTCTGCACGCCTGGGTCGGCACGTATGTACCGAGCTTCAACCCGATCGACGAGACAAAGTTCGATGCGCTGATCCAGGCGTACACGCTGGCGCGCGACGGCTTGACGCCCGGCACACGCGCAGAGACGCAACGCTTCCTGCGCACGCTGGCCGAGGGCTATATCGCCCGCACCGAGTCGGCGCGCCAGCCGCTGTCCAACACGTGGGTAAATAATTGGCAGAGCCACCGCGTCAAGCTGATGGCATTGTCGGCCGCCGCGCTGGGCGATCAGGCGCTGGTCGCGCAGGTGCATCGCCTGTTCCTGCAACAGCTCGCCAATAACGTGCGTCCGGACGGGTCGGTAGAAGACTTTGAGGACCGCGACGCACTCCACTACGTCGTCTACGACCTCGAGCCGCTGACGATGGCCGCGATTGCCGTGCAGCCTTTCGGCCAGCAGTGGCTACATGAACGCGCAGCCAACGGCGCCACGCTCGCCGCCGCCGTGGATTGGCTCGTGCCGTATGCCGACGGCAGCCGTACGCACGAGGAATACGTCCGCTCGCACGTTGCCTTCGACAGGAAGCGAGCCGATGCGGGCCTGCCCGGCTTCTCCGGCATGTGGGAGCCGAAAAGCGCCGGAACACTGTATTGGCAGGCTGCGCGACTGGACCCGAAATACCGCACGCTGGCCGAACGGCTCGCCGCGAGCGCGCCCGACTGGCTGGCGCTGTGCGCAGCCCGTTGACTGGCGAGGCGTTGACCTGACAGCGCCGTACACAACAACCTGGCGCACGTGGCCACAAGCCGCTTGCCCCCTTTAACGCCCCCGGAGCCTTACCCCATGGCTGTTTCTGTTTTCGACCTCTTCAAGATCGGCATCGGCCCGTCCAGCTCGCACACCGTCGGGCCGATGCGCGCCGCGCTGATGTTCGCCTCGGGCCTCGAAGCCGATGGGCTGATGCCGCAAGTCGCCAGCGTGCGCGTGGAGCTGTACGGCTCGCTCGGCGCCACCGGCAAGGGCCACGGCACCGATCGCGGCGTCATCCTCGGCCTGATGGGCGAGGCGCCGGACACGATCGACCCAGACACCATCGACGCCAAGCTCGCGGCGCTGCGCGCCTCACAGTCGCTGTCGCTGCTGGGCCGTCACGCGGTGCGCTTTACCGAGAAGGAGCACATCGCCTTCTACCGCCGCGAGGCGATGGCCGAGCATCCGAACGGCATGAAGTTCCACGCCTTCGATGCAGCAAGCGAGCGCCTGCGCGAAGCGCGCTATCTGTCGGTCGGCGGCGGCTTTGTCGTCACCGCTGGCGCACCGAACACGCAGGTGCTGGCCGCACATGACCAATTGCCGCATCCGTTCCGCAGCGGCAAAGAACTGCTGGCGATGTGCGAATCGACGGGCAAATCCATCGCCCGGCTGATGCTCGAAAACGAACTGACATGGCGCAGCGAAGCCGAAGTGCGAGCCGGCCTGCTCAACATCTGGCACGTGATGCAGGCGTGCGTCGCGCGCGGCTGCCGCACGGAAGGTGAACTGCCGGGCCCCTTCCATGTGCGCCGCCGCGCGGCCGAGTTGTATTCGCGGCTCACGGTGCAGGCAGAACGCACGCTGTCCGACCCTCTGTCGGTGATCGACTGGGTGAACCTGTATGCGATTGCCGTGAACGAAGAGAACGCCGCAGGCGGGCGCGTCGTCACGGCGCCGACCAACGGCGCAGCCGGGATCATCCCGGCCGTGATGCATTACTACGACCGCTTCGTGCCCGGCGCGAAGGACAACGGCGTGGTGGACTTCCTGCTCACTGCTGGCGCGATCGGCATGCTTTACAAGATGAATGCGTCGATCTCGGGCGCGGAAGTGGGCTGCCAGGGCGAAGTCGGTGTGGCGTGTTCAATGGCGGCGGGCGCACTCGCTGCGGTGCTCGGCGGCTCGCCCGCGCAGGTGGAAAACGCTGCTGAGATTGGCATGGAGCACAACCTGGGGCTGACATGCGACCCGGTCGGCGGGCTGGTGCAGATTCCGTGTATTGAGCGCAATGCGATGGCGTCGGTGAAGGCGGTGAATGCGGCGCGCATGGCGTTGCGTGGGGACGGCACGCATTATGTTTCGCTGGACTCCGTGATCAAGACGATGCGCGAGACGGGGGCGGATATGAAGACGAAGTACAAGGAGACCGCCCGCGGGGGGTTGGCGGTGAATATTGTGGAGTGTTGATATTTGGTTTGGGTTTTGGTTTTTGCGTTGGTGGTCCGCCCCCCTTTCA
>NZ_JASATD010000065.1:0-10792 GCF_038440115.1 Ralstonia sp. OTU4908 | reverse complement strand
CAGCCCCGGCAGGGGATGAAACAAGGGATGCACCAAAAACAAAAAATCTAGAGGACACCCCAAAAAAATCCACCGCGCCACCGCCCCCGTCCACTTCTATAATCCGCGCCACAAGAACCTTCTTTGGAGACCCGCAGGATGCAATCCCTCCATCCTCCCAAGCACCTTCCGGCAGCGACCCTGCCTGAGCTGACGCTGCGCGGCATGATCCTCGGCGCGATCATCACCGTGATCTTTACCGCTTCAAACGTCTACCTGGGCCTGAAAGTCGGCCTGACGTTCTCATCGGCAATTCCGGCAGCGGTCATTTCGATGGCAGTGCTGCGCATGCTCGGCGGCACGAACATCCTTGAGAACAACATGGTGCAGACGCAGGCGTCTGCGGCCGGGACGCTGTCTTCGATCATCTTCATTCTGCCCGGGCTGGTGATGATCGGGCACTGGCAAGGCTTCCCATTTTGGCAAACGTTTGGAGTCTGCATGGCGGGCGGCATGCTCGGCGTGGTGTTCACGATTCCGCTGCGCCACGCGATGGTGGTGCAAAGCGACCTGCCCTATCCCGAAGGCGTGGCGGCGGCAGAAATTCTGCGCGTGGGCAGTGGCGAGCCAGCGGACGGTGAAGCCGCTGCCGATGACGACGCTGTTCCCGCCGCCACCGGCATGCGCGATCTGGCAGCGGGTGGCATCGTCGCGGCCATCGTGGCGTTTGCCACCAGCGGCCTGCGCTTGCTCGGAGAAGGTGCGAGCTGGTGGTTCGCTGCGGGCGCCGCGGTGGTGCGCTTGCCCATGGGTTTTTCGACTGCGCTGCTGGGCGCGGGCTATCTGATCGGCCTGGTGGCGGGGCTGGCCATGCTGGTGGGCCTGGTGATCGCCTGGGGCATCGCCGTGCCGTATCTGACGTCCATCACGCCGATGCCGGCGGGCAAGGCGCTCTCGGCTTTTGGCACGGATGTGTGGCGCACGCAGGTCCGTTTTATCGGCGCTGGCGTGATTGCGGTGGCGGCCGTGTGGACGCTGGGCACGCTGATCGGCCCGGTGGTGCACGGCGTGAAGCGCTCGTTTGGCAGCCTGCGCCCGAAGGCTGATGGCGCGCTGCGCACCGAGCAGGACATGGCGCCGCGCTGGATTCTGCTGGTCACGCTTGCGATGGTCGTGGTACTGGTGATCACCTTCGCCGCATTTCTGGCGCCGACCATGCTGTCGGCCGGCTCGCGCTGGACGCTGATCACGTTCGCGGTGATTTTTGCGGTGGTGTTCGGCTTTCTGGTGGCGGCGGCGTGCGGCTACATGGCCGGGCTGATCGGTTCGTCGTCGAGCCCGATTTCGGGCATCGGCATCATCGCCATCACCTTGGTGTCGCTGCTGCTGTTGGCCATCGGCGCGGACAACGGCATCGTGGGCTCGCCCGAAGCGAGCAAGCTGGGCATTGCGCTGGCGATCTTAACAACGTCGGCCGTGGTGGCCGTGGCGACCATCTCCAACGATAACCTGCAGGATCTGAAGACCGGCTGGCTGGTCGGGGCCACGCCGTGGCGCCAGCAGGTGGCGCTGCTGATCGGCTGCGTGGCGGGTGCCGCGGTCATCTCGCCGGTGCTGGAGCTGCTGTATAACGCGTATGGCTTTCCGGGTGCGCTGCCACGTGCCGGCATGGATGCGGCGCAGGCGCTGTCGGCTCCGCAGGCGACGCTCATGACAGCCATCGCCACCGGCATCTTCACGCACCAGCTGCAGTGGAACATGGTGATTGCAGGCATCGTCATCGGCGTGCTGCTGATCGCCGTCGACTGGGCGCTCAAGCAACGCGGCGGCGTTGCGCGGCTGCCGGTCCTGGCAGTGGGCATCGGCATCTATCTGCCGCCGACGGTCAGCACGGTGCTGGTGGCCGGTGCGGTGCTGGCGTGGATCATCGAAAAGATTCTTGCCAAGCGCGCGCAGGCGGCCGGCGTGCCGTACGAGCGCTATGCCGAGGTGCCGAACCGCCACGGCGTGCTACTGGCGTCGGGCCTGATCGTGGGCGAAAGTCTGGTGGGTGTGCTGATGGCGGCAGTGATCGGCAGCACGGGCAAGGATGCGCCGCTGGCCATCGTGGGGGCGTCGTTTGAAGGCACGGCGCAATGGCTTGGGCTGATCGTCTTCGCCTTGGTATGCTGGGCCTTCGCGCGCCGCGTACTGGCGGTGCGTCCGACTCATTGACCCCATCACGCAACATGCTGCTCCGCGACGCAACGCAGGCCGACCTTCCGGCCATCCTCGCCATCTACAACGACGTGATCGCCAACTCCAACGCGATCTACACCGAAACACCCGTCACGCTGGAAGACCGCACCGCGTGGCTAGCCTTGCGTGCCACGCAGGGTTATCCGGTGCTGGTCGCCGACGATGATAGGCAGGTGGCAGGCGTTGCATCGTTTGGGGATTTCCGGCCCCACCCGGGCTTTCGCACCACCGTCGAGCACTCGGTGCACATACACCGCGACTGGCGTGGCCAGGGGCTGGGCAGTCGGCTGGTCGAGGCGCTGTGCGAACGTGCCGCTGCCCTGGGCAAGCACCTGATGGTGGGCGCCATCGACGGTGGCAATGCGGGCTCGATTCGCCTGCATGAAAAGCTCGGCTTCAAGGAAGTGGGCCGCATGCCCGAGGCCGCCATCAAGCACGGTCAGTGGCTCGACCTCGTGTTCATGCAGCGCTGGCTGGAAGCGCCGGGAACGGTCCGAAGCGACTGACCGTTCTTCGATGATGCGTCAGGCGGGCTGCGTTGCCGCCTGTGTCCAGCGCCCGCAACCGCGTCGCACGGTCTCGTGCAGGTTGCGGGTTTCACGTTGCGCCGCGCGGATCCATTCGGCATCGGCGTCGCGCGCCTCAACCACCTCCCGCACCATATCCAGCGCACCTTCGGACGACAGCGCCTCGGCATGCGCCGACAGCAGCTTGCTTGTTTCCAGGATGTGATCGGCGAGCGCGCCGCGGTTGCCCGTGGCCGGGTCGACGTATTCGCCCGCCAGCCCAAACCGGCATGCCTGGAAGCGGTTGAAGGTGTAGACGAGGTAATCGTCTTCCACGGGCATGAACGGGCGATCGAGCAGCAGCCAGCGCCCCAGCGCCTGGATATACGCGGCGATGGCGGCGGCGCGTTCGACGGTCAGCGGGGTGTCCATCACGCGGACTTCGATCGTGCCGAATTCGGGCTTGGGGCGGATGTCCCAGTAGAAGTCCTTCATGCTTTCGATCACGCCGGTGGCGTGCATCTTGTCGAAGTACGCGATGAAGGCGTCCCACGTCAGCACGAACGGCGCGCGGCCCGACATCGGGAAGGCGCTGACCGAATTCATGCGCGCTGAAGCGAACCCGGTATCCACGCCTTGCACGAACGGCGACGACGATGCCAGCGCAATGAAGTGCGGCACGTAGCGCGACATGGCGTGCAGCAGGTACAGCGCATCGTCGGGATTCGGGCAGCCCAGGTGCACGTGCTGACCGAATACCGTGAACTGCTTGGCGAGATAACCGTACAGATCCGAGATGTACTGATAGCGCGGGGATTGTGAAATCTGGCGCTGGCTCCACTCCTGGAACGGGTGGGTGCCTCCGCCGCAAATGCCGATGTTCAGCGCAGTGGCGGCTTCGGCCATGCGGTCGCGCATCTCGCGCAACTGCCAGAGCGCCTCGTCGTGGCTGTGGCAGATGCCCGTGGAGATCTCGATCATCGAATCAGTGATCTCCGGCTTGATGTCGCCGGGGTATTCCTTGCCCTTGAGCATGCGCAGCAAGTCTGGCGACGCCGAGGCGAGGTCGTAATCATGGCGATTGACGAGCTGCAGTTCCAGTTCGACGCCAAACGTAAGCGCCTCGGATTTCGAGAAAGGTTCGAGGGACATGGAGGCCTCTTAGCGATGTTCGTTGTCTTGCCGCACCTCGCCCGCCCAGCGCAGGGATCGTGCAGTCAGGATCGGCGCAGCAATCTGCTGGATCGCCAGCGTGCACAGGATGATGGCCACCAGCGGCCCCCCGGTCTGCGGGTACAGCGCTGCCGTGTCGTGCATCAGCAGCCAGGACAGTCCCGACATGGGGCCAAGCGCCAGGCCTAGCGCAACGCTCTGCCGCATCGACAGCCCCGAGAACGAGCCGAGCGCCGTCGTGGCCGCCAGCTTGGCAATGAAGCGCGAGAGCACCAGCGCCACCGCCGCCACACCACCGATGACCCAGTCCGACGCCTTGAGCGGCAAGCCGAGCGACACGATCATCACCACAATCAGGATGCTGCCCGCGCTGCCGAAGTGCGAGGGCCACACGCGCGGGTGATCGTCCTGGTGCTTGAACACGACGCCTGCGAGCAGCAGCGTGAGCGGTACCGACAGCTTGAGCAGCTTGGCCATCGCTAGCGCAAACAACACCAGGCCCACCAGCACCAGGAACGCGTAGTGATCGTCACCCGCCATACGGTGATACAGCGCATGGCCCGCCTTGCCGACCACCCAGGCAAGAAGCACGGAACCTGCCAGCAGGTAGAGCGGGTGGATCAGCGCCGCAGCCCAGTGGCCGTACTCGCTATGCAGCCAGCCGGCGGTGAGGGGCACCAGCACGCTCGCGTAGATGCTGTTGAGCGCGCCCAGCGAGAGCAAGCGCTCCGTCACCTGGCCTTCTGCTCGCAGTTCGTTCTTGAGTTGCAGGAGCACCGTGGGGGACGTGGCCACCGCGATGGCGCCGGCGGCGACTGCCACCGGTGTCGCCACGCCAAACAGCTGCAGTACCCAGGTGACCAGGCCCCAGGTCAGCAGGCTTTCAAAGCCGCTTGTGAGCAACAGCCAACGATTGGCGCGCAGCCACTCGAACGACAAGCGGTGCCCCAGCTCGAACAGCGCCAACGCCAGCGCCATCTCGATCAGGATGTGGGTCTGCTCTAGCATGTCGGCGTCGATGAGCGGGCGGCCGAGCACGCCGGCCACCAAGCCCGCCACCGCGTAGCCGACGATGCGCGGCAGCTTGAGCGCCGCGCGCGCAAACTCGCCGCACAACGCCGCACCAACCAGCGCCAGCCCGATCCAGAAAAGGCCGCCGGGAGCGGGCGGCCACGAAGGGAAGAGATCGTGAAGTCCTGTCATGGGCGACATGGTACCCGAAGCCCCCATCCGGGAAAGTCAGCCAAGCACTGACACGCGTTAGAGCCGCGTTACACGATATTTAATAATAGATCGGTGATTTTCGACACAAAAAGCGACAACTCTGTGTTTGGAACCTGAGACCGCCGGCAAAGAAAAACCGCCCCGGAGGGCGGTTTCCATACTGCAAATGGCTGAGAGCCGGTCGGATTACTTGCCGCCGACGCTCTCCAGCGGCGTCCACTTGCCGCCGGTGACCTTGTAGACGGTGATGCCGCCATCCTTCAGGTCGCCCTTGTCGTCATAGGCGTAGTGCTTCGCGGTCACGCCTTGCGTGTTCGTGGCAGCCAGGATGGGCAGGTACTTGGCCGGGTCGGACGAACCGGCAGCCACCATCGCCTTCATCAGGGCCATCGCGCCGTCGTAGGCGTACGGCGAGTACGTCTGCACCGGCGTGCCGAAACGCTTCTCATAGCGGGCCTTGTAGCCAGCGCCGCCCGGCATCTGCTCCAGCGGCAGACCGGCCAGCGATGCCACCATGCCTTCCGCGGCTTGCGGGCCGGCCAGCTTGATGAAGTCGTCGGTCTTGGACATTTCGCCCGACATCAGCGTGGACTTCATGCCCAGCTCGCGCATCTGCTTGAGCAGCGGCGCCGATTGGCCTTCGGCGCCACCGTAGAACACGGCATCCGGGTTCTTGCTCTTGATCTGCGTGAGGATCGCCTTGAAGTCGCTGGCCTTGTCGTTCGTGAATTCGCGACGCACGATGGTGGCGCCGGCGGCCTTGGCAGCCTTCTCGAACTCGTCGGCCAGACCCTGGCCGTAGGCCGTGCGGTCATCCACGATGGCGATGTTCTTGTAGCCCAGCTTCTTGACGGCGAACGTGCCGACCACCGAACCCTGCTGGGTGTCGGAAGTCATCATGCGGAACGTCGTCTTGTAGCCCTGCTTGGTGTATTCCGGCGCGGTTGCCATGGCGATCTGCGCGATGCCGGCTTGGTTGTACACGCGCGACGCCGGGATGCTGGTACCCGAATTGAAGTGGCCGAGCATGCCCTTGATGCCGCTGTCCACCAGCTTCTGGGCGACTGCCGTACCGGTCTTCGGGTCAGCCTGGTCGTCTTCTGCCATGAGCTGGAACTTGACTTCCTTGCCGGCGATCTTCGGGTGCGTGGCATTGAACTCTTCGATGGCCAGGGTCGCGCCGTTCTTCATGTCCGTGCCGTATTGCGCTTGCGGACCCGACATCGGGGCAGCAAAGCCCAGCTTGATGACTTCCTGGGCCGATGCGGCCGTCATTGCACCACCCGCCAGCGCGCACAGTGCTGCCGCCACCCACAGTTGCTTCAATTTCATTTGTGCGTCTCCTAGTTCAAACGCAATTTGGATCAATAGCGCGACGGGATCACCGTCGCCCTCCTCCCGCTTCGCATCCCATCCGCACCCGTCGTGCGCATGGAACCGCGAATCCTGCTCATGCTCCCCGTCAGCCGATGGTCATCAGGCTGGCGTTGCCACCCGCGGCGGCCGTATTGACCGACAGCGAACGCTCGATCAGCAGGCGCTCCAGCGCCAGCCCTTCCCCGCCATGCGGCAGGCCTTGCACCCCCACGATCGGGCCGGCACGCCGTGCCAGTCCTTCGCAGATGGCGCGCAGATGGTCCGAATCGCCGTGATGCAGCACCGCATCAAACGCCGCTTCGTCGGTCGAGCCGACCACGCGGACGCGCGATTGTACTGCCGCCGGCAAGCCCCGAAGTACTGCTTCGATGGCAGGGTTTTCCTGCACAACGGCCAGGCTGCCGACAGCCAGGATGGCGGCGAGCTGGCGCAGCCAATCCGCCGGATCGGCCGCCACGCACAGCACGGCTTCGCGCGGCAACAGCGTGTAGGTGTTGCGCTCGCCGGTCGGGCCGGGCAGCGTGGCGGTGGCGCCCGTGGCCGAGGCTGCAGCCAGGCGCTCGCACAGCGAGGCCAGTTCCGGCGATTGCTTGCGAGCCCATTCCGTCAGCGCATCGAACGGCGCCAGCAGCGCGCGGCGCGCATCGGTATCGACCTCCGTACCCGCGCCTGCGGTCAGTTGCAGCGCGGTGCGCATGGCGTCCTGCGGGCACGTCGACAGCAGGCGCAGCAGATACAGCGGGCCGCCGGCCTTCGGGCCCGTACCCGACAGGCCCTCGCCACCGAACGGCTGCACGCCCACCACGGCGCCGACGATATTGCGGTTCACATACAGGTTGCCCACGTGCGCGCGGTCCACCACGTGCGCGATGGTCTCGTCGATACGCGTGTGGATGCCCAGCGTCAGCCCGTAGCCCGTACCGTTGATCTGCTCGATCAGCTTCGTCAAACCGGTGTTGTCCGCCGAACGCTTCCAGCGCACCACGTGCAGCACGGGACCGAAGATCTCACGCGTCAGGTCCGACAGGCTGTCGAGTTCGATCACCGTCGGCGGCACGAAGGTACCGTGCGCGCACGCAGCCGGCACCGGTGCCTGGTGCACGCGGCGGCCCTTGGCACGCATCGCTTCGATGTGGCCGACGATGTTGTCGCGCGCTTCAGCGTCGATCACGGGGCCGACATCCACCGACAGGCGATCCGGATTGCCCATCGCCAGTTCGGCCATGCCGCCCTTGAGCATCGCGAGCACGCGGTCAGCAACGTCGTCCTGCAGGCACAGCACACGCAGCGCCGAGCAACGCTGGCCCGCCGAATCAAACGCGGACGACAGCACATCGGCCACCACCTGCTCGGCCAGCGCGGACGAATCGACGATCATCGCGTTCTGGCCACCGGTCTCGGCAATCAGCGGGATCGGCGCGCCGTTGGCATCGAGGCGGCCGGCCAGCGTGCGCTGCAGGATGCGCGCGACTTCGGTGGAGCCGGTGAACATCACGCCCTTGGTGCGCACGTCCTTCACCAGCGCTGCGCCGACGGTCTCGCCGCGGCCCGGCAGCAGTTGCACGGCACCGGCCGGCACGCCGGCTTCGCGCAGGATGCGCACAGCCTGGGCGGCGATCAGCGGGGTCTGCTCAGCGGGCTTGGCGAGGACCGGGTTGCCTGCAGCCAGCGCAGCGCTCACCTGGCCGGTGAAGATTGCCAGCGGGAAGTTCCACGGGCTGATACAGACCACCGGGCCCAGCGGGCGATGCGTGTCATTCGAGAACCCGCCGCGCACCTGCGCTGCGTAATAGCGCAGGAAATCGACGGCTTCGCGCACTTCGGCAATCGCATTGGACAGCGTCTTGCCCGCCTCGCGAATGATCAGCCCCATCAGGTGCTGCATCTCGCCTTCCATGAGGTCTGCTGCGCGATCGAGCAGTGCGGCCCGTGCCTCGGGCGGCGTGGCTTGCCAGATCGGGGCGGCAGCGGTGGCGGCCGACAACGCGGCATCCACATCGGCTTCGGTGGCTTCGGTCACGTGGCCGACCACGTCACGCAGGTCCGACGGATTGCGCACCGGCTGCCGAAGTTGCGATGGCCCCCCCACGTAAGGCGCATCGCCGATGGTCGGCTCGGCCGACCAGACGGTGCTGGTGCCGGCAAGAAGGGCGGACGACAACGACGCCAGGCGCTGCTCGTTCGCCAGGTCGATGCCCGACGAGTTGGCGCGAACGTCACCGTAAAGGGCGCGCGGCAGCGGAATCTTCGGATGCGGCAGGCCGAGCGTCCCTTCATCGGCGTGCATCTTTTCCACCACCGCCACCGGGTCGGCGACGAGGTCGTCCAGAGGAATCGACTCGTCCGCGATGCGGTTCACGAACGAGGTGTTGGCGCCGTTTTCCAGCAGACGGCGCACGAGGTAGGCCAGCAGCGTTTCGTGCGTACCGACCGGCGCGTAGATGCGGCACGGGCGGTTCAGCTTGCCCGGCTTGTTTCCGACGACCTGCTCGTACAGCGGCTCGCCCATGCCGTGCAGGCACTGGAATTCATATTGGCCGGGATAGTAGTTCTGGCCGGCCATGTGGTAAATGGCCGCGAGCGTGTGCGCATTGTGCGTGGCGAACTGCGGGAAGATCGCTTCCGGCGCGGCCAGCAGCTTGCGCGCGCAGGCCAGATACGACACGTCGGTGTAGACCTTGCGCGTGTAGACGGGGTAGCCCTCCAGGCCGTCGACCTGGGCGCGCTTGATCTCGCTGTCCCAATACGCGCCCTTCACCAGGCGGATCATCAGGCGATGCTTGCTGCGACGGGCCAGGTCGATGATGTAGTCGAGCACGAACGGGCAGCGCTTCTGGTAGCCCTGCACCACGAAGCCGATGCCATTCCAGCCAGCCAGCTCGGGCGCAAAGCACAGGCGCTCCAGCAGGTCGAGCGACAGCTCCAGGCGGTCGGCCTCTTCAGCGTCGATATTGATGCCGATGTCGTATTCGCGGGCCAGCATCGCCAGCGCCTTCACGCGCGGATACAGCTCGTTGATGGTGCGGTCGTATTGCGCGCGGCTGTAGCGCGGGTGCAGCGCCGACAGCTTGATCGAGATGCCCGGCCCTTCGTAGATGCCGCGCCCGCCCGAGGCCTGCCCGATCGCGCGGATCGCCTGCTCGTACGACGCGAGGTAGCGCTGGGCGTCTTCCTCCGTCATCGCGGCCTCGCCGAGCATGTCGTAGGAATAGCGGAAGCCCTCGGCCTCGAACTTGCGCGCGTTGGCCAGTGCTTCAGAGATGGTTTCGCCGGTGACGAACTGCTCGCCCATCAGGCGCATCGCCATATCCACACCCTTGCGGATCAGCGGCTCGCCGCTCTTGCCGATGATGCGCGTGAGCGCCTTCGACAGCCCGGCTTCGTTATGCGTGGCGACCAGCTTGCCCGTCAGCAGCAGGCCCCAGGTGGCGGCGTTCACGAACAGCGACGGGCTCTGGCCCAGGTGCGAATGCCAGTTGCCGTTGCTGATCTTGTCGCGGATGAGCGCGTCGCGCGTGGCCTTGTCGGGAATGCGCAGCAGCGCCTCGGCCAGGCACATCAGCGCCACGCCTTCTTGGCTCGACAGCGAAAATTCCTGGATGAGACCCTGCACCAGACCTTCGCGGCCGGTGCCGACCTTTTGCGTGCGGAGCTTGCCGGCGAGGTCTCGTGCGAGTTGCTTGGCTTCCGAGGCGAGCGCGCCCGGCAGGCGGGCCTGCTCCAGCAGCATCGGAATGGCTTCGGTTTCCGGCCGACGGTAGGCGGCGGTGATGGCAGCGCGCAGGACCGACTGCGGTTGCACGCTTTGCGCAAATTCGAGGAACGGTTGCACCGCGGGCTCGTCACCCTCGTGCACGTCCGAGACGGCTGCGGCGGCGGACGGGAGGCCATCCGCCGCCGTGCCGTTTGCGTCAGTTGGCAGCTGCCCCCGCTCCACTTGATCCAGATACGTGAAGATCGCCTGCTTGATCAGCCAATGCGGCGTGCGGTCAATGGACTGCGCAACGCGCTTGAGGCGTTCACGCGAAGCATCGTCCAGCTTGACCCCGAGGGTGGTTGTAGCCATGTGGGTTCCTATCCAGAGCTGCCATTGCCTGGCTTGTGGCCGGCAAATCGGGCGGATCATACGCCCGGGAGTCTCGAAGGTGCAACCTAGTGAAACCCCTTGGTTCGAAATGGGTAGATGGTGGTGCAACCGCAGAGGCGGTTGGGGGACTTTTGGGCGACTTTTATTGTTTGGTGGGCGGGTTTTTTTGCTTTTGGTGCATCTCTTGTTTCATCCCCTGCCGGGGCTG
>NZ_JASATD010000064.1:0-11889 GCF_038440115.1 Ralstonia sp. OTU4908 | reverse complement strand
TTCGAACAAGTACAGCACGAACGGAAGAAGAAGGAACATCAGCGCACCGCTGGCACGGTGCAAGATGGACACCTTACCGGCCCAGGGCAAACGGTAGCGGGCGATGTCGCCCAAACCGATGTTCCTGTAGATGACCGCTCCGTTTTTTGAATCGATTGCCACGTGGTCCTCCAAACAGACTTCGAACAGATTCCTGAGCAGATGAGATTGTTGAGTTCGACGCAACATCCTATCCCCGTAGTGCACGGCCCTCAGGGCTTAGCGCGCGCTTGCAAAACCCGAAAGCGCTAGCGACGCCGTTGCTACAAGGGTCAGTACGCTGCGTAACCGAAAATACCAGGCCGGTATTGCTCCGCCACGCTTAAACCCTGCATCCGTCAACCAACAGATGGCCAACACGATTGCCATCCTGACAAGAGCGGCGGGCGGCTCGCTGCTGACTGCCACGGCCCATGCCGCGAGCGATGGAACAACGCTCCAGGCGAGCTGCAAGGTGTGCATGCGCGTTGCGGTTGCCGCGCGAAGGGCGAGACCCCAGTGCACTGCACCTACGAACGACGTAATGGACGTCGCGTACACCAGCAGCCAGCTTTGGTATTCACCGCGGCTCGATGTGTCCCCCAGACATAGTCCGGCCAGCACGATAAACGGTATGAGCCCGCTGATCCCGAGCACGGCTGCCAAGCCGCGTACGCTTGTCGTATGCGTACTCATGGCTTCGGTGGTATGACCAATCGCCCGTGGCCACCGTCCACGCCGATCTGTTGGCCGGTGATCCAGGATGCTGCAGGGCTGAGCAGGAATTCCGCAAGCGCCGCGGTGTCGTCTCCTTGTCCGAGCCTGCCCAGCGGATTTGCCTTTGCAAGCCGCTCCGCAACTGTTGGAGCACTTGTCAGTCGAGATGACATTGCTGACGAGGTCAGCCCCGGGTGAATGCAGTTCACGCGGATATTGCGATCTGCATACGTTGCAGCTGCTGACTGCGCAAGCGCCGCGACGGCTGCCTTCGCGCTGGCAATTGCCTCGTGATTCGGGAAGCCGGCAGTGGCGGCAACCGAGCCGATTAAGACCGCGCTTGCGTGCACTTTGTGGTGAACGGCTTGTTGCACAAACAAGCGCAACGCATTCCACGCCGAAAAGAAATTCGCATCGAGCGCCTGCTTGAGATCGTCCTCTGAAGTCAAATGGAGCGGCTTGATGATGATCGATCCGACGCAGTGTGCGAGGCCTGCCGGTGCGCCGAATCGGGTGACACCGGCTTCAATAGCAAGCTGAGCGCTACTGCGGTCTGTGACGTCGGCCGGGCAGACAAGAACCGAGGCCGGCTGGAGCGCGTCAGCGAGCTGTTCTAGCCTCTTCTGGTCTCGCGCTGTGAGTACCAGCGGAATGCCTGAGCTGTTCAAGCGACGCGCCAGGGCGGAGCCCACAGCGCCGCTAGCTCCAGTAATCCATACAAATCCCATCATCACTTCCTGATATGTTCCCAACCGGACAGAGAAGGCACAACGGTCGTGGCCTGACTAAATTCCGCTCAAACCGCATCACGGTCACCATCGCGTCGCACGCCGGAGCGAGTTAGCGCTTGGCACTGTTGAGCAGGTCTTCGTGACGCACGACCTCAGCCAGGGCGGTCTCAAGCAGCTGCACCGCACGATTCGCGACGTTACCGAGACGGCGATGCAGCAACGCATCGCGAGGCGAGCGGGACAAGCACGCATCGCTGTAACGTTGGAACGCACTGAGTTGGATTACGAGTTCGGCCAAGTGCCGTGGGCACTCGCACTGGATCGTTGAAGTCAGCCCCGCGAAAGCAGCGAGCGCCTTGTCGTCGAAGCGACGCGCCGCTCGCGAGCGCGTGTCAGCGTTCAAAATGTCTGCCTGGCGGAGGGCCGTAGCCCAATCGACCAGCTCTGCGATCAGCGACTCCGGCCTGACTTCAGCATCGGATTGTGGCACTACACGCAAGCCACCGAGGCTCGCCCGTTCAATTGCGCGGGGTGTGCCCGATGTAAAGATCACGCTGATCGCTTTCGCGTGCGCCGCTTCGGCCAGCGCCACAATCCGTAGGATGGCGTCCTCCGTGAGTGAAGGAACGGCGGCAAGCAACGCATCCGCCCTCAGTCCTGCTCGCGCGTCCCGAAACGCTTCTTCCGGCGATCCGGGATGTCCGCAAACATGCATGCTGTCTGAGGCCGAATTCGAGATAGCAATCGACACTGGCCCTACCATCAGAAGCGAAATGGGCTCGCCCTTCGCCGCATGAACGGTTCCGGACGATCGCACCAGGGCCCTTAGAGACTCCACATTGAGACCCGCAACCGCACCGATAGCGTGGCCGCAATCGACAAGTCCTCTGATCAGGCGCAAGCGCTCTATGTCTTCCTCTGTGTAGAGACGCTGGCCCGATGCACTTTTCGGCGGCGAGACGACAGCGTATTTGCGTTCCCAAATGCGCAAGGTGGATGCCGACATGCGAGCCAGTTTTGCCGCTTCGCCGCTTCGATAATGTCTGGGGGCTAATGATTTATAGAGCCTTTTCACAAGTCCTCCTCATTGCGTGTCTACGTTAATACACTGGGGCGACTGCGAACAGAGGACTGTCCAGCAGGGAGCGGTAATGCTGGTCGATGAGTCGAGAATGCGTCGGTATCTTGCTCGGAACGTTGCATGCCTAGCGGGATTGCTCGGGCTCTGAATGTCGTGGACGCCGTTATGCGTCGTATTTCATGAGTCGCGATGGGCTGTTCCGAGCGACTGGGTCGCAGACGATGCCTTGAGGATGTGCCGCTGCGCTCGAGATCGTCATTTCTGGGTAGCTCCAATTTCCGAGCAGGATCCGCATAAGGCCATGTTGGACTTTGCGCCGCCTTCACGCAGAAACCAACTCATACTCGACAACGCCAACTGCTTTCGCGCCAGCTTCTGTGCGACGTCACAGTTCCGTCATGTATCAAATCTAGTCTCCCGTGCCAGTACTAAATGTTGGTTCCAGGGGATTGAACATGAAACACATGTACGGCTTGGCAGCCGCCTTGGCTGGAAGCGTTCTCGTCGCCGCATGCGGTGGCGACTCAGTATTGAGCAATGGCACCTCTGCTGCGCAGAGCCAGCCAACGCGAACAATCGTCATGGTCTGGGACGGGCTGCGCCCCGACTCAGTCAATGCAACCGATACACCAAATCTGTATGCATTACGCCAGGCGGGTGTCAACTTCAGCGACAACCATTCGACGTACCCGACCTTCACGATGATGAACGGCTCGTCCTTTGCGACGGGCGCGTTCCCGAAGACCAGCGGGTTCTATGGCAACACCTTCTGGACGCCGCCGCAGGGAGCGACGAACAGCATTCCCGCGGGCAACCTCGGGACGCCGAATGGCGCCAAAACTGCGGCTGCATCGGCAGACTATGTCGACCCGATCTTCACCGAGGACTACCAAGTCCTGACCACTCTGAACAATTACTACGGGGGGCAGCTGCTTCTCGTGAAGAGCCTCTTTGCTGCGGCCCAGGCTACAGGCCTGACGACTGCGACCGTCGGCAAGTCGGGAGCTGCGTTTATCCAGGATCTGGGGCAGGGTGGGTACTTCCTTGATGAGAACACGGTACAGCCGCGTAGCCTTGTCACCGAACTGCAGAGCGCCGGCTATGCATTGCCGTTCAATACGCAGTTTGGATACTCAGGGTCCAACGCTGTCACGCTGGCCGCGACGAACGGAGATCCAACCGCGCGCGCCGGCTACATCACCTTCAACACAACGGCCTATGACAGTGCGAGTGGCGTGACCGCCGTCGCAGCCCGCGATAGCAGTGATACCACGCAGGGGGCCCCTGAAGATGCGGCCAACAAATACATGTTGTCGGTGTTCACCAACTACATCCTGCCGAAGAAGCAGCCGATGCTTTCGCTCATCTGGTTCCGCACACCCGATAACGTCGAGCACGGCTATGGCCCGGGGTCGGCGAATGCGATTGCCGGCTTGCGCTCACAGGATCAACGTCTCGGCGAGCTGGTCAGTGCACTGAAGGCGAACAACCTGTACACAAGTACCAACCTGATCGTTGTCTCGGACCATGGCCACTCCAGTGTTTCTGGCCCGCTTTCGCTTTACCCACTGCGCGCCATCACGCCTTCGGGAACGGCACCCGGCGGCACGCCAGTCAATGGCGCAACCAGCGGCACGGATGCAGCTGCCATCGGTGCGGTATCTGCCACGGGCTACTCGTTCTCCGGCGACGTTCGCTCGGCCGACTTGCTCACCTATCGGGGCTTCAAGGCGTACGACGGCTCGGGTTGTACAACCTCTGCCATGTACGGTCTGCAGGCAAACGGTACGCCCACCGTGCCGGTCAAGGTGGATACGACCGGCTCGCTGTGCGGCGCGGCCAATACGAAGTACCAAGCGATCAGCGCGAGCCTGGCGACGCCTGTTGCCAGTTTCAAGGTGCCTGCCCCGGGCAACCTCCCGGCCAATGGCATCGTGGTGGCCGCGAACGGCGGGTCCGATTACTTCTATGTGCCAAGCCATGACCCGACCACAGTACAGAATCTTGTGAAGGTGCTGCAGCAACGCGAAGAGTATGGCGCGATCTTCGTCGATAGCCGGTATGGCGCGCTGCCTGGCACGCTGCCCATGTCCATGGTCAATCTGGAAAACGCGCAGCGGCAGAACAATGGTCAGCCTGACGTGGTGGTCAGCTTCAACTGGGATGATCAGGTCGCGATCAAGGGCATGCCCGGCATCGAGTTCGAAAGCGCGGGCGGCCAGCGTGGCATGCACGGTAGCTTCGGTACGACAGACGTGCATAACACGTTGATTGCGAGCGGCCCATCTTTCCGCTCCAGCACCGTTGTGACCAATCCCACAGGCAACGTTGACGTGGCGCCGACGGTTGCTTATCTGTTGGGCCTGTCGATGCCGCAGGCTGATGGCCGCATCCTGAACGAAGCGCTGCTCAATCCGGCAAGCCCGACTGCACCGAGCGTCAAGGCGTCGACGGTAAATCCGGTGTCACCCGCAACGGGGCTCAGCTTCGAGGTGCCGACCGACCCGACGGGAGCGACAAAGGATGCTGCGCTGACACAGGGCAGCTACACCATCAACCTGGCCGTGAAGGATCTGAGCGTTGACGGTAAAACCTATCGATACTTTGACTATGCCAAGGCTGTCCGTCAGTAAAGCAAGCGGTTGGGCGGCAGGCGCGGCGCTGCTGTGCTCGGTATTGGCACCGGCAGCTGCGGCCGGTCGCCCGGCGGGGACGTTCGAATCGGTCTTCCAGTCCGGTGACGAGCCTGCAGCGCTGTTCTATCGGGCCGAGTTCACAGGCAGCGATGGCGTGCATGTGCTGCAGGTCTGGCGCGACAGGCAAGTGCGCCTACGGCGCAAGACGGATGAGGTTCTTGACACGTATGTCGTTCGGAATTCTGCCGACCCGCTCGAGTACCAGATGACGGTGGTGGACTATCGGAAGCGAATCACCACGCGAATTGATCGCAATAACTTGATTCGCCTTGGCCACTTCAGCGACTGGTTCGACTTGGCCCACGGCCTGCGACATCCGGTCGGCGAGTATCGTCTTGCCCCAACCAGCGCGCCTGCGGGAGCGCCGATACCCGCGTCGGCATGCCGTTGGTATGTGCTGTCGCAGGGTAATACCCTGAATCGGATCTGTTGGAGCGCACGTGAACATTTACCGATGGTGATCTGGTCTGACGCCAAGGCGTCCGCTATCTGGCGTGTGACGCAGGTCGACCATCGTCCGATTGGGGATGATGTCTTCGTCCTTCATGACACGGGCTTCGTGCGCAACGATGCCAACGCCGATATTGAAGGCGATTGAGCGCTTCACCACCAGGCAAGGTGGCGATCAACCCGTCACAGATGAACGTAACAATGAGCCGACAAATCAGTCTGTGCCTCACAAAGCATTTCGACACAGTTTTACGCCTGGACCCGACGCATTTTTAGGTTCGTCGACTCGACTGGGTGCGACATTTCTATTTGGCTCAAATGCGACATTTCTAATTGGCACCAACATCAATTCATCGTGTAATTTGTGTTATGCAAATCTGAACCTTTAGCTCATCGAATCACGCTGGGAGCCAGTCCCGGCGCGGGTTCAGTGCTTCGATGAGCCGCTTAAAAGATTTGGAAATTTTTTCCTTTTTTTGCTGTTTTCTGGCCGCTGCTTCAGCCGCCAAAATTTTAAAAGCTTCGGCGTCGTCAATTCCTGCTTCGTGAGCTAGAATTAGAGCGTCGTCATAATCTGGAAGCCGCTCGGCTTTTGAATATCTGTCCAGATTGCGCTGGTGAATCCCGAGTTCTTTGGCGGCTCGGTTCACAGATCGTCCATGCAGCGCTTTCGCTATCAATTCCAAGTAGCTCATAGAAAACTCCAATTGCTAGGTTAGAACGGTTGGGCTAATAATTCGGTCCATGGTTAGACCAACTGTTCTAAGACCGGTTGGCTGGTTAACCATACCTCAATTTGCCCGCAGTGGCTTTGAAACACGGTTCGGCCCCAGCGCCGACGCAATGGAGAACGACATGAGCAAGTACAAGGCACAACTCATCTGCATCAACAGCTCGGACTGGGAGTTCGACGGCAAGAAGGGCACGCGTCACCAAGCGCAGCTCATCATCACCTCGGGTCGTGAGGTGGACGGCAAGACGGTCGAAGAGACCTTCGTTGCCCGTAAGAATCTTCCGGAGCAGTACGTTGGTACGCCTGCTGGTGAATACCTGATCGAGTTGACCCCGTTCGCTGACAGCAAGGGCATGTTGGATTTCCGTGTTGCATCGCTGGTGCCGCTCGGTCGTCCTCAGGCCAAAGCCGCTGCCACGGCCTAACCCAAAGCCCGGTTCGCCGGGCTTGTTCAGTTAACGGGGTTCGTGATGGTTGATCCGCATGACAACAGGACGATGCAGTTGCCGTTTGCGATGAAGCATGCGCGTTGGGCGTTTCTGCTGGCGTGCATGAGTTCCAAGAATGCTCCGGAGGCTCGTATTCGCGCCCTGAGCTTGGAGCGTGCTCGCGTGCGGTTGTTTGAGCTTGGAGGCCTCGCTTCGCCATGGTGAAAAACGCAGACAGGAAACGTGGGTTGCTGCTGCTTGATCTGTGGCGGCGTGATTTGGCGGTAGAGCGGGGTGATGTTGAGACGGTGGTGTGGAGTAACTCGCTGGCTCGTGCGTCGCTTCATGGTCTCGGCGGCTTGATGGGGGTGTGGTGATGATTCTCTACAACAGCGAAGGCGAGCTGTGCGGCTATTACCGCGAGGTACAGCCTCGTCGCCGTCCTTGGGGCCTCTATGTGTTCTACGCGGTCATGTTCGTGTTGATGGCTGGCACGTTTGTTCTAGCGATGTTGGCTCCTAAGAAGTTGGAGAAAGAGCATGTCGGACGTGATGGTCTATTTCGTGACGCTGTGCGTGTGGATTGCCCTGCTGGTGCTGCGTATGCGCATGCCAGCGAGTGCATTCGTTCAAGGCATGGCGTGGGATTTTTCTTCGTGGATGACAACGGGCTGCCTCGTGTTGTTCCTGTGGTCGGCGTGGGGCGTTTCGAATGAACGCGCGACGGGTTGTGAGTGGACTCCTCTTGTTGGCAGCGCTCGTGCCGTGCCTTGCGCTCGCTGACCCTGCGCAGTGCGACCCGTCTACCACGTGTGCTCAGATGCAGTTGGACATGCTCACGCAGCTCCGTGATGCCGCTGTCAAGACGATGCAGGTCGTGATTGCTTGCGCCGCGTCGGTTGGCTTTCTGGTGGGCATGGTGGTCGGGAGGCTTCGATGACAACGGTTTATGTGTGGGTTCTAGGGGCTGGTTTTATCGGCCTCTGTGCTGGTGCTGTGATGCGCTTCGTGGCGCGTTTTGAAGAGGTTGTGTGACCGCGCGCGTTTTTCTGTTGGATGGCGCATTCGTGTATTCAGAGCGGTAGGCGCGTAGGGGCGTAGCGGTGTGTGTAGTGAAGGGTGGGGCCCACTTTCGGCGCTGAACGGGGGTGCCTGTAGCGGATGCAGACGGGGCCCACTTTCAGCGCCGAACGGGAGGTCCCGTAGTGGAGCAGACGCGGCGCGCGGCGGAAGGCAGACGATGCACTGATCGGTCGTCATGAATGAAATTCGTGGCGAGCGGAGCGGAATGGGGGTGGGCAAACCGGCGTTGACGAACCTGTGGGGAACCTGTGTAGCGGGCGTGGGCAACGTGGGTTGGTTGTCCATCCCCGATGCACAGGTTGTCCATAGGTGAGTGCCGGAGTTGTCCACGCTCTGGAGCGTAGTCCCCACGGGGCAACGCCCCGTGGGCCGTCCCGCATCGTCTGCCTTCCGCCGCGCGCCGCGTCTGCGGAACGAAGGGGGAGGCTCACTTTCGGCGCTGAACGGGGGTGGATGCAGTAGCGAAAGGCGGGGCCCACTTTCAGCGCCGAACGGGGGTGCCCGAAGCGGAGCACAACGCGGAGCCACGGAGTGTCTAGCGTGGTTCAGCTACCAAGACCTTAACGACAGGTCTCGCGCGCGCAGGTTTTAAGAATCTGGCTCAACACCGCCCGGGCCGGATGCATCAACAAGGGCGGGGAAAACAGTTGAAGGAAGCAAACATGAAAAATCTGCTGAAGAAAGCCAATGCCAAGTACTGGGCCATCACTGCCGCTGCGTCGGTTGCTGCGATGTCCGCGCTGCCCGCATCTGCGCAAACCGTCGATCTGAACTCGGCCATCGCATCGGCCATCGATGACGGTGTGACGCAGGTCAAGACGGCGTTCACCACGAACGGTCCGAAGCTGATCGGTGTCGCCATCGGTGGTGTCATTGTGGGCGTCGGTATCAAGCTGGTGAAGAAGCTGCGTGGTGCTGCCTAAGCTTCTCGTGGGCCTGCTCGCGGGGCTTTGCCTCGCGGGCTGTGGCACCAAGCTCGATCCGATGTATGAGGTCTTCTATGCCTGTCACTCTTACGAAAGCCCCTGCGCGCGGTGACTGCGGTGGGCCTCTCCTGCGGCTGGTGCTTCTTGCGCTGGCCGTTTTTCTTTGTGGCTGGTCGTTGACGGCCGAAGCCGCAAACATTCCGGTCCGCAGTGGTTCTGCTGGGCGCACGTCTTGGAACGTTGAAACGTCCACGCTCGACAGTGTTGTCGCGGCCACCGAGGCTAGTGTTCAAATTGGTCGGGACATTGTTGCCCGTATCGGCTATGGCGGTAAGCAGATTGGCACGGTGGCGGCGATGGAGGTTTCCTCGATCGGCATGGCGGATGTAGCCGCCGTTGTTGCGCGTTCGGCTGGGCCAGCAATGATCGCGTTGATGATCGGCGATCTTGCCGTGCGCGGTGTGCAGCGCTGCCTAGAGTCCGGCACGGGTTGGTGTAAGAAGGGGCAGGCCAATCCCGCGCAGTCCGATGAGGGTTTCACTGGCTTCATTTGGCGCTTGCAGGATGGCGTCGGTGGTTCATATCCGAGCGCTTCCGCCGCTTGTAAGGCCTATGCCGATAGGCTCAATTCCACGAATAGCGGATCGACGTTTGCTTTCAAAGGCTTTCAGTCGTACACGGATGCGAGCGCCGGTTGTGTGTTTTCGGTATCGCAGGATGGTGTTGTCGTGAACCCGTCATGGGGTGGTGTCGGTGTCGTCGCAACCGGGTCGTGCGTGTCGGGTTACGTTCAGTCCGGTAGCAAGTGCGTTCCTGATCCAAACGTCAGCACGCCGCCTGTGCCTATGACGTATCCGGATATCGCTGCTGCGTGGAACGCGCAAATGGCTGCGAACCCCAATCGGGTTGCTGACTATTGGAAGCAGATGTCCCCTGATGAGCAGGCGCAGGCTCAACAAAATGCGCAGCGTCAGCCGACGCAAATGAAGGGCACTGATACGGTCAGCGATCCCAACGTCAGTACCAGCACAACGACCAATACGAAGCCGGACGGCACTGTGCAGCAGTGCACCACCACAACGGGCGTTCGTGTGCAGGCGCGTTCTAACAACAGCGCGACCGCCGCTTCGTCGCCATTGAACTATCAGACAACCGCCACCAATACGCGCACGTGTCCAGACGGCACGACCACAACGAACACGAATACCGACAGTGGTGACACAGCGCCTAGTGGCGGTGGTGGTGCAAAGCCCGAAGTGAAGATGTGTGGCTTGGCGGATACCGCTGCATGCAAGATCGATGAGACCGGTACGCCTACGTACAAAGAGCCCACTGTCGCTAAAGACAAGATGGACGATGCCGACAACCGCTTGAAAACGAAGTTGGACAGCATCGGTGGAGCGAAGGGCGATCAGTTTGGGATCGGTGACATCGTTAAACCCCTTGAGGGTGCCTGCGCACCGTTCGCGTATGCGATTCCGAAGGGTGCAGGGGTCGAGTCCGTGGACATCGATCTGTGTCCGACGCTGGATTTGACGCGCACGGGTGCTACGTGGGTGTGGGTGTTTGTCAGTGCTGTCGCGTGCATCTTGCTTGTGCGTGACGCGATCAACGGGGGTTGATGATGCCGCTGCTCGGTGCGTTGCTGTCTGGCTTGCTGACGTGGGTTGGTGGCCTCTTTGGCGAGCTGATGGTTCGTCGGATCGCCAACAACTTGTTGGTGGTCGGTGTCTTTGTCGCTGCCTTCGCTGCTCTCGTGGCTCTGATGAAGGCCTCGGCGTCTGCGCTCTTCGCGATGCTGCCCACGAATGAGTGGATCGCCATGGGCATTTACGTCGCGTTTCCGCCTGTCTCTGCGTACTGCCTTAGTGCCGTGTGCACCGTGTGGGCCGGGTGCGCGCTCTACCGCTGGCAGCTCAAGTCCTTGGAGCTGACCGCTCGCTAGCAGTTAATGCCAAAAACAAGATCTGTCGACGCAATCATCTGCCGCAGACGGATCTGATTTCGTTAGCCAGGCGTGCGTTTTCAGCTCGCCGGCACGCAACAAAATTGCGCGGGAGCTACTCCGCGGGGAAGGGCAGTCATGGCGATCTATCTCATCGAGGGGAAGTTGGGCGCAGGCAAGTCGCTGATCGCCACCGGCATCATTCGCGATGCTCTGATCAAGGGCCTTCCGGTTGGCACCAATCTCGATCTGCATCTGCAACACCTCATCGGCTACAAGTCGAAGCGCGCACGTGTGGTGCGTGTACCTGACAAGCCGACAGTCGAGTCGCTGATTTCGCTCGGAAAGGGAAACGAGTCTTACGATGAACGTCGCAACGGCGTGTTGGTGTTCGATGAGCTTGCGACGTGGCTCAACGCACGCACCTTCGCAGACAAAGCTCGCCAAGAGGTGCTCAATTGGTTCGTGCACAGCCGTAAGCTCGGATGGGACCTCTATCTGCTGTGTCAGAACATTGACCAGCTCGATAAGCAACTCCGCACTGCCATCGTGGAATACCGCGTGACGTGTCGTCGTTTGGACCGCATCGGCATCCCGGTCCTTGGTCCGATCGTCAAGCTGGCCACCTTCGGCTTGGTCAAGCCGCGTCTGCCGCAAATCCACATGGCCGTCGTTCGCTACGGCACCGAAGCAAACGCCGTGGTCGCTGATCGGTGGATGTACCGCGCGAAAGACCTCTACAAGTGCTACGACACGCGGCAGGTCTTTGTCGATGATCCTGAACAGGCTCCCTACTCGATGTTGCCACCGGCCTATACGCACGGCTGGAAGCGCGTACAGCGCCGTTTTTCAGTGAAGGGCAGGTTGGAGGAGACCCGTCGCTTGTGGAAGCTCCACGAGGCTGGATTGGTCTCGTACGACGAATGGCGCGGGATGGTGAAGCAGATATAGCGGCTGGATCAGACGGCACTGGCCTGTGCGCAGCGCGGGCCAGGGGGGGGGGGGGGGGGCCGGCGGGTGTTTTTTAAAATTTAAAGAAAAAGAACCCCGGGGCCCCACACCCACAGCGGGGGGGGGGGGGA
>NZ_JASATD010000063.1:0-13476 GCF_038440115.1 Ralstonia sp. OTU4908 | reverse complement strand
CGCAGCAAGCACCAGCGTGTTCGCCAGCTCCGTCCATTGCGGCGGGGCGCTGGCCGGGCCGATCCGGCATCGACGGTTCGGCGGCATCGAGGGGCGCCAAGCTCGCGCGGCGGGGATGGGCCTTGCGCCGATCCCCCGGAGGCAAGCGCAGCGCGCAGCGCCGCAGGCGCGAAGGCGTGAGTGGATTGAAGCCGAATGGCCGTGACAGCGAAGTCGGCACGGGGCGCAGCCCGAAAGCCCGGCGGCGCTACGCGCCGACACGCCCAGGCCGTTCTATATTTTGAGCAGGGAACGCAGAACACCATGACCATCCAGCTACGACACGAAACCACGAACGACATTGCCGCTATCGAGGCCGTGACCATTGCCGCCTTCGCCGATGCGCCGCACACCAGCCACACGGAGCAATTCATCGTGCGTGCATTGCGCGACGCTAGCGAACTGACGCTTTCCATCGTGGCCGAAGAACACGGCCAGGTCGTCGGCCATGTGGCTCTGTCGCCGGTGACTATCACCAACGACCACGGCCACAAGGCCAAAGGCTGGTGCGGCCTGGGGCCGATCTCCGTCCTGCCGCAGAGGCAGGGGCACGGCATCGGCTCGCGCCTGATGGAACAGGCGCTGTCTGAACTGCGGGCCATGCAGGCCGAAGGCTGTGTGCTGCTCGGAGAGCCCGCGTACTACGGGCGCTTTGGCTTCCAGGCCCATGCGGGCCTGCAACTGCCGGGCGTGCCGCCCGGCTATTTTCTCGCACTGGCCTTCCATGGGCCAGTGCCCGAAGGCATCGCGCAGTACAGCGATGCCTTCAACGCCGCCGCCTGAGTGCCAGTGAAGGCGGCGGCGTAATGCCCCGGCTATTCGGCTTCAACACCGGGCGCGGCCACCGCCGCGCCCGGATTATGCGTTTCACCGCGCCCAGGGCGGAACGGCCTGGGCGCGGTGCTGACGATGATCATTCCTTCGTTTCGATGATCCACCACACGGCACGCGGCAAGGCGCGGCCCGTGATGGGATGTATGTCGGTGAGGTCAGCGCGGGCCGACCAGCCCGAGGGCGGTCGGTAGCCGCGCACGTCGCCATCGCCGTGCCAGCGGCGGGCGCGCACCGTGCCGGGTGCATAGACCGCCGCCATGCGCGGGCGGTTGGTGGTGGTGCGGGTCATGGGGGCTTCTCCTTGCAGCGAAGCGCCCCGGTCGAAGCCGGGGCGCTTGCCTTCGGCGTGGGTCAAGCGGCCAGCGCCTCGGCGGGTTCATCCGCCATTGCCTCGGCATCCTCCGGGGCGTCCTGCTCCGGGCCTGCCTCCTGCGCGCTTTCCTTCACTGCCTGCTGCGGGCCTTCGACCTTAAAGATGGCAGGCATCCAACCCGCGCCATCGGCCAGCCGCTCGGCTTCGCTGGCAATGTCGGCCTTCTTCAGCTTCGCCAGCCGGGAAACCTGATCGGGCGCGTACTCGCCCACGGCTTGCAGAACTGCCGCCTTCGGAACGTGCTTGAAATACCCCTCGGCGGTCGGCTGCCACCATGCGGCCATGTCGAGGCCCACGGCCTGCGCCAGTTCCTCGCCGGGCTGGTGCGGTGTGGCGCGAGGCGTCACCACGTCCACCGTGGAAGCCACGCACACGGCCAGCAGCTTGACCAGTTCGCCTTGCTCCATCGCCAGCAGCGCGGCAAACAGTTCGGCGCTGTCCTCGGGCAGCTTGCCGCTCCACGCCTGCTGCAATTCACGCAGCGCCACAGCGGCGGGTGACTCGGGCCAGTCCGGGGCCATGCCGTCCAGCCGGTCTTGGACTTTCAGGCTCACGCCCAGCGGCAGGTCGCGCCCGTAGTAGCGGCCCTGCAAGACGGTCTGCACCATGCCATGCACCAGCGCGGCCACCGCCACCTGCGGATGCCGGGCCACCTCGATTTGCAGCGCGGCGGTGCGATGGGCGCTCAGGCGCTGGGCCAGTCGGTCGGAAATCGCTGCTGCCTTGGGCGGCTCGTCGTCCTCGCCTTCGTCATCGTTCGCGGCATCTGGGTCGCTGAACCCTTGGCGCAGCTTCTCCAGTGTGCGCAGTGCCTTGGCCTCGGCCTCGCGCAGCAGTCCGCGATGAATCACCACCTCGCCGTTGCGGCCGATGGTGACGATGGCCCCGGCTGCGGCCTTCACGTTCGCGCCGTACCCCTGCAAGCCGTCTTCCAGCGCCTGCAACTGCTCGCCCAGCCGCTCGCCTTCCTCTTGCAGCGCATCGGCCTTGTCCTCGTCGTCGGCGTCCGTCGCGGCATCAATGGCTTCGGCCACCTCCTGCATCTTGGCTTGCAGCCTCTCGATGCGCTGTGCTTCGCGCTTGTTCGGCTCGCGGCGCTCCCTCGGCGCACGCTGGAAGGCGTGCAGATCGGCATGGGTCACGCCCGGCGTGGCATCAGCCCAAGCCCAGCCCTCGGCCTTCACCTCTGCGGCGATGCCCGCCAGCTTGTCTTGCGCCAGTCGTTCCAGCAGCGCGGCGTCGGTCAGGTACACGCCTGCATCGCCCTCCGCGAACAGGTCGCGGCGGATGCCGCCGCCCGCCTGCTCGTAGGTGTCCAGCCCGACGAAGCGCACCAGCGGATGCCGGTAGGCGTCAATCTCGCGCTCCGTCAGACGTTCGCGCAAGTGCGAGGGTTGGCGCTGCCATTGCGGCGCATCGTAGAACGCGCATTCCTGCGCGGCGTGGTCGTCGGTGATGGAGAGCGCCATCAGCTGATCGAGGCTCACGGCATCGGCCCGGTAGTCCTCCATCAAACGCGGCGAGACATTGGCGAGCTTCAAGCGGCGCTGCACCACCAGCGGCGTAACGGAGAAATCCGCCGCAATGTCCTCAATCGGTCGGCCTTCGGCCACCAGCGCGGCGAAGGCTTCAAACTGGTCTGCTGGGTGCATGGCTTCGCGCTGCACGTTCTCGGTCAGGCTGGCGGTGCGGGCCGTGCCATCGGCCACCTGCAGGCAAGGCACGTCCCAATCCTTGGCGATACGGTGCTTCTTTGCCAGCAGCTTGAGGGCCGCAAAGCGTCGGCCACCTGCCACCACCTCGTAATGCAGGTCATCGGCGGCGGGAATCACGATCAGGTTTTGCAGCAGGCCCACGCGCTGAATGCTCGCGGCCAGCTCGGGGATGGACATGCGCGGGACGGTCTTGCGCACGTTGCGGCCCGTGGGGCGCAGCACCAGCCGCGACAGCGGAACCAGAATCATGTGCTTGCTCGGGTCGGCGGCTTGCAGCACGTTTGCGCGGCTGTCGAGGGCTTGAGCTTCGGTGTAAGTAACGGCGTTCATGGTGAATCTCCAATCAAGTGAAACAAGGGAATGGAGGGGAAACCGCCCCTCCGGCGGGGAACACGTCAGAGGGGGTCAGGCCTTGAGGGCGCGCATGCCATCGGCCAGCAGCCACAGGGCGCGGTTCAGGCGAATGTCCGAATCAATGCCCTGCACGGGGCGGGTCTGCTGTCTGCGGCCATTGGCGGCGCGGCCATGCAATCCGCCCTTGGTCAGGTTCTCCTGCGTGCGGTTGAACACGCTCCACAGGTCGGGGCGGCGGTCGTCGAAGCGGCGCGGCATCAGGATTTGCGATTCCGTGACGGGCGCGGGCTTGGTTGGGTCGTCGTACTTGAGGGCCAGCGCGGCGCGGGCGAACACTTCCGATTCCCCGGCATCCAGCGTGATGGCCTGCATGGATTCGCGCGATTCCTGCGCATGCTCGAAGCCGCTCAGCACCTGATAGGCGCCCTCGATGACATGGCCCGCCACGTCGCCCTTGTGGGGCACGCGCACATCGCCCACGGTGTCGCCGCAGACAAGGCCATTGCTGCAAACGAAGCGGAACATGCCACCCAGTAATTGATAGCTGCTCGTGCCGTCGTGCGAGTTCAGCAGGATGATTTCATTGGCTTCGCGGGCGTTGATCTGGTTGGCGTGGCGCAGGCGCAGCATGTGTTTCGTGTGCTCGCGCCGGCCCTCGTTGCGAACGCGGGTCTGGCACACCATGAAGGGCTGAAACCCCTCTTTGCGAAGCTCGGTCAGCACGGCGGCGGTGGGGATGTAGCTGTACCGCTCGGAACGGCTTTCATGGGGGGCATCCGCGAAGATGGACGGGGCCACGCGGCGGATCTGGTCATCGGACAGCGGGGAGTCGCTGCGCAATGCGGGGGAATGGGAAGCGAAGCGGGATGCGAGTTGCATGGTCTTTCTCCTGAACAAAAAGGCTGTTGAAGAAAACCGCACACCGGATTCCAAGATTCGAAGCCCAGCCTTTCGGCTGTTCGGTGCGGTCGGCGCGAGGAACCCGGTTGGCCCTGTTGCCACCGTCTTTCCTGAGTTCATCGCCCGCGACGAAAGGGAGCGCGCGGACGGGGGCCGTCAAGGAAACAAGCGCAGGGTGGGGCGGCCCGCAGGCGCAGCCGAGGACACGGCCCTGCGCGCCTTGACGGCACACGGCCGCGGGCTACAGTCGCGGACAAGGTGATGAAGTCAGGGAAGAGGACTGGACATGGCAACGGCCATCCCACAAGCCGACCGCACGGCAAGCGAAGCGCGCAGGCTCGAAGCTGGAAGCCGGGCCGGAGGCGTCAGCCGAACGGAGTGAGGGAACGATCGAAGCCCGAAGGGGGCGAGACGCCGCAGGCGGCTCGATGCGCTAGCACGAGAGCGCGACCGGCCATCTCCCAGGTGGCCGGGGACGCCCACATGACTTCAATGAAATCCCCGTGGACAGCTACCCACCCAGCCATCGGCAAAATGGCAATGGCATGGACATACGAGCCCTACAAGACGATGAACTGATGGCCCAGGCCCGAGACTGGCGGCAACGGGCACTGCGCGGCGAGAAGGACGCACGCGGCCTCGCGCACGAACTGGAATGCGAAGTGCGCCGGCGCTTCCCCAGGAACAATGCGCCCCATGCACTGCCGCCGATCCAATTGCTCGGCGCCGTGCCGCAAACACCCCAGCGGCGCTGGAAGCCCTGGTAAGCACCGGCTCAAAGGCAGCCCGCCCGCATGACTGCGCCACGGCCGATCGGCGCTGATCCCGAAATCCCCCCGAAATAGCGCGAATTTCGAGTGGCCCGGTCACGGGCCAATGCCTACCGTGGAATCTCCACCTTCTGGAGAACCACCATGAGCGATCCCATGCAACCCGGAACGCCTGCGCCTGGAGCAGAAGGGCCTGGCATCTTTCTGCCGGCCCTCATCTGGACCACCGACCGCAAGACGGTAGGCAACGAGATGCAGCGCCTGCTGGGACGGCGCGCACAGCTCAACGTCCTGCTGTCCGCCTCCGAAGAAACGGACGACGGCACCACCTGGTACGCAATGGCCCAGGCCACGCTGAACCAGCTGGACTGCGATATCGAACGTCTCTTCGAGTGGCTGGGCGACTACGAACCCGACACACCCACGCCCGAAGTGCCATCGTAATGTCCGGCATGAAGGGAGCGATCCGGCACCAGCCGGTTCGCTGCGCGAGAGGGGCGCCAAGCCTGCGCGGCGGGGATAGCCCGCAGGGCTTTCCCCTGGAGGCAAGCGCAGCGCGTAGCGCCCCGCCAGGGGCGCGAAGGCATCAGGCCGGGTCGTCGGGGCGCAGGCTGGCTTCCGACACCGGCATCCACGGCGATGACGAGTCCAGCAGGTAGCGCGCACCGCGCGCGTACAGGCCCGAAAGTCCGCTGGGACGATAAAACCCGGTGACGCGGCACCGGAACTGTGCGCCAAACTCGTTGGTATAGATCACCGCGTCGCCGAGCGCAAAGCGCAAGGGCTGGCCGTTCTCCGGTGGGAACGGCTTGAACGCATCATGCTCTGCCGTGATTTCGAGGATGTAGTCGTGGTGGCTGCTCATGGCCTTGACCTCCTGAAATGATTGAGAACGCTCAGGAGCGCCTTGCGGCGCCCCAGAACCAGGTCAGACAACGACACGCCCCGCCAGCCGCGCATCGCGCGCATAGGCGCTCAGCCGCTTCTCGGCACGAAAGTGCAGATCCCGCTCTACCGGCAAGCCCAGCCGCCCGCGCACGGTCGCCAGTTCGGAAAAACTGACCCAGCCGATTTCCGGCATCCCTAGGCCCAGGTCGCAAAGACCGAAGGCGTGATCGTGGTCATCGGGATCAATCTCGGTCAGCAGCCAGGTCGCGCCGGCATCCGGCGTGAACAGCTTGACCACTGGGGCCGGATCGAAGTCCGGGTTCTCCAAGGATTCGCGGCCGTTGGCCAGCAGCACGATGCGCTGCTCGTCCGTGATGAATGCGTGGTTCATGGTGAACTCCTGTAAGGTTACCGGGCGGAATTGCCCAGCCCTTGCAGGGCACGGCGCAGCGCAAGCAGTCAAAGATCGAAGACGGCCGCCAGGCCGCAAGCGCCGAAGGTGCGCAGTCATTGACGGCGGGCACGCCGTGGCACGATGAAGGGAACAGCAAGCCGCCACACCTCACCACGCAGCCACCCCGGTATTGACAAGCGTAGCGCGCAGGTCCGAAGCGTCAGTCCAGATCAGAGCGTCCGGGCTTGAAGCCGGATGACTGCGATTCGGCACGAAGCTCGGGGCGCAGCCCATGAGCCCGACGAAGGAACGTCGGGATGCAGGCCAAGTTGCCAGCAGGCAGTTGAAAAGTGGTGCTGGCCTTCAGGCGCTGTCAATTTTCTTGATCTTCCGGATACGCCGCCTGGGGAATCGGCACCCAGCCATCGCGGGTGATGCCTGCCCCGATGCGTATGTTCTGGCTTTCAGTTGCCGCCCAGTGCCCACCCCGGTGCAATACGGCGCGAATCACCGACTTCCGCGGATGATCCTCATCCGCCTTGGCAGAACTGCATATGGCATTCCAATGGTGCTTGTCCGGCATACTGTTCAACCGTGGGCCGAGCAGTTGATCCAAGACTTCGGTCGAAACGTTGTGTCGCCCGCCGTGATGGGGCACTTGGAAATACCGAATACCTGGCAGCGCGAGTCCCACGAAAGGTGCGTAGTCGATCACCTCCTGCAGTGCTTCACGCCCGGCATCGCCAGTAAGCATGACGCGATGACCGTTCAAGACAGCCGACTGCACCACACTCATTTCATTCTCACGACTGGTCGGCTCAGGCGGGAAATATTCCTCGCCCCACAGGGACTTGATGTAGGCGGTCGCGGCCTTCACTGCCCGGAATATGCTGCTCAGCGCGCTATCAAAAGCACTTTCTTCGACAGCTTCCGGTGTCTTCGCGGAGTCCACGATCAGGTCCAAGTAGCGCCCCAGGGTAGGTGCCATGACCGCGAACGGACCGATGCTCTGCCCCTGAAGGGGGGCATGGATTGGAATTCCCTTCTCCACCGCAATATCCTCAAGAATTGCCGTGGCATCGTAGATTGAGCGCAACTTCCGTCGCAGGGCTTCAACCGATTCATAGGTCTCAAAGCGATCGATCAACTGGTCCGCGTATATCCACGGCCGGTTGATCCAAAGATTCCTGACCGTGCATTGCTCCAGGACTTTTCGTAGTCCGTTGGCGTGATCGCGATCTGGGTGCGTGAGGATCACATGGTCGATGACTGTTGTTCCATAGTACGTCTTCAGATGCTCGACTATCTGATCACCCGTATCCAGATACCCACCGTCAACAACGTGCACGCCCTCGGTGCCATTCACCGAGTAGCGCAGCGTGATCGCGTCCCCGCTTTTCGCTGTTTCGACGCCAAGAAAGTCGATCTCGAAGTAGTCAGCCATACATCCCTCTTGTTTTATGCCAACAAAGTGCCGGTGGCTTTGCACCTACCAGCGATCCACCGCACACGTGAGTCCTGTCGGAGTCCATACCAACGACACGGCCGGAAGGCCGCCAGCATCCTCGGCGATGCCGCGCAATGTATTTCGGTCGATACCCGAATGTGCGCCGCCTTTCGGGTGGCTGTGCCACGTTCCTATAAAGGCGAGATACCCCAAAGAGGCCGCGTTTGCGGCGCGCAAATTTTGAACAAGCCCGTTGGTTCCGAGGACGAAGCGGGCGGCCTCTCGAACACTGTCAGGCGGTGCCTCAACAAGGCCTGCAATGGTGATGGTTCGATTTTCAAACGAGATGCGGCCGATCAAGGCGCCGCCTGTTTCCAGAGCACCCCAGCGCAGCGCATCAGCATGGATTGCTTGCGCAACTGGGGACAGGACCCGAATGTTCCAGCCACCATCGTCTGCGACTTCAAGCGCAGTGGTCGGGCCAAGGCTGGCGCGGGTCCATGCCATTCCAAGGCCTTCGGCATCTGAGATTCCGGCGCAAAGCGTCGCTTCCTTCGGAAGCCCATCAACGAGCCATCGTTCCAGTTGCAGGCCGGCCAGTGACGTCGACCGCGAAACAACGGCGTCAGACATAGGCATCGTCAGCGAACGACAGTTGTCACCCACGAAAATCCGAGTCGGCTCAGACGTCTCGCCGGCAATCGACGCACGCAGTTCCGGTGCAAACCGGCAGCACTCGAACAAGAACGCCGTGAGGTCGTCAACTCGGCCGGCACGGCCAGCTCCTTCGAGCAATACCGCCACACAGCGCCCCTGACCATACATCGCGATCCGTGCCAATCGGGCTGGGGATTGATCCAACGCTGCCGATTGTGTTTCTGCAGCCAGCACCTGAAGTGACGCCGTCGCATCCACGATGAGGGCCGCATCCTGCGGAACGGTTGCCGCAAACTGTTCCGGATCGACCAAAAGAGTCACTGCGTCGGTGTCGAACGCTCGCGATTGAAGATGCGACAGCGATTCAAAGGCTGTCTTCATCAGCGCCGACTTCCGAGGCGGAACCAGAACTGATGCCCGCTCAATGAGTGCATGCCGCGCGGCGTTGTGAGGCGACATGGGTTCGTTGTCGACGAAAGTCATCGAACCAAAGCCCGCTCGCCCCAGTTGCATCGCGACTTTCGATCCCACGCTTCCGCAGCCGAGCACGACCAGCGGCTGTGATGTGGCTGCGTATGGAATGCCGGACGTCCTTGCCAGCAGTTCAGGAGACAACGCATGCGCGTGAAAGGCCGGGTGAACCGTGGCGTTACGCTCCAGGAGCGATTGAGCGTTGAGTTCATAGCGCACCACATAGGGCAATACCTCGACACTCCTCCCTGGCGAGCCCACAAGCGACGCTGGCCTTTGCACAGCCAGAATCACAATCGCGTACAAACCATGCACCCAGCCATGCGAGTCCTGTCGCATATCCAGGATTGAGCGTCCGAAATAACCGTCCACTTCCTGGGCCAAAGCGTCGCGATCAATACCAAGCTCCGCTGCTCGATCGAGCAGCGTCGCGAGATCGACAACTGTCTCTGGTTGATAGCGTCCGATCACATGCGGGAGGCCGTCGGTCATCGGAGCGCGCGCGATGAAGGCCGCGGCATGGCCGTTCCCCCATTTGCCCAGCTTGTCGTTGTGAACATCCTGATAAAACACAGGATCGACTTGTGCGGTCAGTTCGGCGTTGATGATGGCGTACAGACCGCCATCGATCGTCACGTAGCCTGCGGGAACCACCAGAATCGTGCCGTCAGCGGGAGCGGCGGCCGCGACCTTCTCGGCACTGAATACAACGGTCGAAGGACAGCTGTCTCGGCGCGTTGGTTCCCACCCCTGCTCCAGGTCCAGGAGTGTTCCGGCCGCGGCCTTGTGCAGCCAGTCGATCAACTGATCGACAACGGCGTCCAGGCCAAACCGATGCAGCAGCTCGTTCAACGACCCTTCGAATAGGCACGGCGAGACTAACTCGCCTTGGCGATGGGGGTTGATGTGCGGCAAGTTGAGCGGGAAGTCCGCACGTAAGAAGGGCTCGGGTGCAGACAGGGGCCAGTCACTACCGAATACCAGCACGCACGTCTCGACGGTGCGCACTCCGGTCTCAGAGATACCATTGCGCCGAGACCTGTTCGGCAGTTGGACCGCAACATCGACTTCAATCTCCGTCGATGCACCAGTTGTCCTTGGCTCGCCAACGCGGATAAGGCCTCGATGCCGCTGAAGTTGATGCAGTGCGTCTGCGATGGTGCCCGTCATGATGCTCCGTGCGGCATGGGGGTGCGCGCAGAGGTCACCACGGCAGCGGCCTTCGATCCGGACTCCTTCTTCGAGGGAGGTTGCACACCCTGAGCGGTTACGGTGAAAACGAGCGGTTCCACGGACTTTTCGCTGGGGTACTCGCCTGTGCAGTAGAACTCGCCTTTTGCTTCGTCCACGATCGTCACGTACTCACGCTTCGCACGGATGCAGGGCGGATCGCTGTCATCATCTGCAATCGGCTTGCAGCTGGCGACGATGACGGCGCCGTCACGGGTCTGCGAAAGCGCCTTGCGAGCATCAGCATCGAGCTTGGCTTTTTCACGGTAGTCGGACCAGCTGTCATAGGACAGCGAATGCCAGGAACAATGATGAGGCGCCTGCATGATGTCGTACTCAAGCACATCTGCTTCAGCCTTGTGGCGTTGCCACTGGCGGTTCCAGATGAACACCTCAGCATCGCCACCAGTAAGGAATTTCGCACCATCCGGCGTCTGCGCGTCAGCCGCCAACGTGATGTTCAGAATAACGCTGGACTGGTTCTTGACCAGGCACTCTTCCTCTTCCTCGTCATCCTGGGCGTCCAGTGGAGCCAAAAGAAACGCAGAAAAGAATGCGGAACTCTTGCCATTGATCGTTGAAAAGCGCGTGTCCACCTTCCGCACAATCGAAGTGAGATCATCGGTTTTTCCGTCGATGTCCTCGCCCATGATCTGAATGCGGTCACCGTTCCCGACGGCGAAATTCTTGTCACGGTTCAGTTGCACGCGCCGACGCGCCTCCGTGTTGAATGCCTTGGCGTCGTCGCTCAAGGTGTGCGTCTTGCTGGCGCGTCGAAACACGATCGGGGACGACCACATCTCGCGGATCACGATTTTCTTGTCCTTGTCGTCCTTCTTGTCGTCCGGGTACTTGTCGAGTGGCCCTAGGTAGAAGTGTCGCTTCAACCCTCGGCAATGGTCTTGATCCGGGTGGCTCAGCAGGAACGCATCGACATACGGCCTGCCGTTCTCATCCTTCTTCAGTCGTTCGCGCAAATCCTTGGCGACATCGCGCGCCTCCCCGTCAGGGTCGTCGGCGTCTTGCCTGATGTTTACGTCGATCAGCAGAGTCGTCGCGTCGAGATCGCCGAACTTGATGAGGGTCATGTCCCCGTTGTCGACGGGAAAAAACGTGATGGTTGTAGGCACTGGGGTCTCCGGGTAGACGACCGAAGGATGATCGCGTATAGTTAATGTACGACGATTTTTTATATCCGTCTACTTTTTAGGCGTGACTGATGCAAAAACCTTCCTTTCCTGCCGCCGAACCTGCTGAGCCTAAGGGGCTAAGTTGGGGGCTGGAGAGCAGACTTCAATTCATCGATTTCCGTCTGCGCTGGGAGCGGCGCATCAACCGGATGGATCTCACCGAGCACTTTGGTATTTCGGTCCCGCAGGCATCGCTGGACATTTCCAAGTACATGGAGTTGGCGCCGAGCAACCTGACTTACGACCGCAGCTCCAAGACCTACACGGCAGCGCAGAGTTTTCACCCGCTTTACCAACGAAGCTCGGCGCAACGCTATCTAGCAGAACTGCTAGCGACAAAGATGGGAATTGTCGAGCCGACGGCCAGCTTCATCGGCTCCGCGCCGGAGACAGATTGGGCCCCGTCCCCTTGGCGCACGATCAATGAGCAGACCGTCGAAGCAGTGGTGCGCGCAATCCGCCAGCAGGAATCCATTCTGGTGAGCTACCAGTCCATGACGTCGTTGGATGAATCGGTTCGCTTGCTGTCTCCCCACGCCCTTGGCAATGACGGTTTTCGCTGGCACATGCGCGCGTTTTGCCACAAGCGCCAGCGCTTCAGCGATTTCGTCCTTGCTCGAATCCTGCGCATCGATGGCTTCGAGGCGACCCAAGTGGACTCCAACCAAGATTCGCATTGGCAAACTGTATTGACGCTGGTACTTGCACCGCATCCCGATTTGCCTGCAGCCAAGAAACGAGTCTTAGAGTTGGACTACGGCATGGAAGATGGAGAGGTCAAACTTCCATGCCGCCAAGCGTTTCTGTACTACACGCTGAGACGTTTGGGTTTGCATACCAAGGAAGCACCAGACCCCCTCGCACAGCAGATCACGCTGAAAAACCGCGATGAAATCCAACCCTATATCGACGCCTTGGCGGCACAGGCCTGACTTCACATGACAACAATTTTTGAACTGGTCAAAGACCCCTACGAGCGCAAGGCACGTGTTATCCCTGGCCTTCTTGTGGCCTTACCCGTGCTGGTGCCGCTGTTGTGCGTCTACGGGGCTCGGCACCCTGTGCTTACAGGTGTGATCGGCCTGCTGGGCGGCTGCGGCGCTATCTATGCACTCGCGAGCGTAGCGCGCGGACGTGGTAAAAAACTTGAAGAGATGCTGGTCTCAAAATGGGGTGGCATGCCCACGACCATCGCACTACGCCACCGCGACAAGTTCCTTGATGGTGTCAGCAAGCAGCGTTATCACACGGCGATCACTGCCAAGTTGGGTATCGCCATGCCAACGGCAGAAGAAGAATCAGCAAACCCAGACAAGGCAGACGACATCTACATCGGTGCCACTAAGCGGCTTCGCGAACTCACGCGTTCCAACAAGCAGCTCTTGCTGAAAGAGAACATCGCCTATGGATTTCATCGCAACATGCTGGCGATGAAGCCTGTCGGTATCCTGTCGTGCCTCATGGGCGTCGTCTACGGATTGTTGATTGCAAAGATTTTGCAGGTAGCACCTCTCCAATTTGACTTGGTGCACCTTGCCGATCCAGGGCTTGCCGCAGGCTTGACATTGCTCATTTCGCTGGCGCTACTTGCCGCATGGCTACTGTATTTCGATCAGGACGCAGTAAGGCGGATGGGATTCGTCTATGCGGAACGTTTGTTTGAATGTTTGCCGTCGTTGCCTTCTTCCTCCTCACGGAAGAAAGCCGTAAAACCGACTACAGACTGAGGTTCTGCCCAATCTCCAAACAGGCGTATAGCTCCGCAGGTGTGTCTACCGCTTCCACGTCTTGGGACGAATCGTTCCGCGAGACTCTAGCAAGAGCCGCGTGCTTTCCAGTTCCTTTTGCAGCACATCGGTATCCGGCAGAACCATCCGGTAGTTCGCCGCCATGACCTTGGTGGGTAAGCCCTCCAGCGCATACCGCGCCAGGGCGAGCCCCTTGTCGGCACAAAGAATCAGCCCCACCGGCGGGTTCTCCTCGGGATAGGCCCAGTGTTCCTTGGCATAGTTGCAGTACATGTGCATCTGGCCTACGTCCGCATGCGTCAGACTCCCCAGCTTCAGGTCGATGATGACCAGGCAGCGTAACTTGCGATGGAACAGCAGCAAGTCCACCCGATACCAGGTCTGGTCGATGCGCAAGCGCCGCTGCCGTCCAATGAAGGTGAACCCTTCACCCAATTCGAGCAGGAAGTCTTCCAGCCGCCGGATC
>NZ_JASATD010000062.1:0-13497 GCF_038440115.1 Ralstonia sp. OTU4908 | reverse complement strand
CCGAAAGGAGGGTGGACCACCAAGTCACAAACCCAAAGAACAAAAGGGCCGACAAAAGCCGACCCCGCAACAACGCCATCAAGCGATATCAATCACCCGCCCAATAACTCCCCCACAGCGCACCCCACCACCACAGTCGCGCCTCGCAGATCATTCAACCGCAGGTTTTCATCCGTGTTGTGCCCACGCGCTTCCATCAACGTACGCGGTCCCGCGCCATACAGCACCGTCGGCACCCCGTGCGCCGTGTAATGCCGGGCATCGGTATACAGCGGCACGCCATGCACCGGCACATCACCTCCAAACACGGCCAGCGCATTCCGTCGCAGCGCGCCAATCAGCGCGTCCACGCCCGGCAGTTCGGCAAGCGGCTCTGCCAAGAGAATGCGTTCGACTGAAACCTCGATCCCCGGCCGTTCTGCCGCCGCGCGCTCGATCACGGCGCGCAGTTCGCCTTCTGCATCGCGCCCGGCTTCTTCAGGAATCATCCGGCGGTCAACGCGGAACGTCACCAGATCGGGCACCACGTTGGTGTTGATGCCGCCCTGGATCAACCCGACGTTGAGCGTTGCATGGTCGATGCTGGGCACGGCTGATTTGCGCGTTGCGAGTTCTGCGCGATAGGCATACACGGCTTGCAGGATATGCGTGGCCGCCTCGATGGCGTCGATGCCCGTATGCGGCATGGCAGCGTGTGCCTGCTTGCCGCGCACCGTCACCTGCACGTGCAGGCACCCGTTGTGCGCCGAAGTGATGCCATAGGCAAAGCCGGCGGAGATGGCGTAATCGGGCTTGCTCAAGCCCTGATCCAGCAGCCACTTCGGGCCGATATCGCCGCCGGTTTCTTCGTCGTAGGTGAAATGGAGTTCGACGGTGCCATTGAGCTTCGCGCCGCGCTTTTCCGCGTCGATCAGCGCAAGCAGCGCCCACGTGTACGTGGCGAAGTCCGACTTGGACACCGCCACGCCGCGGCCGAACATGGTGGGGCCGTGTTCGGTCTCGACGGTCTCGCCGCCGTACGGATCGTGCGTCCAGCCAAGGCCGGGCGGGACGACATCGCCGTGTGCGTTCATGGCAACCGTGGGGCCGCCGTTACCGAAGGTGTGCCGCACGATCAGGTTGGTGGCGCTGACCATGCCGGCGGCACGTACCTGCGCCTGCGGCACGGCATGCGCCTCGACCGTCAGGCCCAGCGCCTCCAGCAGCGCCTTGGCGCGCACGGCATGCGGAGCGCAATCGCCGGACGGGTTGTCCGACGGCACCTTCACCAGCTCGCGCAGGAATTCAATCTGCTGCGCGTGCGCGGCCTCGACAAACGCGCGGATATCCGCATCGATGCCGGGGGTAGCAAGTTGGGCCTGGGTCATGTCGATGTCTCGCTGATTGCGGGGGACGGAGATTGAAAGTGACTGAGCCCCCGTTGTGCGGGGGCTCAGGATCGGCACCGATGATGCGATGCTTACAGCGCGCCCTGCATGGCCTCGGCGGTCAACCACACCGATTCGGCCAGGTCTTGCTCGTCGCAGTTGTGGCCTTCGCCACCACGGTCGACGACGATGAAATCGCTCACCTCGCCCAGGGCCAGCAGCGGGTGATGCCACACCCCACGCGCATAGTTCACGCCTTGCCAGCCACGCGAGACGAACGCGCGCAACTTGGACGGATCCAGCTCGCCGGCCGGCGCCACAACCACCAGATACGGCTTGTCGTTCTGCGGGATGAAGGCTTGGCTGCCTCGCGGGTGGCGCTCCAACATCTTCACCTCGAACGGCAGCGTACGCGGCTGGCCACGGAACAGGCTGATCAGCGCGCGGCCGCCCCCGCCCACATCGACGTTGGCGAGGTCGTGAAAGCGGATGGTCGTGCCCTGGTTGATGGGGAATTGCTTGGCCCCTTCCAGCTCGATCACATCGCCGAACGGCGCGAAGGCTTCGCGCGTGAGCGGCTCGATGGTCAGCGCGATGCGTGCGGCGGTTTCTTGGCTCATTCGATCACCCCCCACAGGCGCAGACGCGACACACCACCGTCCGGGAACATGTTGAAGCGCACGTGCGTGACGATGCCCAGGTCGGCGATTTCCGCTTCATAGTAGTGCTGCAGATCCATCTGCAGCTTCTGCTCGGGCAGCAGCGTTTGCCAGAACATCGCCTGCGTCTTCAGCGAGCTGTCGGTACCGCCCACCACGCGGGCGGCCTGGATGGAAACGCGGTCAGCGAAGTTGCCCTTGAAGTGGGCGGTGTCGACTTCGATCTTGCGGATGCGGCCCGGATGGGCCAGGGCGATCACGCACCAGTCGTTGCCCGGTTCGCGGCGGCGGCGCGTTTCCCAACCGTCGCCCATGTTCACGCCACGGCCCGGCATCAGCATGCGCGAGGCCGGCCCGAAGTGCTCGTTGTTGGCTTCGACCACATAGGCGCCGTTTTCCATGGCGGCCAGGTCGATCAGCTTGGTGCGGTCCGCACCCTTCCAGTCGACCTGCGGCTGGCCATACACCCGCAGGCGTGCGATGCCGCCGTCCGGGAAGATGTTCAGTCGCAGATGCGTGAAGGCCTGCGGGCTGGTCACGGCCACATAGGCGTGGCTGTTGCCTTGCAGCGTGGTCGACGGAACGATCTCAGTCCACTGCGTGGCATCGGTCGGCTCGCCATCCGGCAGATAGGCGGCTTCGATGGAAGCGGCCGGTGGGAAGTTGCCCGTGAAGTGGCTCGTGTCGATATCCACACCCTTCACGACGCCCGGGCGGGCCAGGCGGACGATGCAATGGTCATAGCCGCCGTTGCGGCGACGGCGCGTTTCCCAGCCATCCATCCACTTGCCGTGGTCGTCGTACTTGCCGGGGATGAACACCGCCGGCTCGGGATTGAGCATGCGATCTTTCGGCGCGAAGAATTCGTCGGTCGCGAACGTGGCCTCGGCGCCAAGGCGGGGGTCCGCCAGGTTCGGATATCGGCGCGTGAAATCCGGCGCGTTCGGATCGAGCGTAGGCATCGCCATGTGGAACTCCTTGGTGTTTGTCTCTGGATGTTATACGGCCAGCCCATCGAACAAAAACGGCGAGTCAGGACACTCGAAACTGTGGCGATGGGAACGCCGGAAGTGCAGCGTAAACGGCGGAAGCACAAGGCTTCGCGGGACTGCATGGGTCGATCCTAGCATGTGAATTCAAAAATTGCATACAAAAATTGGATCGCCTATGATGCCGTCAACGCTCGACAATTCGTCGCAACAATTCGTTGCAATCCAGTGAGCGAAACAAAGCCGTGACGACAATCGCAGCAAACCGAACTAGACGATTGGGCGCGGCTTGAGACACCCGTAATCCAAAGGAGGATTCACCATGCAACGCTTTACGCGCCCGTTGTTCGGGCAGGTTTTGATTGCCCTGGCGGTGGGCATCGCGCTGGGCATCTGGGCGCCCGAATTTGCGCAGAAGCTGCAGCCGCTCGGTGATGGTTTTCTGAAGCTGATCAAGATGCTGATCGCGCCGATCGTCTTCTCTGTCGTGGTGGTGGGGATCTGCGGCGCCGGCGAGCTGAAGAAGGTCGGGCGCGTGGGCGGCAAGGCGGTCATCTACTTTGAAATCGTCACGACGATTGCGTTGGCGCTGGGCATTGCACTGGCCTATCTGTTCGGGCCCGGCCACGGCATGAATGTGGATCCGAAATCGCTCGATCCGGCGGCCATGGCGTCGTACATGACGACCGCCAAGCAGGTGGAATCGACTGGCGTTGCAGCGTTCTTCCTCAAGCTGATTCCCGATACGTTCGTCAGCGGCTTCGTGAAGGGCGACATCCTGCAGGTGCTGCTGGTGTCGATCCTGTTCGGCTGCTCCCTCTCGCTGCTGGGAGAGCGGACCAAGCCGCTGGTCAACCTGATCGATCAGCTCTCCCATGTGCTGTTCCGCATGATGGCCGTGATCATCCGGCTGGCACCGCTGGGCGTGCTGGGCGCGGTGGCCTTTACCGTCGGCAAGTACGGCGCGGGCTCGCTCAAGCAGCTTGGCTTCCTGGTACTGCTGTTCTACGCAGCCGTGGCGCTGTTTGTGTTCGTGGTGCTCGGCACCATCCTGCGCATGGCGGGTTTCAACATCTTCAAGCTGATCCGGTTCCTGCGCGCGGAACTGCTGGTGGTGCTGGGCACGGCCTCGTCCGACGCGGTGCTGCCGTCCATCATGAACAAGCTGGAAAAGATGGGCATCAAGCGCTCGGTGGTCGGCCTGGTCATCCCGACCGGCTACTCGTTCAACCTCGATGCGTTTTCGATCTACCTGACGCTGGCCGCCGTGTTCATCGCGCAGGCGACCAATACGCCGCTGGCGCTGCAGGACCTGCTGCTGATCCTGGGCGTGGCGCTCGTCACCTCCAAGGGCGCGCACGGCATTCCGGGTTCGGCCATCGTGATTCTGGCGGCCACCCTGTCGGTCATTCCGGCCATTCCGGCCATCGGCCTGGTGCTGGTGCTCTCCGTCGACTGGTTCATCGGCATTGCCCGTGCGCTGGGCAACCTGATCGGCAACTGCGTCGCCACGGTGGTCATCGCCGCGTGGGAAAAAGACATCGACCGCGTGCGTGCCAATGCGGTGCTCGACGGCAAGATCGACATCACCGAGGAAGGCGAAGCGATTCCGCACGGCTTTGGTGTGGCGGCGCCGGCTGCGCACACACTGCCGCATGCCTGAAGCGGCTCGACTGCCGGACGGCGGTAAAATCGGCGCCATGACCGAGACCACCGCCGCCGACATCTCCTCCGAGGGCATTGCCGACGACATCGCCCAGGCGATCGTCGCGCATCGGCTGCCGCCGGGCACCAAGCTGCGCGAAGAGGCGCTGGCGCGGGTCTACCACGTCAGCCGCACGAAGATTCGCGCGGCGCTGCTGATGCTGGCCAAGGACAAGCTGATCCGCATGGAGCCTGACCGCGGTGCATTCGTGGCAAAGCCGGACGAGACCGAGGCGCGCGAGGTCTTTGCCGTGCGCCGCGTGCTGGAGGTCGCGCTGGTGCGCGAGTTCATCGCCAAAGCGACGCCCGCCGATTACAAGCGGCTGGAAAAGCACCTGGCCGAAGAGCACAAGGTGGCGGCCAGCGGCGACCTGTCGGACGTCCCGCGCCGCAATCGCCTGATGGCCGACTTTCACCTGCTGATGGCCGACGTGGTCGGGAACAGCGTGCTCAAGGAAATGCTGTACGAGCTTTCCGCCCGCAGCTCGGTGATCACGATGATGTACCAGTCCACGTACGATGCCGTGCGTTCGTCCGACGAGCACACCGCTTTCCTGGAGGCGGCCAAGCGCGGTGATGTGGAAGGCGCCATCGCCCTGATGGAAGAGCACATGGCGCACACCGAGGCGTCACTCAAGTTCGAATCGCCGGGCGGCCGAGCGACGGATCTCGTAGCCGCCCTCCTCGCCTGACCGCGCGTGCCGACGTACACGCTGCGCGCGCCGGTTTCGGCCGAGCTGGACATCAAGAAAAGCCGCTTTATCGGATTGGCCGTGCCGGTGGAAGACCGGGCTGCCGCCATGGACGTGATCGCGCGCCTGCGCGCCGAGCACCCCGCTGCCACGCACGTCTGCTGGGCGCTCCTGGCGGGCGGCCAGTCCGGCATGTCCGATGACGGCGAGCCCTCCGGCACCGCCGGTCGCCCCATCCTGGAAGTGCTGCGCCATCACGATCTGGACGCCACGCTGGGCGCCGTGGTGCGCTACTTCGGCGGGGTCAAGCTCGGCGCGGGCGGCCTCGTACGCGCCTACACCGATGCCATCGCTACCGCGCTCATGCAGGCCGAACGCGTCGAGCGCATCGCCAGCACCACGCTGACCCTCGCCACCGATTACGCCGATGAGGCGCGCATCCGCCGCTGGATCGATGATCGCGGGTATGTGCTGCTGGATGCTGCCTACGATGCGGGCGTCACACTCACTGTGCGATTGCCGGTGACGGACGAGGCGGCCGCGCGGGTCGCGTTGCGGGATTTGACGCAGGGGCGTGTGGTGATTACCTAGCGCTTATCGCTTGGGAGCGAGCGGAGCGGCCGGCGCGGCGCCCGGGCAACACGGGTTCTGGCAGTCCGGTTGGAAAACCACGTAGGCGGCTGTCGGCATTTTGGGAGCCGCCCCCTCGCGTTCCACGGCACGTAGATGCGTATCGGCTTCGGACGACTCGACTTTGTCGCCCTCGATCCCGACGGCGTCCAGCACGGCCTGGAGGCTTCTGAGGCGCAGCACGACCAGCTCTGGGTCGGGAGCAGGCTCGGACGCCTTTTGCAAGCGCACCCGGTACTTGCCGCCGCTGCGAAAATCGTCTTTGAGCTGCGAATCCCATTCCGCCAGTTTCAGGATTTCGGTGGTCGGCAGCGCAGACTCGCCAGGCGAGAACACCAGCGGATGCTCAAGCCCGGTCAGATCGCAGGCCACGGCCGAGGTGCTGAGCATGAGCGCGCCGACAACTGCAGTTCTGGGTAGCATCTTCAGTCTCCGGCATTGAGCGCGCCACCGCGATGCGCCTGATGACAAGTGTAGGAACCGTCATCCATTTCCGCACGCTCAACCCGTTCGCGACCAATACCCCGCCTGCCCGTACACGGTCTTCAGATGCTCGATAAAGAACCGGATCTTTGCCGGCACCGGCCGCTGCTGCGGGTACACGGCGAGGATGTCGTAGTCGGGCAGCGCGTAGTCGTCCAGCACCGTCATCAGCGCCCCGGATTCCAGCTCGGGCTGGATCTCCCACGTTGAGCGCCAGCCCAGGCCGAGGCCTTCGCCCATCCAGCGGTGCAGCAGTTCACCATCGTTGCAGTCGAGGTTGCCGTTCACCTTTACGGTGACGGCCTTGCCGTTCTGCTGGAAATACCAGCCGCGCTGCTGGCCGCCCTGCAGGTTGAAGGCGAGGCAATTGTGGCGCGCGAGATCATCCAGCGTGCGAGGCACGCCGTGCTTGGAGAAGTACGCGGGCGTGCCGCACACGACGCGCTTGTTCGACGCCAGGCGAATCGCCACGAAGTTCGGATCGATCGCGCCGCCAATACGGATGCCTACGTCGTAGCCTTCGCGCACGAGGTCGACCACCCGGTCGGTCAGGTTGAACGAAATGCGCACGTCGGGGTTGGCACGCAGGAAGTCCGGCGCATGCGGTGCAACGTGCTTGCGGCCAAAGGCGGCCGGCGCCGAAACGATCAGGTGCCCCGTCGCCTTGTGGCGGCCTTCGGCAACCAGCAGCTCCGCGCGGTCCAGCTCGCCCAGCGCCTTCTTGCACTGCTCCATGAACACCGCGCCCTGCTCCGTCACCGCTATGCGGCGCGTCGACCGGTGCAGCAGCTTCACGCCCAGGCGGGCTTCCAGCGCGTTGATGCGGCGTCCGATCATGACGGGCGTCACGTCCTGCGTGAGGGCGGCAGCGGCCATGCTGCCGTGTTCCACCACGGCGATGAACGCTTCGATCTGCTTGAGCTTGTCCATTCCATCATTCCAGTTCGCAATGTCTGACCATTTTAGTGAGCATTCCGTACCTGCATTGCGACTTTCTGGTGCATATCACCTGTGACGAATGGCAAAAATAGCGGACGGCCATGTGATCGATGCAAGCCCGTCAAACCAGTTTTTTGCGTCGCACAAAAACAGCTTCAAATGGCTGCAGCGTGCGCCTTTTTGGCAGTTGGCGTGCCTCCATATTGGTGCAGCACGCAAAACCATTCGGTATTTTGGGTTAGCAATCAACTGACGAAATCTGCGTTTATCCATATCGGCATGCGGGAATAGGATCAGTTCCAACTGATTCCCACCTTCCCCTTCCTGGAGACACCCCCATGCCGAAGATGAGAGCGATTGATGCCGCAGTTGCGGTGATGGAAAAAGAAGGCATCACCACCGCCTTCGGCGTGCCCGGTGCCGCCATCAACCCGTTGTACTCGGCCCTGCGCAAGGCTGGCAACATTGACCACGTGCTGGCCCGCCACGTTGAAGGCGCCTCGCACATGGCCGAGGGCTACACCCGTGCCGAACCCGGCAACATCGGTGTATGCATCGGCACGTCGGGCCCTGCAGGCACCGACATGATCACCGGCCTGTACTCGGCCTGGGCAGACTCGATTCCCATCCTGTGCATCACCGGCCAGGCCCCCCGCGCCCGCCTGTACAAGGAAGACTTCCAGGCCGTCGACATCGAGTCGATCGCCAAGCCGGTCACCAAGTGGGCCGTCACCGTGCGTGAGCCGGCGCTGGTGCCGCGCGTGTTCCAGCAGGCGTTCCACCTGATGCGCTCGGGTCGTCCGGGCCCGGTGCTGATCGACCTGCCGTTCGACGTGCAAGTCGCCGAGATTGAATTTGACCCCGACACGTACAGCCCGCTGCCGGTCTACAAGCCCGCGGCCACGCGTGCCCAAGCCGAGCGTGCCATCGAGATGCTGTGCCAGGCCGAGCGCCCGCTGCTGGTATGCGGCGGCGGCGTGATCAACGCCGATGCGGCCAAGCTGATGGTCGAGTTTGCCGAGCTGGTGAACGTGCCCGTCGTCCCGACCCTGATGGGCTGGGGCGTGCTCGCCGATGACCACCCGCTCAACGCCGGCATGGTCGGCCTGCAGACGTCGCACCGCTATGGCAACGCCACGCTGCTGGCTTCGGACTTCGTGTTCGGCATCGGCAACCGCTGGGCCAATCGTCACACGGGCAGCGTCGACGTCTACACCAAGGGCCGCAAGTTCATTCACGTCGATATCGAACCGACGCAGATCGGCCGCGTGTTCGGCCCGGACCTGGGCATCGTCTCGGACGCCAAGGCAGCGCTGGAGAAGTTCATTGAAGTGGCGCGCGAGCTGAAGGCCGCCGGCAAGCTGCCGTGCCGCAAGCGCTGGAACGCCGACGTGCAGAAGCGCAAGCGCACGATGCTGCGTCGCTCCGACTTCGACAACGTGCCCATCAAGCCGCAGCGCGTGTACCGCGAGATGAACCAGTACTTCCCGCAGAAGGGGGAAAACTCGGTGCGTTACGTGAGCACGATCGGCCTGTCGCAGATCGCTGCTGCGCAGTTCCTGTCGGTCAACCAGCCGCGCCACTGGATCAACTGCGGGCAGGCAGGCCCGCTGGGCTGGACCATTCCCGCCGCTATCGGCGTGAAGGTGGCATCGCCCAACAGCGACGTGGTCGCCATCTCGGGTGACTACGACTTCCAGTTCATGATCGAAGAGATGGCGGTGGCCGCGCAGTTCAAGGTGCCGTACATCCACGTGGTGGTGAACAACTCGTACCTGGGCCTGATCCGCCAGGCGCAGCGCAACTTCGACATGGACTACTGCGTCCAGCTCGCCTTCGACAACGTCAACGCTCCTGAGCTGAACGGCTACGGCGTCGATCACGTGAAGGTGGTGGAAGGCCTGGGTTGCAAGGCGATCCGCGTGTTCAATCCGGAAGACATCGAACCCGCATTTGCGCAGGCCCGCCTGCTGATGGCCGAGTTCTCGGTGCCGGTGATGGTGGAGGTGATTCTCGAGCGCGTGACCAACATCGCGATGGGCACCGAGATCGACAACGTGGTCGAGTTTGAAGATGTGCTCGACCTGGAAGACACGCTCACGGAAGCCGAAGGCGTCACCGCATAAAGACGGCGCGCCCCTCCCTCACCGTCCGATACAAGGAGAAACCATGACAAAGCTGGCAGCCAACCTGACCATGCTCTTCAACGAGCAGGCCTTCCTTGACCGCTTCGAAGCCGCCGCCCGTGCGGGCTTTCGCGGCGTGGAGTTCCTGTTTCCCTACGCGTTCCACGCCGACCAGATTGCCGATCGCCTGAACCGCTTCCAGCTCGACCTGGTCCTGCACAACCTGCCGGCCGGCAACTGGGACGGCGGCGAGCGCGGCATCGCCATCCTGCCGGACCGCGTGAGCGAGTTTCAAGACGGCGTGGGCGAAGCCATCAAGTACGCCAAGGTGCTCGGCGTGAAACAGCTCAATTGCCTGGTGGGCATTCGCCCCGAAAGTGTGAGCGAAGACGCGGCACGCAAGACGCTGGTGGACAACCTCAAGTTTGCGGCGAAGGCACTGAAGGCCGAGAAGATCGATCTGCTGATCGAACCGATCAACACGTTCGATATTCCGGGCTTTTATCTGAACCGCACGCAGCAGGCGCTGGACCTGATCAACGACGTGGATGCGTCCAACCTGTATGTGCAGTACGACATCTATCACATGCAGCGGATGGAAGGCGAAGTGGCTAGCACGCTGAAGCGCCATCTGGACAAGATCAAGCATGTGCAGCTGGCGGACAACCCTGGGCGCAATGAGCCGGGGACTGGGGAGATCAACTATCAGTTCCTGTTCCGTTGGTTGGATGAGATTGGCTACAAGGGCTGGGTTGGCTGTGAGTACAAGCCCAAGGCAGGGACCGTTGAAGGCCTTGGCTGGCGGGCTGCTCACAACGTTGCTTGATTTTTTGTTTGCCTTGTTCCGGCGGGGCGGTTCATCCCTTGTTTCATCCCCTGCCGGGGCTGACTCACTTTTCTTTGTCTTGCCAAAGAAAAGTAAGCAAAAGAAAGGCGCGCCCGAGATGGCGACTTCCCCTTGAATTTATGTCGCAGAGAGGGGAAGGGAAAAACTCGCTTCGCTCAGACAGTTTCCCTTCCTTTTTCCTCTCTGCAACAGAAATTCAAGGCGCCATCTAGGGCAGGAACGTCAACGGCCAAACCATCGACCACGAGTGCAGTAGGACTCCGCAGCACAACGCGAAGCAAAGCGAGCAACACCGCAACGAACAAGAGCCACCTAGGACAGCACACAGATTGTGTGGCCGTACCTTGCCCTAGATGGCGCATTGAATTTTTGTAAGCGGGCGGAAAAAGGAAGGAGGCTGTTTGAGCGCAGCGAGTTTGCCGCCTTCCCCGCCCGGTTACACAAATTCAAGGAAGGGGTCGCCATCTCGGGCGCGCCTTTCTTTGCTTACTTTCTTTGGCAAGACAAAGAAAGTGAGTCACCCCCGGCAGGGGGTGAAAAGGGAGTGGACCACCAAGGCCCAAACCACAAACCACGAACCACCAACACATCCAAACCAAGGAGATCCCTCACCATGGCAACCGCAACTCTGAACCTCGGTTTCATCGGCCTCGGCATCATGGGCGCCCCCATGGCAGGTCACCTGCGCGCAGCAGGCCACACGCTCTTCGTGCACGACGTCAACCCGGCACCCGCCGCGCTGGTGGAAGCCGGCGTGACGGTCTGCACGAGCGCGGAAGAAGTCGCCAAGCGTGCCGACATCATCTTCATCATGGTGCCGGACACCCCGCACGTTGAAGCGGTGCTGTTCAGCGAGAAGGGCGTCGCCAAGGCGCTGAAGGATGCCGGCAAGGATGCTGCAGCCGGCAAGATCGTGGTCGACATGAGTTCGATCTCGCCGATTGCGACGAAGGACTTTGCTGCCCGCATCAACAAGACCGGCGCGCAATACCTGGACGCTCCGGTGTCGGGTGGCGAAGTGGGCGCGAAGGCCGCATCGCTGACGATCATGGTGGGCGGTGAGCAGGCTGCGTTCGACCGTGTTGCTCCGCTGTTCAACCTGATGGGCAAGAACATCACGCTGGTCGGCGGCAACGGTGACGGCCAGACCACGAAGGTGGCCAACCAGATCATCGTGGCACTGAACATCCAGGCCGTGTCGGAAGCGCTGCTGTTCGCATCGAAGGCGGGTGCCGATCCCGCAAAGGTACGTCAGGCACTGATGGGCGGCTTCGCTGCGTCGCGCATTCTTGAAGTGCACGGCGAGCGCATGGTGAAGCGCACGTTCGACCCGGGCTTCCGCATCGAGCTGCACCAGAAGGACTTGAACCTGGCCCTGCAGGGCGCCAAGACGCTGGGCGTGGCCCTGCCGAACACGGCCACCGCGCAGGAGCTGTTCAACACCTGCGCCGCCAACGGCATGGGCAAGCAAGATCATTCGGCCCTGTGCCGCGCGATCGAGATCATGTCGAACCACGACATCGCCTGAATGCGCGTGTAAGTTGTGTGCACTGTCGCGGCCCTCGGGCGGCGGCAGTCTTTTTGCTGTCTCCCCGCTTTCTGCCATGCACCACGACCAGTCTGCCCAGGCCGCCCTGCGCGCTGCCCTGCCCAATCCGTCGCCGCGCGCGTTGCTGCACGGCCTGTTTGATACTGCGGTGGCTGCGGTCAGCGCTGCGCAATGCTTGCCGGCATTTCTGCCTGAACCGCCGCGTGGCCGCACCATCGTCATCGGCGCCGGCAAGGGCGCAGCGGCGATGGCCGAGGCGGTGGAGCAGCACTGGAAGGGCGAGCTGTCTGGCCTGGTCGTCACGCGTTACGGGCACGGCCGCGCGCCTGGTACGCAAGGCCGTATCGAAGTGGTGGAAGCCTCGCACCCGGTGCCCGATGCAGCCGGCCAACGCGCTGCGCAACGCATGGTCAGCCTGCTCGAAGGTTTGACGGAAGACGACCTCGTGCTGTGCCTGATCTCGGGCGGTGGCTCGGCCCTTCTGGCTGCACCGGCGGAGGGCCTGACGCTGGCCGACAAGCAGTCCGTCAACCGCGCGCTGCTCAAAAGCGGCGCGAGCATCGGCGAGATGAACTGCGTGCGCAAGCACCTGTCGTCAATCAAAGGCGGGCGCCTGGCACTGGCGTGCGCACCGGCGCGCGTCGAGACGCTGCTGATCTCCGATATTCCAGGCGACGACCCGACGCTCATCGCCAGCGGCCCGACGCTGCCCGACGCCACCACCTGCGCGGATGCGCTGGCCGTGATCGACAAGTACGGCATCGACGTGCCCGAAGCGGTGCGCCGCCATCTGGAAACCGGCGCGGGCGAAACGCCCAAACCCGGCGATGCACGTTTCGAAGGCCATCGCAGTCACGTCATCGCGACGGCTCAGCACGCGCTGGAGGCGGCGGCCGCACAGGCACGCGCACTCGGTTATGAGGCCCACATTCTGTCGGACAGCATTGAAGGCGAAGCACGCGATGTGGCCGAAGTCCACGCCGGCATCGTGCGGCAGATCGTGGCGCGCAATCAGCCGTTCACCAAGCCGTGCGTGATTCTGTCGGGCGGTGAGACGACCGTGACGGTGCGCGGTAGCGGCCGCGGCGGGCGCAATGCCGAGTTCCTGCTGGCGCTGGGCGTGGCGTTGGATGGCCTGCCGGGTGTGTATGCGATTGCTTGCGATACCGATGGCATCGATGGGTCTGAAGACAACGCTGGGGCGATTCTTACGCCGGATAGCCTGGCGCGTGCTGAAGCGCTTGGGTTGCGGGCTAAGCAACTGCTCGACAACAACGATGGGTATGGGTTTTTTGATGCGCTTGGAGATTTGATTGTGACTGGGCCGACGCGGACGAATGTGAATGATTTTCGGGCGATTTTGATTACTGGCTAATTTTGGGCGAGGGGTGGATTGGGGGTTTTTAGGTTTGTGGTTCATCCCTTGTTTCATCCCCTGCCGGGGCTGACTCACTTTTCTTTGTCTTGCCAAAGAAAAGTAAGCAAAAGAAAGGCGCGCCCGAGATGGCGACT
>NZ_JASATD010000061.1:0-14224 GCF_038440115.1 Ralstonia sp. OTU4908 | reverse complement strand
GCGGGCGAAAAAAAAGACGGTGGCCAACGCCGCCGCCTACAACCGCAACTTGAGACAGATCAACCTAGACTAAGCGGCCATCACGCGCCTGCTCTTCAAGCCGCCAGGCGTTGCGCTGCGCCCTCTCTTCAGGGGTCATCTCAAACAACGCTGCAAAGTGCTCGCGCAGCGACGCGATTTCCATCATGCGCATTTCACGCTGCAACCCAACCTGTTTGTAAAGACCGTCGCTCTCAAGAGCCCGGTGGCATGCTTCATTGAAGGCGCTCCACTCGGTCATAGCACGCGCTCGCGCATCCAAAGCATCGCCGCCTGGATCAACAGGGGCAGGATTGCGGTTCATCATCACCAAACCGAGCACATGGCGCTGAATTCGAAAATAGCGCCTCGATTGCTCGATGGCCTCTTCTACCGGCTCCATCGCTGGAAGCGCACCCGGAACGGAAATGTGCCCGTGCTCCACGTCGGTGAGCCCTGTGCTGATCCAGAACGCATACTCTGGCCACTCCCTGCAAACGGCTTCCACCATATCAAGCGACGCCCGTTGACGCCCTTCTAGGAACTTCTTCCATGATTGAGCAGGAAGGCGCGTGCGCTCTTCGAGGAATCTCGGTCTCCCGCGTTCTGGCGTGACCGCCATTACCGCGAGTAGCGCTCTTTCATTGAGAGAAAGCATTTTTTGATAGTCACTGCGCCACAACGGGCGCATCACCTGAATCTAAGTTCGGGAGCGCAGGCCCCAGTCGTTTGGAGTTGCACACCTGGCACAAAAACGGGCTCCAGTACGTGCCGGCTGCCCTGCCGCACTCTTCCATACACATGAAACCACTCAGGAAATCGGGACCATTCAAGGGGTCGTTTGGGTCTTGATATCGTTCCATGTGCATGCTTAACAGAGGTAGGGTCAACTCTTTTTCTTCCTGAACTTGCTATACGCGTCCGACAGCGCGCGCCGAAGAACTGCCGACTCGTCCTTGCCATATCCGCCTTCTCGCAACGCATCGAGTTTGGCAACGTCGTCACCATCAAGGTCGAGTACCTTGCGCTTCCCCTTGGTCGCGGCCAACCGCTCAAGGTGCGCCGCTTGTCGGCGGGAGCTAGTCGTGTCGTACGGGTCTTTCTTGTCAGTCATCAAACTATCCACTGGATCATTTGGGGGTGAGGTGTGGCGGCGGGAGTTCCCTCGTCTCGTCGGTCTCTATCCTGAACCGGAGGACACGACGCAGATACCGGAACCCATTACCGTTCACGCGGTACTCCTGAACGATATCACCAGCGGCATCCAGCACATCCACCACGGCATACTCACGCTCACTGTCGTCCACCATGCCACCGAACGCAGCACACCTCCGCAACACCAGCTCGCAGCCCTGGGATGGTCCGGCCGGGAATGTCGTGCCCTCGTAGGTTCTTGAAATCTCTTTCTTCCCTCGTTGGAAAACGCGGTACGGCCGTAACGCAACAGCTTCACTGACTAAGCTAGGTCTGAGTGACATGTTTTGCCTCACGCCCAGGTGTCGATAATCGCGCGCCCCTTCCCCGTCACAATCAAATCGACCCCCGTTTCTTCGCACCCTCGGGTCTCGAAATGGCTGATAAGCTCCGGCTTCGTCACGTGCAGAAAGACGGCTGTTCCCGCAAAGTCCGCGCGCACCTTTATTTTCCCGCGATGCGACTTGATAGCCTGCACCATCTGATCTGCCGTCATCTCGCACCCCTACTCGCCTGGCTCACTGAGGCTTTCCAAAAAAGTATCGAATATGGGCGGCCACGAGCCGTTGTAGCTGCCCGCTGTCATCTCGAACACACACGTATGGCGGATAGAAGATTGGATGCATGGTCTCCACCTCATACGTGCGCCCCTTCTTGAAGGTCGGCGCATCGCCGGCACGAGTGCCAGTCACCCCGCCGAGGGAGCCCACCACAGCAGATGGCAAAGCGCCCTCGGTAGGCAAGCGCAAATCGCGGTGCGCGCAAAGCGGCGTCCCGGTCGGCATGCTCCAAATCAGCCTGTAGTCGGCAATCGCCTCAAACGTCATGCCCGCACCCAGCTCAACCGTTTCCATTGCTCATTCCCTACCGGACTAGATTTCCGTGGGCCGGCACACCACAGGAATTGGATCGACAATCGTGTCGACCAATGCATATGCCGGATACTTCTCTTCGACGTTGCGTGTGAACGCGACAATCGCAGCGTCGGCATTCGCCGCAGTTACCACGTTGTGAACGACTCGAAAGGTTGCTTCGCCAGGTGGCGCGTTGAACAGCCGCATGATCCCGGAAACGATGAAACGCGGTGCCGCAGGATTTCCCGCTACACATCGGGGCGGACCTACCACCAAGAGTGCAGCTTGCGCGCTCGCAGTCGCCACGCATGCCAGCAAAATCGCTGCAATCAACTTCTTCATTGACCCCTCGTCTTCTTGTCTCGATGCCATGTCGCATCGCATGTTCAAAGTCTACCGTTTATATAAACGGTGTCAAGTGCAAGGACAAAAAAAAGCTGCGGCCAAAATGGCCACAGCTCGCGCCTCATTGTTCACAGATGTGCGGCCGCCCTACCCCGTCACATAGATCAGCGGGACATGCCCCGCTTTGCCTTCGGCTTCTGCTGCGGTGCGGCTGCGCCAGCCATCTGCTGCGGCTTGATGGAGTACATCGGCGGGAGCGCCTTCGCCTGGCTCAGCACGTCGGCCGAGTTGGTAGGCTTTGCCTTCGCATCCTGGGCACGCACATTGGCCGCAAATGCTTGCTCGCTCACGTACGCACGTCGTAGCTGCTCGTTCTGGAAAGGATTCGGTGTGCCAGGTGCATCGTAGTTGGCGATCGAGCGCGCCAGGCTCATGGCTGCCATCTGATGCGGTTCAAGAGTTCGATTCAGCTCCTTCGCCAAATGGCCGGTCGCCATCTGGTGACGCAACCCCATCGCTGCCTCCGTGAGTTCAACCGCCTTGCTCCGCTGCTCGGCGGTCATCGGCGGCGTCCATTGGTTCGTCTTGATCGTGATGAGCTTTTCGATCCGTCCAATCTCAGCGGTCAACGCCTGGGCGTTCATCTTCCCTAGATCGTGCCCAATACCATCGGTGCTCATGATCCCTCCCAATTAGAGATGCGCTTCAGCGAGACATGCCCCGCTTGGGCTTAATCACCTGTTGCTTCGGCTGCTTATGCGCACCTTCCCGGTTGGGCTTAGGCCCATACAGCGGTTGCAACGTGTGCGATTGATGAACGAGGTCTTGTGCCTGACGAACACGTGCCTCCACCGATGTTTTGATCTGCGACGGCACAGAGAACCCACGGCGCTCTTGCTCCCTGCCATCGTGGCCGGTCGTAGCAGTCTTCTCGCCCCCCTTCCCCGTCAGTGTCTTGAGCTGATCGGCACGTTCCGCAACTTCAACCGCGCGGGCCATCTTCTCTTTCGTTTCAACCAATGCCTTCGTTTCAGGTGTCGCCAATTTTTCGTAGAGGCCAGGCGACAGCTTCTTCAATTCCCCCGCATAGTCGCCGCTAGCATTGAGACGCGTTGAGATACCGTCGAAGTGTCCTCCGGCCTGCGGCGTCTGCGCCATGTCGGCCGCCGTTGGCACCTTGTCGACCGCGCGAGGATCGACTTTGAATAACGCCTCAAGGTCTCTCGTGACTTGCTCGCGCGGAACAAGACCGGCGTGTTCACTGACGGTGGGCGCAGTCTGCGGCGTCGCGGCCAACTGTTCTGCGGCGTGACTGGTTGCAACCATACTTTGCGCAACTTGCGGTACACCACCGGCATAGGCAACCGCAAACTTTGCGCCGATTTCCGGCACGCTATGCTTCGCAACCTCGAACATGCTGTGCTTGACCACCTCTTCACCAACGAGGTGATAGACGCTTTCCTTGTCGGTGTGCAGCACCTGGCCATCGTAGGAACGATCCGCTTGCGCCCGCGCCTCAATCGCTTTGGAAAGGTCGTATCGACCATCAGGAAGGCCGCTGCTGTCTGTGGTTTCCACGGCCATCAAGTAGCCTTCGCCATCTGGCACTTCAACGCGGCGGGAGCCATTCGATACCGTCACGAACTTGTCGCTCGCGCTCACACCACTATCCTGATAGCTCGGAACAAAATCGTCGTCCATTGGTACGTCCTATTTCGATGGTTAGGCGGAATGGCCCTCTACGGTGTCGCGAATGTCGTAGTCTGGCCAATCAGGTTGATCGTCACCGGCCTGCTCTTCTTGCGGCGGTGGATCGGCTTCTTGCTCTGTAGGGCGTTGCATGTCAATCAAGCAGAGTGAGGCGATAAATCGGATCAAAGTAGATCGCTGGGATGTAGCGGCGGCCCTTGTCGTGATCGAACGTGAGCTGCACGACCACGTTAACAGTTTGGCGCAGCAACATCAAAATATCCTTCAGGTCGATGCCGCCGCCAGGCCCCGATTGTTTGATAAGCATCGCGAGGCGGAAAAACGCATCTTTGGGCGAGTTGGCGTGCGTCGTCGTCATACCGCCCGGATGGCCGGAGGCGAGAACGCCGGATAGATAGAACATCGCCTCGTCGCCACGCAGCTCGGCCATAAACACACGGTCTGGTGTCTTACGCATCGCGGAGTGCAGCACATCCTTTGCTGTAGCGCCCTCCCCGTCTTCCGACTTCTTGTAGAGAAGCCGGTTGTTGTTGGGGTGATTCGGCAACGGCATTTCCGGCGTGTCTTCGACGGTGATGAGCCGTTCCGAGTGCGGCACAAACTCCACCAGGGACCGGATATAGGATGTTTTGCCGCTACCAGTGGCACCAGACACGACGATGTTCTGTTTGTACTCAACGGCCTTGCGCATGAATGTCGGCCAGTCGCGTGCCTGGGCCAGCTCCCACAGCTCGCGTTCTTCGGTGGTCAAAGCAGCCTTCAACCGCTCGCGCTGATCGTCAGAAACGGAGAACGCGAATTCGTGTCGGGTGTCCTTGTAGTATTCCCATTCGACAAACTGCTCGTGCTCAAACGCCGTCGCCGTGTGGCGGCGAATGTTGAGGTAGTGGGTGTTCTCGGGACATGTCGGCGGATGCGTCATCTCGATCCGTTCACCCGTGATCGGCATGTGACCCGAGAGCGAGGTGTTGTGCCGGTTGAAGGGCTTCTTTGAGAACGAAGATAGGTTGCGCCCGACCGTTTTCAGATACTCGAACGTCAGCTCAGGAACATCTACCTTTGTCCAAACTCCGCCCTTCCACAACCAGACAGCGCCAGGCTCGTTGACAGTAATTTCCTGCACACCCTCCTCTTCCATGAAGGGGGCGAACAGGCGCAATCTGTCTCGCAGAGCCTCAAGCTTCTCCTGCTCGAATTCCTGTTGTTCCCGCTGGGCGGCGTCCAGTCCGTCGCTCTCCGCCCCCGACAGAAGTTCCGGCGTTGCACGTTGGTTCATTGCTGAACTTCCTCAAGATGATAGGCAGTCGAAAAATCAAGGTCGCGGGCCACGGTAATCGTGATTTCGTCACCCTGATTCTTGGTGAAAGTCGGTTGCACATCCCGGCCTTGCATCAGAATCTCGCCGGCCGCGTTTTGCCCGCTGTTCAGCGTGTTTTGGGGCAAGACAACCGTCGTGTTCCCGCTGCTCTTGTTGCTCAACGCTTGAAGGCCGCCTTGCAAAATGTCTTGGAGCCCTGAGAAGAGGAAAGCGCCACAGAACCGCTCGCAATAGTGGTTGTCGATGCTGCCATCGAGACCGGCCGCCCCAAGGGTGTCGGTGCCAGGCGAATTGACCTGAATCGCGATATTCAGAGGCGTCACGATGCGGCCCCAAAGCACTTGCGCCCGCTTCTTGCCGCGCTCCGGACCCTTTGCCATTTCGCCATCGATGGTGCTGCCCCGATCGACAAGAACGACCTTGCCGTCCATGCCGTACACAGGCTTCGAAACGGTGCAGCTCACGAACCCAGGCGCATCGCTGTTCATCGCGGTATCGAGCGTGCAGCGGATGGGGGTGCCCTTCTTGATCGTGAGGCTCGGATTGGGTATGTAGGTAGCCGCCACCTTGGGCGTCGAGGTGGGAATGAGACGACCAGAAAAGTCATTGGCCCCCGTGGCATTGCCGCTCAGAAGGGTTGCGCCTGCCGGCGTTGCCGGCGCGGCCGGCGCACCAGCCTGCGTCGCGGTAGCCGCGACAGGCATTACGCGAGCACCGCCCTGGTTTGGCATGCCGCCCATGTCGCTAGCCAGCTTGCGCTTCAGAATGTCGCGCTCCTGTTGCTCTTTCTGTTGCTGCTGAGCGCTGGGTTGCTGGCTACCGCTTTCAGCCGGCATCGGCATGGTGCCGGCCGCCTGCGGTTGTGCAGATGCCGGCATGCCGCCCATCAATCCGGGGGGCAGCGGAGGTTGCCCACCAATTGGCTGAGGATCAGCGGCCTGCGCCGTACCCAGCGGGTTCAGGTGAAGCGACGGCGAAGACGGCGGGGCTTGCTCTTGAGACGACTGTTTGGCTTGTGCAGGCAACCCCTGAGCCTTCTGGTGTGGCAGATACCAAAAGTTGTATGCCAAGCCGCCGAAGATCACGCCGACCGCGCCCACTGCTGCCACTGCGCCGACCAGCTTTTGCCCAGGCGACGCACCGACAATCACCTTCTCTTTCAGCTCGGCGCGATCCTCCGTCGCCGGCTTTTCCGTTTTGTCACGCAGTCTCATTCCTTCACCGATGCGCCAGGTTGATTAAGCTCGCGCTGCACTTCAGGCGAGATGGTGTTCGTGTTGGTGTTTGATCCGGTCGGGTTGTACTGGCCGTCAATGAGGCAACCAGCAAGGCGACCGCGGCGAATGATGAGCTTCCGCGCGACGGTGTGGATCACCATCATGTCGCCTTCCATGTGGAAGGCTGAACGGACCTCAGTCCCGTCCGGCTCCTTCTCATACACCTGGGGCAACGCGATCGTGTTGGGGAACAAGATGAAAGTCATCTCCCCGTTGTTGTACGCGGCCGTTGGAAGCAGCTCGTCATCACCGATGTAGCCGTAGTCGGCATCCAAGCGACCCTCCCGCTTGGCACGTTCGAACGCCGTGTCGATCTTGGCCTTCGCCTTGGCGGCCACGGTTGCAGGGTCTTTGGCCGCAAGAGCTTGCAGCTCCGAAGCGGGGTATTGGATTTCCAATTCCCATGTGGTCGGCAGATACTGCTTTTGTCCGCGCTTCTTCTTGGGCGCATCGTCGTCAGCGGTATCGACAGCGAAACTGTTTTCGCTCATCGCTACGGAAAACCAATACTTGTGGCGATTGGTTACGACCAAGAGGTTGGTGTCGCCCTGCTGAGCACGCGGGACAAAGGCGATCTGGTTGCCGGAATACTTGACCGTCCATGCTTCCTTGTCGCCCATTCCGTAGTCAACAACTGTCTCGCCCTTACCGAATCGGATGAGCGACATCATTCCGATCTTGCCTTGCACCGCGATTACGTCCGTTGTGAACGGGACCACCTGCAAGTGCTTATCTTGTGTGCTGGGTGAGGGAACGGTTATCGCGTGCGCTGCGCCACACGCGAGCATCGCAGTAGCAAATGCGACACGCAGCGTGTGAGTCTTCATTTCGTAGCTCCGTTGGCAACCAGATTCTTGAGCCCTTCTCGCGTTGCTGCGCTGGCCGGTGCGGCTGCAACGGCTTGGGCCGGCTGCGGGTACTGAGGTGCCGGCGCAGGCTGCTGCGGATAAGCCGGCGCATAACCCTGCTGCGCCGCACCGACCGTCGTGAGCTGGCGGATCGGACCATCTGCGTCACGGCGGTAGTTCGTCACCGTGAAACCGAAAGCGTTGATCGTGTAGTCGTCCATGTTCTCGGGAACGTTCGATTTGTCGTACTTGAACGTCACCGTCGACACCATCCGCTGGCTAGTCGTCGGCAATTGCCCCTGGCGCTTAATCAAGTCATAGCGCACCTGAGCGACACGGACGCTAGGCTCGCTCGACGGGATGAACGAGTAAGACAAATTCTCCAGAGACCAACCATCCGCTGGCTGCATGAAGTTGAGCGGCGACTCTTTGTTCAAATCCGGCTTGTAGTACGCATCCCACTGGCCGCGCAGCTCCGGAGCGCTCATCAACCATACCGTCTTGTAGTTGCTATCGGCCTCGCCACGCGTAAAGCCCTCATGCGCCTTTACGAATTTGCCAAGGTCGGAGGTTGCCCGTCGATTGAAGTCCGGGTCGTTGAACGACACGAGTGACTGCCCCTCGCGCTCAACGCGATAGTCGCCCGTCGCCCTGTCAACAACGATGACGGTTGCGATGATGTGCTGGAGGTGAAGCAAAGGAGCTACGGAAACGCAGACGAGAACCGCGATACTCCATCCGCTGATCGCGCCCAGCTTGAGCAGCTTCTTCTTGCGAGCTTCTTCCTCAGCGTATCCCTGCTCCTTATCGATGTTCTCGGCATACACCTGAACGGCGGGCTTCATACGAGCGGATTTCATGCTTGTGCCTCCATGCAAGTCAGCGCTGCGCGAGTGGTAGGAAGATGGTTCACAGCGCGCGGCGTGCCTTTGCATTCGGGCGGTGGAGCCTGAGTTGTCCCGCACGCAGACAAAACAAGGGCCAGCGCCGTCATCGCGGCGATCGAAAAAATCTTCATCTTGTACTCCGGAAACTGGTTGTCTTATTTCTTCATTGCAGCGAGCGCGGCCGTCCGAACGGCTTGCATCACCATCAAGCCGCCGCTACCAACACTGCCGCCCTGCCCGCTCGTCATGCTGGCGACGATCGTCGGCAGTTGGATTTCGATGAAGAAGAGCGGGATGCAGATGAATACAAGCTGGAACGCGATGCTTAGGATGTTGAGCGTGCTCATCGCTGTCGAAGCATCGGGCGGCATCGTCGCCTGGGTCAGCAAGCCGGCGAGCTTTTCCGCCAGGCTAGCGCTAGGCGCGGCGGGTGCTAGCGCGGTTACGGCCGCCGTCAGCTTTGTCATGTAGTTGTCCGTAATCTGGACAAACATGATGATGAAAAGCGATGCCACGACGATGAGGAACACGAAGTACAGCGCAGTGTTCAACCACGAGTAGAACAGCGCCTGCGTTTGCTTCCAGATCAACCAGATGACGAAGAACGGGCCGACAGCAAGCACGAACGCGAGACCAAACTTGGCGTACAAGATGTTGTAGGCCGCCGCGACGAGAAGCAGGATGCAAGCGACGGACACAAGCAGCAGTGCAACCAAAAGGATCACGCCACCGCCTACGTTCAGGTTCTGGAAGGAGTCGACCATGGCTGAGCCGATGCCCATACAAAGGCCCTGCATCTTGTCGCTCAGCGAGTCGAGAATCTGGCTAGGGCTTCCGCTGGTCCCGATGGCATTGGAAAGCTCGCTTGGCAACTTGAACAGCGGCGCAGAAATCCAGCTTGAGTAGTAGTTTCCAGCAGCGTAAAGAATCAGGCAGATGGTGATTCCCTTCATTACCCAGTCATTCATTGGCGAGTCGATCTTGCCCTGCATAACAAGGAGCGACCACACCAGCGCCGACACGCCGAACATCACCCAACCGATAGGCAGGACATATCCTGACATGCCATTCGCGGCCTGCGTGAAGACCGACTGCAATACGCCGTCGACGTTCTGGAAGAAATCAGCAAACGTGCTGGAAGCCATGATGTACTGCCTTTACTTGAGGTTCACGCGCACACCGACAAAGCCGGCCGGATTGGCCCGGATCATCTTGTTAGCTTCGGTGTTGGCAGTCTCGAAAGCCGAGCAATTCACGCCGCGCTTGCCGCCCGCAATCTCGTCCTTGCACGCCTTGTTCAGCGCCAACCATGGCGCGGTATCGCTTCCGTCGTAGTACCCCTTGGCAGCCACCATGGGTTCAGCCACGGCCTTGGGCTGATCGGGCGTGGTTGCGGCCGACTTAGGTGCCTCCTGGCCGCAGGCAGCGAGCAGAACGGCGATCAGCAGAACGATGAAATGGCGCATGTCAAATTCCTCTGTAATAGGCAATCAGAAGCGGATGCCGGAACCGGTCGTGAGCATCTTGTTGGTGGCAGCCCCGGCGTTCATGCGATCCATCCTGTCTTGTGCGTCCTGCATGACCTTGAACATCGCCAGCTTCGAAGCCTCGTTCTGCTGCTTCACTTGCTCCAGTGCAATGCGCGCTTGCAGGTCTTGCAGCGACTTCGGGTCAGGCGAGTTTTGGATGGACGAGAGGAACTGCGAAAGGTTGTCGATGTTTGCTGCGGCTTGCGCATAGCCTTGCGAGCCGGTGTATTGCGCAAGCGACGCCTGTTGCCAGCGCTTGTTGCAGAGCGCCTGAGCGGCCTGGTTGCTGGAAACATTCGCGCACTGGACGACGGCGTTCTGCTGCTGCGTGTTCTGGAGGATGCCGCTAATGCCAGACAGGGAACCAGAGACGTTCCCGTTCTTCAACGCGCCAAGAAGCGCTTGTTGGTCGGGCGTAAGGAACTGCGAGAGAAGCTGGTTGTTCAACAGCTTCGACACGTCGCGCAAACCATTCAGCGCATCGAACTGCGACTTCATCTGATCCAACTGAGACTTCAACTGCTCCAATTGCTGCGCGGCAGTAACGAGCTGCCGAACCATCTGCAAGTTCGCAGCGTTGTCGTACGTGGGGATGCCTTGAGCCTGGGCACCAGTGAAAGCGACAAACGTGCTGACTGCGAGAATAATTTTGCGAATCATGATTAGTGCCTCTTACGGAAGAATTGGGGGAGCCAAATTTCGGGCTTTTCGCCGTACTGCTCGATCAGGTCACGCACGACCATCACGTTTTCGATGCTTGCTGAGAGGACGGCAATCATGTCGTCCATGCCACTCAAGTCGTTCTTCACAACAACCGACTCATTCCCTTGCTTCAGTAGGAACTTGCCCGGCTCATCAAGCATTTCCCGTTTGACGAAGTTGAACTCACGTCGGGTGAGCTTGAGGCCGTCAACATAGTCGCTCTCGTGCGCCCGATCGTTCGGCAGCACGATCAGCGTCGGGAACTGTTGCATCAGCGTCCCCCGGATAGGGGAATTGCTGAGGTCAGTCGGGTCTTGTGTATCCAGACCGATAATGCCCTGCTGCTTGCGTACGGTTTTTGCCTTGTTCTCGATGGTGTTCAACAGGAAAGGGTCTTTCAGGGCCTTCCACGCTTCAGCGATATCAAGAACAAACGGGCTTCCATCGATACCGCTTTCGATTTTGTGGTTGATGAGCAATTGAATCGGCGTACGCGCGTACTCGTTGTCTAGGAACGAGGTCATGTCGAACCCGAAGTCGTTTGCGTTTGACATATCGAAACGATCGACCAAGTTGTCGAGCACCCAGCCGTATGGGCTCTCCGGGCCAATCCATCGCTTCAGCGCAGCACGCAAACCTGTTACCAGCACACCATTCGGCAGACGCTTTGCATCCTCATCGCCCGGCAACGTGTCCATAATCCGGGCCAAACGCCGTTTCGACGCGAGTTTGTACACATCGTCAATCACGCTCAAAAGAATGTCGTCGTCTGCGCCAGAGCGCGTGTATGTCTCATCGGTCTGAGCGCACCACAACAGCAGTTCCATAATGAACAGCCGCGATTGGGGCGTATCAGGAAGCGAGAACGGATTCAGGCCGGTCGGCTTGCCAGCTTCGAAGGTGAAGTAGCGTCCCCCCATCGCTCGAATCAGAATTTCCTCGCCATAGTCCTTATCCCAGGCGTAGGTTTTGAAGGGCCGCACACCAAGACCTTTCCGCTTCTTGCGCAGCAATGCGCGTAGCTGCATTTTCGTAAGCGTCTTGCCGGAACCAGACGGGCCGATGATGATGTAGTTGCCCAGCTCTTTTTTGTGCTCTCGCGCTGCGCGCCCTTCCCGTTCACCTTCGGCGGATGCGCTAGCCAGCTCGGCCGGATCGCTCACATCGTCACCACGCGAGCTGATGATGGCCGGCGCTGAAACTGCATCCTGAATGCTTTGCTGGCCTTCATCCTCGTCTTCAGCGTCGTCGCCCTCTTCCCTCTCTTCTGTGTATTCGAGCCTGATGCCCTGGTTTTTCAGACTTTTCCGGGTGACGTGATAGTTGAAGAAATACGGTGCTCCGCTCGTGGTCTCAAACACCGTGATAGGCATCCCCCACTGGCTGCCATCTGCGCGGCCAGTGAGGAAGTTATGCATCGGGAAGAACGCAGCAAAGTTGTCCGTGCTGATCGGCATCGCATCGAGCCGTTCAGTGATGAAGTTGCCGGGCAGCATGCCGAAATACTGCGTGATGAGCTTGCCACGGCGCTTGCGGATTGCCGTCAGGTTCTTTTCTTCCAACGCCGCAACAGCAAAGCCGATACCCTCGTTGACCTCTTGGATGGAATCACCGTAGATGGTCAAGATGAATTCATGCTCGCCCATCCCAAACTTGCCGGATGAGAGGTTATTCCGAGCGGCCTTCAGTTCGTCCAGTTGCGTCTTGTTCGATTCTTGGTCGGTACTGGAGAAGTTCGAAATTTGCTGGTCGAGAAACTTGTCGGCCTTGTTAATCGGCAGGAAGGTGAGCGACTGGCTAAGAATGAACTCGCACGGCAACCGCAGCAGACTGTGGAACACAGACGCGTCGATTTCCGTTGCGCCATAGGGCGCTTTGAGGCCGATGATTCCTGCAAACCGGGAACGGGTCGGCCCCATGATTTCAATGATTTCCGTCCCGAAGTTCAGTTCGCTGCGCTGAATGGCGTAACGAACCGAATAGCTTTCAAGAGGAACCGGAGCCCATTCGCCATTGAGAATGAGCCCATAGAAGGATTGCAGCTCGGACAAGGCGGGCTTGTCTTCAAACTCTTGCACACCAAGCACGGTGGGGTGGAAGCGGCGAAGACTGCGGCGGAGCTGATTGGTGATGCGGTCGATCTGCTCAACGCCTGCCTCAAGTAGCGCTCGGCTTCCGGTCTTATCGAGCTTGGAGCCAAGGCGCTCTGCTCGGCCTGGTGCTGTCCGGTACACCGTCGAAAGAAACAGCTCGTTCAGATAGAACGTCTTCTTGTCAACGCGCTTGGCGTACTGGTCGCCAAGCATTTGAGAAAAGTGGTTGTCGTACTCGATATCGCTCAGGTCATATTGCAGCTTGCGACGAACCATGTGGCTCCACAATGCCACACGGGTGTTGTTTGCCCCGAGGGTGTTGACTGCGGCGAATAATTGAGCCGTATAGCCATTCAACTCGTCCTTCCCCATCGTCTCAAAGGGGATGCCGTTGAATTGAATGGTGCGCGTCAAATCGCGATCGATAGTGACGCAAGTGTGTGCATCCACCTGCGACGAATACGGAATGTATTTTGTCGCGGGTTCTTCTTTGGAAATCAGGGATTCAACGAAGGCCGTCATAGTCGTTCTTTCTTGCGTTCGGCGGTGTTGCGCAGAAGGTCACGACATTTTTCCCATGCAGCCCTTTGTTCTTGATGAAGAGCCACCAGTGGTAAAAATCCGCCTTCAAAGTCGTCAACCAATGAAAGTCTTCGGCCGTCTTCACAACAAAGTAGAAATGGATCGGGATAAGGGTCAAAACCCAAAAACCAATCAGGCGGAACAGCGCCAGGCCGACCATTGCTTCAGTGAGGAAAACAGCGAGGGGCACGTAGAGCATCAGGGCGGGGCGTTGCCCCGCCCGGATGACGACACTCTTCGCCAGCTTGTCGTCGTCCATGCTGCTCAGACGCCGCTAATGCCGCTGTTGGTGCCGACAGCGCCCTTGATGAATTGGATGATGCCCACGGTGCCGAACGCGAGGCCGGTGCCGATGAGCGAGTTGATGAAGGTCTGCTTGGGGTCTCGGGCACCGAGGAAGTTGCCGGCCTTCCAGTTCATGGCGGAACCCAAGGAAGCGATGCCGCCGACCACGCCGACGATGCCGTAGAGGGTGTTGAAGATGCTCTCGCCCGTGGAGCGCAGCGATTGGGCCATCGCTGGGTCGCTTACCACGAGAAGCGCATAGCCGCCGATGAGAGCGACAGATTGAATGCGGCCGATGCGCTCGATGGTGATGGATTTGCGCGCGGAGTTCAGCTTGCTAAGTGCTGCCTTGGTTTGCTGGATCATGACCTACCCTCTCAAAAGGGATGTTTATTTCTTCGAACCGTCGCTCGAAGATGGCTTCGAGCGTCCTAACCGCCTTGTCGAGACTCTTCCAAGTGCGGGGTTCGGACCTGTTGTGGAACTTGGTGACTTTGTGTTCTTGCGATACAGCCCCTCCCAAAAGGACGCCTACTTCCCACAGCCCCTGGTCGTTCTGCCGGAGCTTGATTTGCGCGATGT
>NZ_JASATD010000060.1:0-14347 GCF_038440115.1 Ralstonia sp. OTU4908 | reverse complement strand
GGCTTGGCCTCGGCCACCGCAACAGGCACTGCCTTCGCATCCGGGGCAGGTACAGTCGCCGGCTTGGCAGCCGCTGCGGGGCGCTTGCGTGCGGCACGTGCCGTCGCTGCCCCTGGTTTGCGCGCGACCGGTTTCGCTGCCGGACCGGGCGAAGCCGGCACCGTCGATACCGCCGGTGCTGCCTTGGCAACGCTCAGCGCACTGGCAGCAACGGGAGCCAGCACAGGCTCGGCATTCGCGCCCGCCGCCGGCAGGCGGAATGACGCCACGGCCTCGCGCAGAACGCCAGCCTGTTCTTCCAGCGATTGCGCAGCGGCCGCCGCCTCTTCCACCAGCGCGGCGTTCTGCTGGGTCACCTCATCCATCTGCGTGACGGCCTGGTTGACTTGCTCGATACCGGCACTTTGTTCCTCAGAAGCCGAGCTGATCTCGCCCATGATGTCGGTCACGCGCTTCACGGCAACGACCACCTCGTCGATCACGTCGCCTGCTTCGGCAACCAGGGTCGTGCCGTTTTCTACACGTCCAACCGAATCGCTGATGAGTTCCTTGATTTCCTTGGCTGCCGTGGCCGAGCGCTGTGCAAGGCTGCGTACCTCACCAGCCACCACCGCAAAGCCGCGGCCTTGCTCGCCCGCGCGGGCGGCTTCCACTGCGGCATTCAACGCAAGGATGTTCGTCTGGAACGCAATGCCTTCGATCACGCCGATGATGTCGGCGATCTTCTTGCTGCTGGCGTTGATGCCCGACATCGTCTCGATCACGCGGCCTACCACTTCACCGCCCTTCACGGCGATGTCCGACGCGTTGCCGGCAAGCTGGCTGGCCTGACGTGCGTTGTCGGCGTTCTGGCGCACGATGCTCGTCAGCTCTTCCATGCTCGACGCGGTTTCTTCCAGCGACGACGCCTGTTCTTCGGTGCGTTGCGACAGGTCCATGTTGCCGGCCGCGATCTGCTTGGTGGCGCTCGCGATGGATTCGCTGCCGCCGCGCATCGTCACGATGGTACGGATCAGGCCGTGCTGCATGTCGATGAGACCTTGCGTGAGCGCGCCCATTTCGTCCTTGCTGGTGACGGTAATGCGTTCGGTCAGGTTGCCCTTCGAGATCGCGCTGAAATGGCCCAGCATCTTTGACAACGGCACTGAAATTGCCCGGTGCAGGCCAAATGCGCACCCCAGCGCCGCCGCAATGCCCACTCCGATGGCGCCGATGATCAGCATCAGGAACGCGTGCGATCGGGCCGCTGCGCTTTCGTAGGCTGCCTTGGCCTGTTCGACCTGGCTGCGATCCAGCGCATCGGCTGCCGCAGACAGCGCCACGGACAGCGGCGGAATCACGTTCATCACCACCTTGTCGGCGGTCGCGGCATCGCGGGCACGCAACGCGGTCATCAGCGGCTCGATGCCGTCACGGAAGAATGCGTTGCGCTTGGTCTCCATGTCGGCGGCCAGACGGCTTTCGTCCGCATTCATGGGCAGGGCCTTGTATTGCTTCCAGGCGTCGTCAGACTTCGTGCGGTAGCCGTTTGCCTTGTCCAGGATGGCCGGCACGTCAGCGGCATCCGGATGGAAGACCGCGCGATCGAGCGTCGTGCGCACGATCGCCGCATTCAGCTGCGCCTTGCCGACCAGCGAGGTCGAAGCGAGCTGATTGGTGTAGATCTCGTTGATGTTCGCGTCGGACGCGCGCATTCCGATCACGCCAATGGCGCCGGTAATGGCGAGCAGCAAGGCCAGCAGCGTCAGCGCTGCATTGAGACGGAAACGGATGGAAAGTCGATTGAGCATGGGAATCACCGCGGGGTTATTGCCTCCGCTATATCGGTCGGCCCGCGCCGTTTCTGAAGCCGGCGCGGGCGCTCCCATGCAGGAAGTGGCTAGTACGGCACTGCCATGTTGTTTTCGATGCGGGCGCGATCCCCCACGCGCAGGCCGTTGGGGTTGTTCTGGGTGAGCGTGACACGCGAGTTGTCGTTCAGCCGCATGGTCACGCGGTAGGTCTGGCCGACCACCGTGTTGCCTTCCACGGCGTTGCCCGCCATGGCACCCGCCACCGCGCCGCCGATGGTGGCCACGGTATTGCCGCGCCCGCCGCCAACCTGGTGGCCAAGCAAGCCGCCCACCACGCCGCCGAGCACGGCACCCACGCCGCTCGACTGGCCGCGCACGGGCACGGCTTCGACGTATTCGACAACGCCGTAGCGGTTATCCGCCGGCGCCTGATAAGACGGGTCGCTGCTGCTCGGATACGGTGAATAGTTCGGCTGCGAATATGTCGGCGCGGGCTGTTGCGGATACGGCTGCGGTGCGTTGGGGTCATAGCTGCCGTAGCCGTTGTTGTACGTGTTGTCGTACCCGCTGGTATAGCCGCTGCCATAAGTGGTCGGGCTGGTACTGTTAGCGTAGGCGTTGCTGCCCGCGGCATACCCTGCACCATAGCCGGCGCCATAGCCGGGGTACGCCGGCGCCGTCACGCAGCCTGTCAGCCCAGCTGCCACGGCGGTCAGTGCAACCGCCGCCACCCAACGCGCTGCGTGCCCTGCACGGTCTGACTTGTTCGTTGCTCGCATGATGAATCCCGTCTGGTGAACGAAGCGTCCGGGCCGGCCGAGCAGTCTGCTGTGCGGCCCGCGGCCATGCGCCTCTTGCCGCAAAGTCTATGCCGCACGTCGGCAAACCCGTGCAACCAAACCTGCTCATCGGTAACGGGGTGTAACCATATGGGGGCACGGCCTTCAGCGCGGCATGGGAGCGCGCGTTATCATCGCCAGGCGCCGTGCGGCGCACCTCTGTGCCGACCGGGACCTGCCCCGTTCGTGAGCTTGCACCCTCTCCTCCCCATGCAACCGACCCTGCTGCTCCTCATTGCGATGACGCCCGACAACGTGGCGCAGATCGCTGAACATTTCCACGTCATCCATGCGCCCACCCGCGCCGAGCGCGACGCCGCGATCGCTCGCCACGGGCAGGATGTCCGCATCGTGCTCACCAACGGCTCGACGGGCCTGACCGGCGCAGAAATCGCCGCGATGCCCAAGCTGGAACTGGCCTGCGCGCTCGGTGCCGGCTACGAGAACATCGACGTGGAGGCCGCCCGCGCACGTGGCGTGGCGGTGGCCAACGGCGCCGGCACCAACGACGCCTGCGTGGCCGACCACGCCTTTGGCCTGCTGCTGGCCACCGTGCGCGGCATTCCAAAGCTGGATCGCGCGACGCGCAATGGCGTCTGGCGTGACGACATTCCGCTGCAGCCCGGCGTATACGGCAAGCGCCTGGGCATCGTCGGCCTGGGCACCATCGGCATGCAGATCGCGCGCCGCGCAGCAGGCTTCGACATGCAGATCGGCTATCACAACCGCAAGCCGCGCGACGGCGTTTCGTACCGCTATTTCGATGTGCTGAAGGACATGGCCGAGTGGGCCGACTTCCTGATCGTTGCCACGCCGGGCGGCGCGCAGACGAAGCATCTGGTCAACCAGACGATCCTGGAAGCGCTGGGCCCGCGCGGCTACGTGGTCAACATTGCGCGCGGCAGCGTGGTGGATACGGCGGCGCTGGAAGCGTCCATCCGTTCAGGAAAGCTGGGCGGCGCGGGGCTGGACGTATATGAGAGCGAGCCCAAGCCGCCGGCCGGGCTGCTGGACCTGGAGCAGGTCGTGCTGACGCCGCATATTGCCGGCTGGTCGCCGGAATCGGTGCAGGCGACGGTGGATCGCTTTCTGGAGAACGCCCGCGGACACCTGGCGGGCACAGGCGTGGTGTCCCCGGTCTAAGCCAGGGACACCTGCACGCTACGTTACGACGCCGGACGCTTCATCTGGCACGACGTCGGCTGGGCCGCCAGGTGCGGTTCCAGCGTGACGTCGGTACGCCAGCCGTAGCCAGTGTTTTCCTGGTCGTACTTGATCTTCTTGCCGTCGGCCTTCACCCAGGTCGTCACGTACAGCGTCTGCTGCGCCTGGTGATCGGTCTTGCGCATCTCGATCGGGCCGTTGAGCCCATCGACCGTCATGCCTTCCATCACCTTGGCCACCTTGGCCGGCTCAGCCGAACCGCTGGTCTTGATGGCCTTGGCCAGGAAGGCGATGCCGGTGTAGACATCGGCGTTGAAGAAATCGTCGTTGTACTTCTTCTTGAAGCCGTCGAGCACAGCGCTCGTCTTCGCGTTGCCGTCGTTCGGCGCGAAGTAGCTGATGACCTTCACGCGGTCGGCGCCTGATGCGCCCATCGCCGTGGGCACACCGGTGGTGCCAGCGTAGTACGTATAGAAGTTGGTGGTGAGGCCCGCATCCTTCGATGCGCGGATCAGCAGTGCCAGATCGCTCCCCCAGTTACCGGTGATGACCGTATCCGCGCCCGAAGCACGAATCTTCGCGACATACGGCGAGAAGTCCTTCACCTGCGCGAGCGGGTGCAGATCCTCACCCACCACCTGGATGTCCGGGCGCTTGCGCTTGAGGTACTCCTTCGCCGCGCGCGCCACCTGGTGGCCGAACGAGTAGTTCTGGTTTAGCAGGTAGACCTTCTTGATGCTCTGGTCCTTGGCGAGATAGCTCGTCAGGGCCTCCATCTTCATGTCGGAGTTGGCGTCCAGGCGGAAGTGCCAGTAGTTGCACTTGCTGTTGGTCATGTCCGGATCGACCGCGGCGTAATTGAGATAGATGATCTCCTTGCCCGGGTTGCGGTCGTTGTACTTGGCGATCGCGTCCTGCAGCGCCATGCCCACGCTGGAACCGTCGCCCTGCGCGACGTAGCGGATGCCCTGGTCGGTGATCTGCTTGAGGATCGTCAGGCTTTCTTGCGGTGAAACCTTGTTGTCGAAACCGACGACTTCAAACTTGGTGCCGTTGCCGCTCCAGTTCTGCTGGTTGGCGAGGTCAGCCGCGTATTGCCAGCTGCGCAACTGGTTCTGGCCCAGCGCGCCCATCAGCCCGGACAGCGGATCGATCCACGCGATCTTGACGGTCTCGGCGTGGACAATGCTCGGGCAGAGTGCGCCCGCGAATGTGCCAACTGCTGCCGCCGCGCACAGCGCGAGTCGGAATGCCTTCATGCAAATGTCTCCTGATGTCTTATCGTTAGACGCCGTGCAGAAGGCATCGTCGAGCATGGTTCTTTTACTAAACCGCAAACCGAGGCTTGCAGTAGCTCGATCCTTCCATACACAAACGTATGTGCATGGTAGGAGTGCGTTTATTGCCGTGTCAACCCGCGCAAACCTGGGGGCCTCAGCCTGATTTAAGCGCTGGACAGCCGTGTCAGCGGGACTAGAATCCGCGTTCATGCCCAAGCCTTCCTTGCGGATCGACGAACACGACGCGGCTGTCGACGTTGATGCCGAATCTTTAGCCCCTGTCGCACCGCGTGCACAACTTACGCCCGACGACTGGGTTCGCGCCGCCACCGATCTGCTCGTCACCAAGAGCATCGATGCCGTGCGCGTGGATGTGCTCGCCAAGCAGCTGGACGTGACGCGTGGCAGCTTCTACTGGCACTTCAAGAACCGCGACGACCTGCTGCACCAGGTGCTGCAGGACTGGAGCGAGCGCACGCGCGTGGGCCCCAAGCTGGAGCGGCAGAACCCGTCGGTGCAGGGGCTCGTCCACGATCTGCTGGCACTGCCGTTTCGCGGTCGCAGCGCGCGACGCACGGCCATGATCGAATTCGCCATCCGCGCCTGGGCGCGGCGCGACCCGATGGCGCAGGAAGCCGTCGAAGCCGTCGACGAGCATCGCATGGACTACTACGTCCAGCATTTCCAGGCGATCGGCTTTGCGCGCAAGGACGCCAAGACGCGCGCCTTCATGCTGTACGCCTACCAGCTATCGGAAGCCACGCTCTGGCACCAGGGCAGCAAGCCCGATAAGGACGCGCGCCGCCGCTTCTTTGAAGACACGCTGCTCGCGGGCGCACCGCAAGACGGTTCGGCCGCGCCTTCGCGGGAATAAATCGTGCTGCATCGTGCGCAATCCTCTCCGGGTGCGCCGCGATGCCCGAATCGCTAGCCTTTCACACATCAGACCTGCCCAGCCGGCTCGATCGCCTGCCCTGGAGCCGCTTTCACACGCGCGTGGTCATTGCACTGGGCATTACGTGGTTGCTCGACGGCCTGGAGGTGACGCTGGCCGGCGCGGTGGCGGGCGCGCTCAAGCAAAGCCCTGCCCTGCATCTCACCAACGCGCAGGTTGGCATTGCCAGCAGCGCGTACCTGATCGGCGCGGTGTTCGGCGCGCTGTTGTTCGGCTGGATGACCGATCGACTCGGCCGCCGCAAGCTGTTCTTCATCACGTTGGGCGTCTACATCCTGGCCACGCTGGCGACAGCGTTCTCGTGGAGCTTTGCCAGCCTCGTCGTGTTTCGCGTGCTCACCGGCGCGGGGATCGGCGGCGAATATGCGGCCATCAATTCGACGATCCAGGAGCTGACGCCGGCACGCGTGCGCGGCTGGACGGACCTCGCCATCAACGGCACGTTCTGGGTTGGGGCCGCGTTGGGTGCGGGCGCCTCGTTGTGGCTGCTGGACCCCGCGCACATGAGCGTCGATACCGGCTGGCGGGTGTGCTTCTTCATCGGCGCCGTGCTGGGCCTCATCATTCTGGTGATGCGTTTCTGGATTCCGGAAAGCCCGCGCTGGCTTATCACCCGCGGTCGGCACGAAGAAGCGCAAGCCATCGTGCAGGAGATCGAAAGCGAAATCACCGCACGCGGCCATCGCTTCGATACCGCGCCGCTGCCCAGCTTGCGCATGCGCAGCCGTGGCCATCCACGCTTGGTGGAAGTCGCACGCGTGCTGTTCGTGCAGCACCGGCAACGGGCGATGGTGGGCCTCGCGCTGATGGCCGCACAGGCGTTTTTCTACAACGCGATCTTCTTCACGTACGCGCTGGTGCTAACGGATTTCTACGATGTGCCCGCGACGAAGGTCGGCACCTACCTGCTGCCGTTCGCGCTGGGCAACTTTCTCGGGCCCCTGCTGCTCGGGCGGATGTTTGACGTGGTGGGCCGGCGCACGATGATTGCCGCCACGTATGCGATCAGCGGTGTGCTGTTGTTGGTGAGCGGCACGCTATTCAAGGCAGGTGTGCTCGACGGCGCCACGCAGACCCTCGCGTGGACCGTCGTGTTCTTCTTTGCATCGGCCGCCGCCAGCTCGGCCTATCTGACGGTGAGCGAGACCTTCCCGCTTGAGGTGCGCGCGCTGGCCATCGCGCTGTTCTATGCCGTGGGCACCGGGCTGGGCGGCGTGGCCGGGCCTGCGCTCTTCGGCTGGCTGATCGATACACACTCGCGCGGTGCCGTGTTCGGCGGCTATGCGTTCGGCGCGGTGCTCATGCTGCTTGCGGCCGCGGTACAGGCGTGCTGGGGGACGGCCGCTGAACGCAAACCGCTCGAACACGTGGCTGCGCCGCTGTCGGTGGACGACAGCCCCGCTTGATCTGCGCCAAACCTGCGCCACGCGCGTCGCCAACGGTCGCCTATATACTTTCGCGCAGCGCTTTCCCGTGCATTTCCCGCTTACTGGAGACACCCATGCCTGACGCGACTTACGACAACCAGAACATCTTCGCCAAGATCCTGCGCGGCGAGCTGCCCTGCATCAAGGTGTACGAAGACGACCACACCATCGCCTTCATGGACATCATGCCGCAGGCCGACGGCCACGTGCTGGTGCTGCCCAAGGAAGGCGCGGCAGAGCTGTTCGACCTGTCCGACGATGCCGCATCGGCTGCCATCCGCACCACGCGCAAATTGGCGCGCGCCGTGCGGGCTGCGTTCACCCCGCCGGGCATCGCAATCTTCCAGCTCAACGGCAGCGCCGCCGGGCAGACGGTGCCGCACGTGCACTTTCACGTGCTGCCGCGCTACAGCGATACCCCGCTGCAACCGCACGCCCGCGTGCAGGCCGACAGCGACAAGCTCAAGGCTCAGGCCGAGAAGATCATCGCCGCACTGCAAGCGGAATAAACGCCAGCGTCACGGCGCAGCAGACGGCACTGCCGCATCTGCCTGCGCCGTAATGTCGCCCGCCCGTTCTCCTGTCGATAAGCCAGCCCAGTCCAGATGCTGGTCGACTGCTTCGACCCAGTGGCAGCCGATCGCAACATCACCATCGACCTGCAGTGCGATGCGCAGCTGCGCCACACGGCCATCGGCGCGCACATCGACGTAGCCATCGGGCCGGTGCCGCAAGGGATCGCAATTCTCGTGTGCAACCCGGGGCTGGGCATTCCGAACACCGCCCTGCCGCCGCTGTTAGAGCGGTTCTACCGGGGTGGCCCCTCGCAGGCGCAATCCAGTGCGCAATCAAGCCAGTCGACCGGGCTGGGACTGGCCATCGTCAAAACCATCATGGACCTGCACGGCGGTAGCGTGCACGCCAGCAGCCCGCCGGGTGGGCGGACCGAGTTCCGGCTGGTCTTTCCGGCTTGACGCAATGCTTACGTACCGGTCCGCTGTGCGGACGGCGTACGCGTAGCATCCTGCCCGTCGTCGCGCAGAATCTGCCGATACGCGGCCATCACCACCAAACCGATGAAGCGCAGCAGGCGGCGCGGGGCGTTGATGTCTTCGGTCACGGCAAAGCGCGCTGGCGTGCCTTCAACCGGCTCACCGGACAGCCAGAAGCGCACGCCCGCCGGCACGTCGATCGACTGGCCGGGCTTGAGCCAGATGTCCTGGCGCTGATGCTCTTGCGTGACCCACAACAGCCCGGCTTGTGCGGCGATGGTTTGGGCCCGTGCCGACCGCCAGCTCACCGGCACGCCCGGCCGGTCCAGTTCGAAGATTCTGATTTCGCGCATGATTGAGACTCCTGTGCCGGGGTTCGTGGTGGATGATTTTTTATGGGGGCTGCGGATCGGCACGGTTCCATCTTGCGCGGCAGATCAAATCGTTGACATGAACAGTTGTGAACAGTTTGGCTGAACTGTTCAGCATCTTTCGCGAACAGTTCATCGGCATGACCGACAGAACTGCATTTGGATATGTCAAACCGTTCGTTTTCGGCCGGGCACCGGATGGCTAGCATGATCCATCGCCATTTCTGCCGGAGCCGCCATGCCAGACGATCACAACACCGCCATCGACACCACGTTCGGCCCCCTGCGCGTACGCCGCGTGGCCGGACATATCGGCGGGGAGGTGCTCGACCTCAAGCTCGGCGCCGACTTGGCGGAAGACACGTTCGCGAGCCTGTATGCGGCGCTGCTCAAGTACAAGGTGTTGTTCTTTCGCGACCAGCAGCAGTTGGACGATGACCGGCACCAGGCTTTCGGCAAACGCTTCGGCCGCATCGTCGCCCATCCGACCGTGCCGGCGCCCACCGGCACGCAACTGTTTGAACTCGACGCGTCGAAGGGCGGCGGCCGTGCCGACTCGTGGCACACCGACGTGACGTTTCTCGATGCGTTTCCGAAGGTGTCGATCCTGCGCGCGGTGACGATTCCCGCTTACGGCGGCGACACGGTCTGGGCCAACACGGCCCGCGCCTACGAGCAATTGCCGGATACGCTCAAGCAGCTCGCCGAGCAACTCTGGGCCGTGCACACCAACGATTACGACTACGGTGCCGAGCGCACGCAGATCGACGGCGCACGCCTGCGGCATCACCGCGAGGTGTTTACCGCGTCGGTGTATGAAGCGTCGCACCCCGTGGTGCATGTGCATCCGGAAACCAGCGAACGCGCCCTGCTGCTCGGGCATTTCGTCAAGCGCTTCACCGGCCTGCCGGGAAGCGAATCGACGCGGCTGTTCGAACTGCTGCAGAACCGCGTAACGCGGCTGGACAACACCGTGCGCTGGCAATGGCGCCAGCACGACGTCGCCATCTGGGACAACCGCGCCACGCAGCATTACGCCATCAACGATTACGGCAATCAGCCGCGCCTGGTACGCCGCGTGACCGTGCATGGCGACACGGCCATCTCAGTGGACGGCAGCCGCAGCACGCAACTGCGCCGCCCCGAAGCCACCAACGACGCGCACATCGACACGCTGGTGGCAGCCTCACACTGAGATCAGGCCCCGGCCGCCTGCTGCACCAACCGGTGGTAGAAGCGGATCAGCTCCACCAGGTTGGCTTCGGTGATCCGCTCGTTGGTGCCGTGAAAGCGCGGCAGGTCTTCCGGCTTGGCGCGCACCGGCGAGAACCGATACACATGGTCGGCAATCTCGATCATGTGGCGCGAATCCGTCGCGCCGATCATGAGCCCGGGCGCCACGACCGTGCCCGGGAACAGCTCGCGCACCGTCTTGTTGATCAACTGATACGACGCCGATTGCGTGGGTGACACCGGCGAGGCCTCGCTCGAACCGGGCAGCCGGCTCAACTCGAACTTGCCTTTAGGTGCAGCGGCCTTGGCGGCGTCTTCCACATGCGCGGTGACGGAGGCGATGGTGTCGCCGGGCAGCAGCCGGAAGTTGACCGTGGCCTCGGCGCGGCCGGGCAGCACGTTGTCCTTGTTGCCGGCTTGCACGATGGTCAGCGCGGTGGTGGTGCGAAGCATGGCGTTGGAGCTGCCCGATGCCTCCAATTGCTTCTGGAGCAGCGGCCCGAAAAGCCACAGGTTCGACAGTGCCACGCGGCTGAAACCCTGCATCTCGGGCGCCAGCGTTGCAAACATCTCCTGCGCAACGCCCCTAATGCCCGCAGGCAATTGATCGTCATCCAGCCGCTTTAGCGTGGCGCTCATCATGGCGATGGCGCTCTGCCCTTGCGGAGGCGGCATCGACGAATGTCCGGGCGTAGCGCCCACCTTGAGCTGCACGGAGAGGAAGCCCTTCTCTGCCACGCCGATCAGCGCCGCAGGTTTGGTGAGCCCCGGCAGCACGCCTTCGGTAATCAGCAGACCTTCGTCGATCACGAAGTCGAGCCGTTCGCCGCGCGATTTCAGCAGCGCGGCGATCTGCTTGGCACCGCGCTCGCCGCCCACTTCCTCGTCGGCGCCAAAGGCCAGGTGGATGGTGCGGCGCGGCTTGAAACCGCTGGCAGCCAGCAATTCGATGGCTTCCATCTGCGAGATCAGGTTGCCCTTGTCGTCCCACGCACCGCGCCCCCAGACCATGCCGTCTTTGACGACGCCGTCGAAGGGCGGCTGCGTCCAGTCGCCTTCGGTGCCGGGGGCAATCGGTACGACGTCCTGGTGGGCCATCAGCATGATGGGCTTCAGCGACGGGTCAGCGCCCTTCCAGGTGTAGAGCAACGCAAAGTCGCCCACCTGCTCACGCTGCAGCACGGCGTGCGCCTTGGGGTAGCGCGCCTCGAGCATGGCGTGCAGCTGGCGGAACTGGTCCGCATTCAGCTGCGCATCGGTGGCGCTCGACACGGTGCGTGCGCGCACGGCTTCGGCCAGGTGGGCGGCAGCGGCGGGGCCATCCACCGAGACCGGCGTGACGGCCGGCACATCCAGCTGGCGCGAGTTGTGCCGCCACGTATTGACGCCCACAACCGCCGCAAGGCCCACCAGGATGACGGCGATTGCCAACAGCAGACGCCCCACCACCCGCCCCGCCCTCGTCCGGCGACGTTTGAAAGATGCATGCATCGAAGAGTCCCCTCCTTGTGATTGAACTGCCACGGTCGACCGCAAGTATCGCTCTAACTCAGACCGAGTAACCATCTACGCAAATATTCGTGGGAATGGGCCCGGTTGCCATGCTGGAATCACTGCATGTTCCTTTTGCTGTAACCGTATCCATGAAACTGACCCAACGACTCGCCCTCGCACTCAGCGCCCTAACCATTGCCGCTGCCGCCCATGCGGCCCCACTGCGTATCGGCGTCACGCCTGGTGCGCTGGCCGATTCCGTGGAGGTGGCCGCCGCCGAAGCCCGCAAGCAGGGGCTCGACGTCAAGGTGGTGGAGTTGACCGACTGGACCACCCCCAACGTCGCACTCGCCTCGGGCGACCTGGATCTCAACTACTTCCAGCACCAGGCCTTTCTCGACAACGCGATCAAGGAACGCGGTTATGCCTTCAAAAGCGTCGGCATCGGCGTGCTGGGCAACATCGGCCTGTATTCCAGCAAGATCAAACGCCTGAGCGATCTGAAGGACGGCGCGCGCGTGGCCGTGGCCAATGACCCCGTCAACCAAGGCCGTGGCTTGTTGCTGCTGCAGAAGGCGGGGCTGATCAAACTGCGCGATGGCGTAGGTGCACGCGGCATGCTCAACGACGTGGTCGCCAATCCGAAGAAGCTGAAGTTTGTCGAAATCGAAGGCCCGCAGCTCGTACGCGCGCTGGATGACGTCGACCTTGCACAGGGCTACCCCGCGCACTTCGTCAACGCCGGCAAACCGGACGTGGCGAGCGCTGGCTTACTGTACTCGGGCATCGACGACGAGTACTTCGCCATCCGCTTCGTTGCCCGCAACGACAACGCCAACGACCCGCGCATCGCCCGCTTCATCAAGCTGTATCAGGACTCGCCAGCCGTGCGTCAGCAAGTGCGCACGTCTTACGCCAACGACGACAAGCTCTTCACTCTCCCTTGGGTGAAGCGGTGACCCGGTAGAACGCCAAGGCCATGACCACACTCGTCTCAAACCCCGCGCACATCTGGACCGATGCGATCGCGCCGCATGCCAGACACACCGATGCCGCAATCTCCGCCCCCACGACCGGCACCATCACGTTCCGCAACGTCGGCAAGACGTACCGCGCGGCGGCGGGCGATGTGCATGCACTGCAAGGCATCGACCTCGACATCCCGGCTGGGGGCATCTTCGGCATCATCGGGCGCAGCGGTGCGGGCAAATCCAGCCTGCTGCGCACCATCAACGGACTCGAACAACCCACCAGCGGTCAGGTGCTGGTGGACGGCGTCGATGTCGGCACGCTCGGCAGGGCCGCGCTGGTGGGGCTGCGCCGGCGCATCGGCATGATCTTCCAGCACTTCAATTTGCTTTCCGCCAAGACGGTCTGGGAAAACGTCGCGCTGCCGCTGAAGGTGGCAGGCGTGCCGCCGGTCGAGATCGCGGAGCGCGTGGATGCGCTGTTGGCGCTGGTCGGGCTGGAGGGCAAGCAGCACGTGTATCCCGGGCGCCTGTCCGGCGGGCAAAAGCAGCGCGTCGGGATTGCGCGCGCACTCGTGCATCGCCCCGAAATTCTGTTGTGCGATGAGGCCACCTCCGCGCTCGACCCCGAAACGACCGACGCCATCCTCGCCCTCCTGCGCGACATCAACCGCCGCCTGGGGCTAACCATCGTGCTCATCACGCATGAGATGGGCGTGATTCGCGATATCTGCGACAACGTGCTCGTGCTCGAAGCCGGCCGCATTGCCGAGCAAGGCCCCGTATGGCGCGTCTTTGGCGACCCGCAGCACGACGCCACACGGGCGTTGCTCGAACCGCTACGCGGCGGCTTGCCCGAAGACGTGGCCCTACGTTTGCAGCCCACACCGCCCGCGCGCGCGCCGTTCGAGCAGCTGATCGAACTCAGCTACACCGGCACCGCCGCCGTGCCGGAACTCGCGCAGATTGCCCAGGCGCTGCACCAACCCACCCGCCTGCTACGCGCGGACCTTGACCGCATCCAGGGCCGCACGCAAGGGCGCCTGCTGGTCGCGGCAGCGGGCAGCACGCTGTCGGCTGACGCGCTCGCCGCGCTGCAGTTGTCGCAACACACCCGGAGCCTCGGCTATGTCGCCGCTCACGATTGACCGCATCTGGCAGGGCTTGCTCGACACGCTCACGATGGTGTCGGCCTCCGCGCTGATCGCCGTGCTGGCCGGTATTCCGCTGGCGCTCATCCTGGTGCTGACCGCGCCGGGCAATGCGCTGGAGTCGCCGCGCGTACACCGCGTGCTGGGTGCACTCATCAACGGCTTTCGGGCCACGCCGTTCATCATCCTGCTGGTGGCGCTGCTGCCGTTCACGCGGCTGGTGGTGGGCGCGACGATTGGCGTGTGGGCGGCCGTGGTGCCGCTGTCGATCAGCGCCACACCGTTCTTCGCGCGCATTGCCGAGATCAGCCTGCGCGAGGTCGACCGCGGCCTGATGGAAGCCGCGCAGGCCATGGGCTGCGAACGCCGCCACATCGTCTGGCACGTGCTGCTGCCCGAAGCGCTGCCCGGCATCATCGGCGGCTTTACGCTGACGGTGGTGTCGTTGATTGGCGCATCGGCCATGGCGGGTGCCGTTGGCGCAGGCGGGCTGGGCGACATTGCCATCCGCTACGGCTATCAGCGCTTCGACACCACCGTCATGGCGGTGGTGATCGTGGTGCTGATCGGGCTGGTGAGCCTCGTGCAGTGGGTGGGGGATGTCTCGGTGCGGCGGTTGAAGGCGCGTTGAGGGCGTGTTGAGGACGTGTTGATTTTTTTTGCTAGTGGTCCATTCGTGG
>NZ_JASATD010000059.1:0-18543 GCF_038440115.1 Ralstonia sp. OTU4908 | reverse complement strand
TCTGAGCCGCAGCGCTCATCCCTGTGACCGCTGCTGGCGAGAATTAAGCGCGCGCTTAAAAGTTCAAGTTCTTGCAATCTCCGCCGTTATTTCCGATGAATACGTGTGGGGGGGAAGTATGGAATTTGAAGAATCTACAGGGGTGCCTGACTGGCTAATTCGGGACGTTCGCGCGCAAGCCGCACGCATGGATGATGGGCAGTTTGTCCGCGACCTCGGGGAGCTTGGCCAAGCCCTGTGCGAAGCCGACGCCGGCAGGCTGAAGACGATCTTGGCCGACAGCAAGACCGCAAGGCGCATCGAGCGCGAGCTGGAAGTGGTCTTGCCGTTCTACCTGCCCTTGCTGGCCGACTCGATCAACCGCCGTGGCGAGGAAACGCACCTGACCTCGGACGAGCTGGCCACGCTGCTGGTGAGCCACGGCACGGAAGGCATCGTGCTGAAGCCGAAGCTGCTGCTTGAATCCGGCCGCTTCGGCTTCGCCTTGATGCAGGCGGCCGCCGCGCTGGCCGAGCTGGACGATACGCTGGCCGGCCTGTGGTACTTGTCCCTCAAGGAACTGCTGCAACGCGAAGCGGCCGCCAGCGCCTGACGAACTACACCCGGCCGATCCGCAGCGCGATAGGCCACGACACCGACCGGCGAGCCCCGGCGTCTCCCCACGCCACGCCGATGTCATCCGCGAAGCTGGTCAGCAAGTCTTGCCGCCCAGCATCAACGGCCGCACGCACGGCCGACCAGGTGGACACATAGCCCAGCAGCTCCGGCAGATTCCAGGTCTGCCTAATAGCCATGCGAGGCGCTGCAAGCTCTGAAAACGGGAAGTCGATGGTGGAGTAGCCGCTGTCCACCAAAGCGCGCTCAGGAGGCCAGAACGGGCCGATGACATCGCGGTAGAAGCGCTGGAAGACCGGGGCGACCTCCGGCTCCAGCTCCAGCACGCCATAGGTGGCCAGCGCGACCACCGCACTAGGCGCAGCAATGCGCCGCACCTCACCGAAGAACGCCGGCAGATCGAACCAGTGGGCGGCCTGGGCAGCAGTTACCAGGCTGACGGTGCCGGCATCGAGCGGCAGCTTCTCGGCCGGCGCGCGCTCATAGCGGACGCGCGGATGCTGGATGGCATTGGCAAGCTGATCGGCACTCGGATCAAGGCCGACGACTTGGCTGAAATGGCTGGCGAGCTGGGCCGTGAGCTGGCCGGTGCCGCAGCCCACGTCCACGGCCAGGTTCTTGTCAGGGGCGACCAAAGCCAGGAAGGTGGCCAGCTCAGCAGGATAGGACGGGCGGAACTTCGCATAGGCGCTGCCGCCCTGCGCGAACCAGTTTCTCGATGGACGCTCAGCGCTGATCGGCATCTACGGCTTTCTGTTGGCCAACCTGTGCGCCATCGGCCAAGCCGATCTTCAGCGTCACGTCGCGGTAGGTAGCGGTCGGGCCGGTAGTGCGTGCCTGGGCGCGATCAAAGCTGATGGTGGCACGCCAGGCGGCGGCCCCATCGACCGAGCACTCATAGCGGCCCAGCCACTTGTTCTTGAGGGCGTATTCCAGCGCATCACCGACAAGCGGCTCTGGTTGCCGCAACATGGCCACCACGATCTGGCGGAAGACCTCGACATCGGAGAGGCCGCGCTGTGGAGGCTCGCCCTTCTCGATGAGCGGCAAGCCAACGTACTGCCAGCTTCCGGCCTGGCTGGTGCAAAGCTGCTCCAGCTCGCCGGTCTTCTTCCCGAGAGCATCCATCTGTGAGCGGTGGATGAAGAACGGCGACGAATAGGTGGACACGCGCAGCGCGACGGTGGACAGCACGGCAGAGCGGCCGAGCTGGAATTCAGGCACCTTCCAGGTGTCGCGCACGAACTCGGTGAGCTGCATGGTCTGCGGGGACAGGGGCGCGGCCGTTGCCGCAGCCGTGGCCATGAATAGCGCAGCACCGGCTGCGTAGCGGATCACCTTCATCGACTTATTCTCCCAATCTCGAAATGCCCTCCATGATGCACAGGGCGCGAACTTGACGGCAAGTTGCCGTCAGAGCAGCGCCGGCCGCTTCGTCTCCAAGGCCCGCAGGCGCATAGGCAGAGTCGGGTAGGCCATGATGATAGTCAGCCACCGATGCCAAGCCGCGCTTGGGTAGAGGATGGCCAGCTCGCGCAAGCCCGTGCTCATCGAGGCCGGGCCAGCGAGCAGCGCCCCGCCGGCATCCGCGCGGTATTCCATGTAGCGCCTCAACCCGAGGAACAGCAGGAAGCCCACTACAAAGAAGGTGCGACTGTCTGAGGCGTAGGAGCCCAGGGCAAAGATGCAGGCATAGACGAAGCCCACCAGGATGTGCCGCTCGCGGGCGTGAGTGTTTTCGTGGCCAAGGATGCCGATCAGGCCCTCATCGCTCATGCGATCAAAAAGGCCCGTGGTGATGTAGATGCGCGACTGCGATGGCCACAAGCCCACGGTGTTCGCTTCCTTGTCCGGGTGCTCGTACAGGAAGACCGGGCAAGAGCTGCCGTAGCGCTGGAGCAGGCTGGCCAGTCGCGTCTGCCTGGCGGGATCGGTGCAAGGCTGGGGAGCCAGGTAGCGAGCGACCAGGGGCATCCCGGCATAGAAGCCGAACAGGAAAACCAGGCTTCCAACGGTCTGGAGCAGATTCGCATGACCTTGATCCGGGGCCAGCTTCGCGGCCGCCCAAAGGACGCCGCCGCCCACCTCCATGACGAACAGGAAGAAAACGAGCCTGCGAAACCAGGTTGTTGGAATCACGACGGTTATCCTTAATCCAAGATTCTTTTCATTACCTCTCGATTCCATCAAAGCAGTTGTTGACGGTCGAAACAACCGCTTCGAGTATTTTCCGTTTCTGCTTTACGATAGGGTCTTGCAAATTTTCACCGCCAGTGCATAGCTCTGCTTGCATCAGCATCTGGTCATCACGAACGTTGATTAAAACGATCCTCCCAAGCTCTCCAAGGGTATCGTGATCCAGAACGAGACAATGGCCCCGGTGATCGTAGCCTCTTGAGGCGACCACACCCGCAGGTAAATCATCAGCGCGCAACTGTTTCAAGCCTGGCCTTATTGATTTGCCCTCGGCGAGCCATTGCAGTTCTGCTGCAAGGTGCTTTTCCTGCGCAAGCGCCTCAAGCCCCTTTCTTATCTTCTTTGGACTCTGCGGGAACTGTTTAAGAGGCTGGCTAACGTGCTTTCCTTGGTTCAGCGCCTGGGTCGTTCTGTCCATCACTTCCGCCAGCAGGTCAGCGATGCGTTTTGCGTCTTGGAATAAATGCTGCTTTTCCTTCTCGGCGAAGTGCCTGCCTAAGCCTCTGCTCAACATGACCTCAAACTGCCCGTCCTCAAGGATGTTGCCATCCATGATGGTATTGCCGACACTCAAATGTCTGTATCGCAACAGCGTTTCGCAACAAGCATGAACAAGCGGTTTGATTTTCTCGTCAATATCTCGGTACATGTCCTCGGCAATCGACTCATTCAAAACAAAGTTGATGCCGTCGCCATGTAGCACAAACCGAAACAGGAAGATCGAGACGGAATTTCCAGCCAAGTTTTTCATGTTCATGGTTGCCTCAAATTCTGCAAATGAAAGCGGGCTATCTTTCCAGCCAGTTCTCTACGCTGAGGCCACGGATGCGGCCGAATTCGCGCGTGTTGTCCGTCACTAGCGTGAGGCTGAGCGCATAGGCGTGTGCGGCGATCAGCAGATCGTTCATGCCGATAGGCTGGCCAGCCGCTTCTAGCTCAGCGCGGATGCCTGCATATTCGGCGTCAGCCGGAATATCCAGCGGCAGCACCGGGATCGTTTCAAGAATGCCCTCCACCCTGGCCAGCAGCTTGGGCGAGCCCTTCTTTGCGCAGCCATAGCGCAGCTCGGCTGCGACGATGATGCTGGTGAAAATTTCCTTCGGCCCGACCTGCTCGATGCGACGTGCAGCAGGCCCGTCCGGGCTGCGGATCATGTCGCTGATGATGTTCGTGTCCAGCAGATATCCGCTCAAAATATGTCCTCCGGCCGGGCGGGCATGTCCTCAATGAGCGGGAACTGATCTTCCGGCGCGAGCGGCGCTTCCTTCCTCCACTCGGCCAGTAGTTCGACGATGTTCGTTGGCCGGGTTACTGGCTCGATGATGAGTTTGCTGCCTTCGCGGTGGATCAGCACACGATCCCCCGGCAACTCGAACTCCACGGGAATCCGCACCGCCTGACTGCGGTTGTTCCGAAATAGCTTGGCCTCTTTTGGCCTTGATGGGGTTGCTAGGGTAGGCATGGCATAGTCCTCCTATGTATATGCCACATTGTATATGCCCGTCTGCGCCGTGTCAAACCGGCCCAGCGTGCCATCCCACTCCCCCCCGCCCCTCGCCCTGCGAGGGGAGCGAGTCGCCCTCTGTCGTCAGAGATGCAGGGTGCGGCCTTTGGCCTGAACCCCCTGCACCTCAGACGGTGAGCGTCTTTCGCTTCGATCCCCATCAAGGGCCGCTGCGCTGCCATCCTCGCCCGTTCGGTGCTCGCCTGCGGCTGCGCTCCGCGTGCGGCCTCCGGTGGCTCCCTTGACAGGGCTCTACGCTGGAAGGCCATGTTGCTCTTGAGGCACAAAAAAGATTGCGCGGATGATGCAAAAAGGTTGCAAAAGGGTTGACCGTCACCCCTTTTTGCCATAGAATTACAAACATCAGCAGTTCAGTGGGGCGCTGATTCTGTCCTCCCGACACGGTGAGCAGACCGTAGGACAAGACCAAGGCTTTCGCGCGCGAAAGTCCACCCGCAAGACCCTCATCACCCTTTGACTTTGGAGCCATGACCATGAACCCGAACCTCTTTCACCGCCTGTACCAACGCCTGAGCGACCTGGTGCCCGACTTGGCCAACGTGACCCTGGGCAGCACCTTCTTCGCTCCCCCGCGCATCGCCGGGGATATGTCCATCTATTGCAGCGTGTCGAGCGTGCAGGACGGCGTGATCGAGCTGGAAATGGCTCACGACCAGGTGGTGAAGGGTGAGGAACAGCCCGCGCCCTGGATGGTGTTTCGCGTCGATGTGGTGAAACAGCAAGCGGAGCTGCTGGCAGTGCAGGACGAGTGGCGCTACGAGGTGGTCTATTCCGAGGACAACCGCGCCAACCCGCGCCGCATCCCGATGAACCTGTTTGCCGTCAACTGGCTGACCATCATGCTCAACCTGCATTCGGTCTTCCAGCCCGTGGTCGCCCCGGCTCTGACCCTGGCCTGAACCCGCATCCAAGGAACGATCCCATGAAAACCATTGCTATTGCGAATCAAAAGGGCGGTGTGGGCAAGACCACGCTGGCACGCAATCTGGCCTTCTACGGCATCGAGCAGGGCCATCGTGTGCTGTGCGTTGACCTCGATCCGCAAAAGAACTTCAGCAAGACCCTGCGCGCCTTCCGCGAGCGCAACCTGGGCGATACCGGCGAAGGCGAGGCCTTCCTGATGGCCAGCTCGCTTTTCGACGGTGCTGGCATCGAGCAGCAGCCGATGCCCTGCGGGGAAGGTGCCGCACTGGTGGCCGCCGACCGCGAGCTGGTGGACGTGGCCACGCGGCCGCTGGAAGACATGCACGCCCCGCGCGCGGCGCTGGCCAGCCTGTCGGCCGACTTCGACCTGTGCGTGATCGACACCGCGCCGACCCTGGGCCAGCCGCTCTATGCCGCGCTGATCGCCGCTGACTTCGTGGTGTGCCCCTGCACGATGGATCAAGACGCCATCGACGGCCTGGGCGATCTGTTCGAGGACATCGCCCGCGTGCAGCAACTCGAATGGAATAGCGACCTGGTGACGCTGGGCCTGCTGGCCAACCGGGTCAACACCCGCCGCGCCTTCGACCGCAACGCGCTGGATCAACTGCGCGACGAGCTGGGCGACGTGGTGTTTGACGGCGTGCTGTACGACCGGGCCGCCACCCAATACGCCAAGGATCGCCCCGTGTGGCGTGTCCAGAGTGGCGAAAGCCAAATTCTTGCCGCGAAGGAAATGAAGGCTGTGTGCAGCCAGATTTTCGACAAGGCCACGATCTGAGAGGACAAGACATGACCGCAACCGCAACCGCAACCAAAAAGCCCGGCCTGAACCTGGGCAAGCTGTCCGCCGTGGCGCAGATTGCCGTGCAGCCGAAACCGACGCAGCCAGCGGACGCCGAAATCGAGCTGTCCCGCATCTTCAGCGTCAAGCAGGTTCGCACGAAGTTCGGGAACCTGGAGGAACTGGCCGAGAGCTTCAAGCTGAACGGCATCATCGAGCCGCTGGTTGTCCATGAGGAAGCTGACGGCCGGTACCGGATCATCGTGGGTGAGCGCCGTTTCCGCGCAGCGCCCTTGGCAGGGCTGAGCAAGGCCCCTGTGGTCATCAAGCGCGGCATGTCCGAGCTGGAAATTCGCCGGATGCAGGTGTCGGAGAACAACGACCGCGAAGACCTGTCGGCCTACGACCAGGCGATGGGCGTGATCGAGGACGTGGAACGCTATGGCATCGAGGAAGCGAGCCGCATTTGGAACAAGACGGACAAGAAGAACCCCGGCAAGGAGAAGCAGAGCGAGGGCTGGATCAGCAAGCGCATGGCTGTCACTCGCTACGCTGAGCCCGTCCTGGGCCTGCTGAAAGACGGCTTGTGCGAGGACTTCGAGGTACTGCACAGCCTCAATCAGCTCCATGCCGAGAGCGAAGAAGAATTCAGCCACATGCTGCGCCGACTCCACGAAGGCCTGCCGCTGTCGCGGGACGAGGCCCGCAACAAGGTGTCGGCCGTCAAGCAGTTCAAGCGCGAGCAGGCGGAATTCCAGAAGCGCCGCGAGGAAGTGCAGCAGGCCAAGCAGCAGGAGGCCAAGCAGGCGAAGACCAAGCCGGCCGCGCCGGCAGCGACCGAGCAGGATGCCGACGACGCCGACCGGGCGGCCGCGCCGCAGGCCTCGACGGGCAAGGCGAAGACCAAGGGCGAGGAACCCATCAAGCCAGGGCAGACCTTCCTGCCGACGCTAAGCCCCAGCCCGGAGGAAGTCGCGGCCGCCGAACGGGCGCAGACCGAGAAGGCGCTGGCCAACCTGCGCAAAGACGTGTTCGAGTGGGGTGAAACCAACCTGGCGCACTTCAACAGCATGAAGGCGAAGATGGCCGAGCTGGATTGCGACATGAATCAGACCGAATGGGTGCAGTGGAGCGGCTTTCTGTCGATGGTGCTCCCCATGATGGTGGCCCTGGGCGAGAACAAGTCCCTGGCGTACCTGAAGAAGCTCCAGGACGAATTCAAGACGAAGACGCCGCTGCTGATGTGGCGCGAGCAACATCCGCTGGCACCGGAAGCCGACCCCGAGCACGACGACGGCCCGCGCATCGAGATTCCCCCGATGCCGGAAGGGTGGCGATTCTGAGCAGCGACGGCCGCAAGGCCGTCTCCCAAGAAAGAACAAGGATCATGAAGACATTGCAAAGCGTGGTCGGATTCCTGGTGCTGACCGCCGCTGTGTTCGCCGCGCCTGCTGTCATCGGCAGCGTGCTCGCCGGGGCCGCTGGGCTCCTGATGATGGCCTCTGCCGGCGTGGGGCACCCTGCCCCGCCGCCCTCCCCTCGCTTCGTGCAGATCGTGCAGGCAGCGCCGACGCCGGCAATGCGTGTGTACGAGCTGGAGCACGGTGCCGGCGTGGTGGTGTTCAAGCAGATCGACGGCAAGCTGGTGAGCCGCATGTACCGCGTGGCTGGAGGCATCCATGCGTGAACCGCTGAGCTACCTGGAGCTGCACATGCACGACGACACCTGCCAGGTGCGCGCGTACATGCTGGGCGAAGGCGACGAGCCGTTGCGCTTTCACGCCGGCTTCTCGCAGCGTGACATTGACGCCGGCTGGAAGCAGGTGATGGCCACGGATGCCCGAGGCCTCACGGCGGCCGACATCGAGCAGGAGAAGGCCAAGGTGATCGAGTCCCATCGCCGCTACTGGAAAGAGCTGGCCGAGCGGAATGAGGGCCGAGTGGTCTGCAACGGCATTCACTACACGATGCACGAGCTGGGCAAGGGCATCGGCTTCGGCGGTCAGGCCTTCCTGGTGCGCTGGCTCGATGCCGACAAGTCTCCGACACGGTGCAACCTGTCCTACCAAGGGCGGGTGCCGGCGTGGATGCGGGGCGTGCTGCCCGACAACGCAGCGAGCATCCAGGACAAAGGGCGGCACTGAGCCGACCGACACAAGGAACCAAGGACGAAGATGGACACGAAAACGAAGACCTACATCGGCGTGGCAGTGGTCGCCGCTGGCCTGGCCGGTGCCGTGATCGGCAACACCGTGAGCGCCAAGCCGGCGAAAGACCAGGTGCGCGCCGCACTCTACGAGCAGTGCGTCAACAGCACTGCCTACGCGCCGAAGGCCGACAACAAGGACGACTCGCTGCACTGCAACCGCCGCAGCATCGACCTGCTGGTGGCCGTGATCTACAACGACAGCTACATGCCGCCCATCGACGTGGACAAGTACGAGGCGGTACTGGCCAAGTACAAGCACCACAACTGACCCGAGGACACACGATGAAGACCAAACTGATCGCCGCTGTTTTCCTGGCTTGCTTCGCCAGCTTGGCCAGCGCTCAAGTGACCGACGCCCAAGCCCGCAACGCCCTCCAGGTGCAAGCCAGTGCCAGCAGCGTGCATCCCTTCTGCAAGGCTGACTTCCTGGCCAAGCAGGAGCAGCAACTGAACGGGGCGATTGCCCGTGCCGACTTCGTGACGGCCAGCGCGCAAGGCGAGATTATCTCGGCCAACGTCGCTTCCTGCGGGCTCCAAGCGGGCAACTCCCTGCCGCAGTGGGCCGACCAAGCCGGCCGCCTGCTGGCCACAGCCGTGATTGCCGCGACCCGCGTGCCTGGTGGCATGGCCACCCCGAAGACGACTTTGAGCGGTGAGCGCGCCGAGCTGCTGCTGGGCTATGCCATGCAGAACGGCTCGCCCACGGCGGCCGAAATGCTGCGAATGCTCCAGCAGAGCAACTACAAGACCTTCAACTGAGCTTTCGCGCGCGAAAGTTCACCCGCCCCGGAAAACAACTATGAAACTCAAGCGCCTGTCCCCGGAAGAATTCGATGGCTTGCCCTGGATGGCCAAGACGCGCTTCCATGACCAAACCTGGTCGATCCTGCGTGCCGTCCTGGTGGACGGCCGCACTCAGGCGGACGTTGCCACCGAGTACGGCGTCAGCAAGCAGCGTGTGAATAGCCTGATGGGCGACTTCAAGCGGAACTACATCGCACAGGCGGCCGCCACGGGGAACGCCGTGGTGAGTGTCACCTTGGACATGCCGGAGACTCTGGCGCTTGAGGTGGCCGGTCTGCTGGATGCGCTGAAGGCCTGCACGAACGAGGAGAAGAAGGCCGAGGCGCTGGAGAAGGCCACCAACGCAGTGCGCAAAACCACCAGACTCTTGAAAGGTTGATCCATGAGCAACGAAACAAGCGATACCAACCCGTACAACACACTCGTCTTCGCCAAGCCAGGCAGTGGCATGTCCTACTCGTTCAATCGAGAGGACAGCGGCCATACTTTGGTTGTGGCACCGAGTGGTCGAGGAATGTCGTTCATGTTGGATGAGCTGGAGAGCGAAGCGATCACGGCGGGAGCGAAAGTGGTCATCGTGGACAAGGGGCCGTCATCAAGCTGAACCGGGACGTATAGACGCCACTGCCATCCACGCCACGAGGAAGCGCAAGGGCTCTTGCGCTTTTGTCGTTTATAAACGATAATAGGTTATGTTCACTGTCCGCCACTACGTCACTGAAGACGAGCACGACCCCTTCCAGGAGTGGGTCAAGAAGCTCCGCGATCCGATTGCGAAAGTCCAGGTGCTGAAGCGCGTCAACCGGATCGAGGGCGGCAACTTCGGCGACCACAAGCCCTGCCGTGAAGGGGTGTGGGAGCTGCGGATCGACCAAGGCCCAGGCTACCGCGTCTACTACGCGATGGCCGACGCCGTGGTGCTGCTACTGCTGTGCGGTGGTGACAAAGGCTCCCAGGACGCCGACATCGAGCGCGCGATTGGGTATTGGAAAGACTGGCAACGGAGGTCAGCATGAAGGATCGAAGCCACGACGAAGCAATGGCCGAGCTGTTCAAGGAAGACCCGGCTTTTGCGGCCGAGTACCTGAATCAGCTTCTCCAGGATGGAGAGCCGGCCGATCTACTGGTGGCGCTGCGCCAGATGGCGGAAGCGCACGGTGGCGTGCGTGCCATCGCCAAGGAGACAGAGCTGAACGCCAACCAGCTCTACCGCACGCTTTCACCCCAGGGCAATCCTGAGCTGCGCAGCCTGTCGGCCGTGCTCAAGGCGCTTGGATTGCGCCTGGCTGTCCAGGTCGCTCCGCAGCAGCATCATGTCGCTGCGGCTTGAGATAGGCCCACAAAGAGAAACGCCCGGCGAGCAGGCCGGGCGGTTCATAGACCATCATCAACCCATCTTGACCCAAGGCCGCGAGCCAAAAACCAAAACGGAGTGAGATATGGAGAAGTCTAGCACGTCAGGTAGTTTGGCACCAGTAGCGCAGCCTCAAAACCCGCCCGAACTGACCGATCTTTTCGGTGAGCTTCAGATCATCAGCAGCAGTGAGCCGCATCAGAGCGATGCGGCCGACGCCCCGTCGCAAGGTGATCTGTTCGAAGTGGTTGTCCTGGTGCATGACTGGCCGGTGAAAGACGACGTGTCCTCGATGGAGTACCCCATCTTCTCGCTCAGCAAGAACAAGGACACCCGCATCCGCACCTACTCCCGAGGTGGCAAGACCCTGAAGGTGATCCCGTCCGCGCTGGGCGCGGCCACGGTCTTCGACAAGGACATCCTGCTGTACTGCCTGAGCCAGATCGTCAAAGCGCACGACGCCGGCATGATGGTCGGCCGCCGCCTCAAGATCGCCGTGCATCCTTTCCTGGTCGGCACCAGGCGCAGCACCGGGGGCGCAGCATACGTGCGCGTACTGGACATGTGCCGCCGCCTCAAAGGCACGACGATTGAAACCAACGTCAAGACGAACGAGCGCGAGCAGGTCGAGGGCTTCGGCCTCATCGAAGACTACAAGGTGACGCAGTACACCAAGAACGGCAAGGGCGCGCTGGAGCTGGAGCTGACGATTGCCGACTGGCTCTACCGGGCCGCCATCGCCTCCGACATCCTCACCCTGCACCCCAACTACTTCTCGCTTGGCCAGGCGCTGGAGCGCCGGCTGTACGAGCTGGGCCGCAAGCACTGCGGACAACAACCTTGGTTCACCATCGGCCTGCCCTTGCTGCAAGAGAAGGCCGGCAGCACGCAGAGCGCGAGCCACTTCCGCACCGAGCTGAAGGACATCATCAAGAACGACCGCCTGCCCGACTACCGGCTGGCCCTGGACGAGTCGAGCAAGCCCAACCAGCTCGTCTACATGACACGCGACAACAAGCGCCTCGTGACGGAGGCCAACCGCGTGGGCAAGCTCTCCTGGGTGTCCGGGATGCTTCAGCAGTCGATGGACATGTCCAAGGCCAAAGCCAAGCCCAAAACCGTGGCCTAATGACTCGTCTATCGCCGTCACTCGTCTATCGCCGTCGAAAAGGACTTCGAGGCAAAAACGCCCGACTCGTCTATCGCCGTCGATTTTCTCGTCTATCGCCGTACCGCTTTTTCGCCCATAAGCCCTGCCAGACAGGGCTTTTCGCCGAATTGGGGCAACAATGCAGCCGCTTTGCCGTCAGTCTGACGGCTCCAAAGCACTCGTCTATCGCCGTAACTTTGGCCACTTATCCACAGAAATTCGAGCGTCATCGTCTATCACCGTCAGTTTTCTCGTCTATCGCCGTAGTTCTGACTCGTCTATCGCCGTGCCCCCAACTCGTCTATCGCCGATGCGCCGCGCGGAAAAATCCTTATAAATCAACGCATTACTGCGCGATTTTTGCGGCTTAACACGCGCGCGCGTCTTAACACTTTTCTTTTTAACGTTTTTAACGCCGCCGAAGGGGGAGACCCCCTTCTCGAACCCACCCGAGGCCTTCGGCCTCTCCCATCCCCCCAGGGGTGCTGCGCCCCTCGGCCTACGGCCTCACCCAGCATTCGTGCGCGCCTGCGGCGCGAGAGCGATTACAAGCCCGGCTGCGCCGGGCGGTGGTGCGCAACCGCCGTAGCAGCAGCCGTCTAAGCGGCTCAGGACGGCCGCAAGCGTCCATCCTGACCTGGCCCGCAAGCGGGCCACCCTACGGGCGCTAAGACCCGGATAAATCACGCTGGCCACGTCTACGCCGTGGCCACCGCTCAACCGGGCGCGTGTGCGCGCGGCTGCACAACCGCTGGTGAGTCGCCAAGGTCTGAAAACCTGTCTTCAAGGAATAGAGGGGCGAAGCCTGGTCGATGGGCGGAATGGCCTAAAAGGGCTTTCCTGGTGCGATATGCCGGCCTAGGCGGCGTTTTCTGGCTGTCGGGTAGCCCCAGGCCCCGGCGATGGCGAGAAAACGGCTTGTAGGCCGTTCTGGAGGGTCGATTTTTCGGCTGACCAGCTCTGCCGGTGATGCGGCCGCCGATGACGGCCGACTTGGCCAGCAGCCGCTGGCCAGCGGCGACAGACAAACAACCGGCCGGCAGCTCGACCAGCGCTGAGCCCAGGCCGGCAAGACGGTGGCGATAGACGACTCGCACCCTGGCGCACCCAGGAAAAAGGCCCCGATCCACCAGGATCGAGGCCAAAGACTGCGGGTGTCAGGGAGGAATACACCGCTACAGGCGGCAGTCTGACGGCAATTATGCACACGCGCCGGGCTCGACCATGCGGAAAAGCCCGGCAATCGTCACCTCGCAGCCGCCGCGCCACACCGCATCGTCTATCGCCGCACCGGCCAGCGACTTCGTGGCCGTTCGCGCGCGTGCGCGTGAGAGCCGCAGAGCTGGCCAGCCCGCGTCGTCCATCACCGTCATCGTGGCCGTGGCCACGCACCGGGCCGGGCGCTGGCCAGGCACGTCGCCGACCTCGCCGCATGCAGCCGGCCGGTGCGGCTGATCCGCAACAATCCGGCTTTTATTTGTTTGTTAGTTTGTTTGTTTCTTTGTTTGTTGCTATACTTGATGCATCGACCGTGAAAGGAGGTGCCCCATGTCCTTGAGCTTCCAGCAACTGAACGCCGCCCGCGCACGCGCGGCCGCCATCCGCCCGGTGCGCGGTGAATTGGGTCGCCAGGGCTTGCTGGCCCTGTATCCGAAGCTGCGCCTGACGACCGCCGAGGCCTACCACGAGGCTTTGAGCGATCAGGCCGACAATGAGGCGGGGCAGCAGATCGACGCCGGCCGCGAGCCCTACCTGGTGAGCGACGAGGCCCTGCTGATGAACCTGGAGCCGTTCATCCCGGTGTTCGACGTGCTGGCCGAGCGGCAGCGTGTCGGCACCGGCCGTCGCTTCGGGCATGCCGACTTCATCGCCCTCGACCTTCCTGCCGGGCCGTGCCTGGTGCCTGCCGACGCCCTCTTGGCGTGGCGCTGACCAAAGAAAGGACGCGCCATGCGCCCCGCTGAATTCACCACTGAGCAAATCATCCAAGCTGGCCAAGCGCTGCAAGACGCTGGCCGCAACGTCACCGGCTTCGCCCTGCGGCAGAAGGTCGGCGGGGGCAATCCTTCGCGCTTGAAACAGGTGTGGGATGAGCACCTGGCCAGCAAGTCCGTGACGCAAGACGAGCCGGTAGCTGAGCTGCCCGTGGAGGTGGCCGAGGAAGTGAAGGCCGTCACTGCTGCGCTGACCGAGCGCATCACCCAGCTTGCGGCAGAGCTGAACGACAAGGCGGTGAAGGCCGCTGAGCGCCGCGTGGCCGAGGTGTTACGCGCTGCCGGCGAGCAGCGTGAGCAGGCCGAGCGTGAACTGGCTGACGCTGCCACGACCGTCGATGACCTGGAGGCCACGCTGGACACCACGAAGGCAGAGGTCGAAACATTGGCTGGCAAGCTCGCCGAGTCCCAGGCGAACGGCCAAGCGCAAGCGGTGGAACTGGCTCAGCTCCGCGAGCGCTTGAGCGCCGCAGAGGCGGCGACGAAGGCCGCTGCCGAGAAGCATCAGGCAGAACTCGTCAAGCTCCGCGCCGAACTGGACAACGCCGAGCAAGCCCGCAGCCAGGCCGTGGCAGAGCTGGGCACCACGAAGATCGAGCTGGCCCGCGTGCAACAACATGCGGCTGATCTGGAGTTGGCGACAAAGACGACCGCCGAGAAGCATGAAGCCGACACTGCCGCGCTGCGGGGTGAGCTGGAGGCCGCCGAGAAGGCCCACCACGCGGTCGATGCAGAGCTGTCCGCTGTGAAGATCGAGCTGGCACGAGCCCAACAGAACGCAAGCGGTCTGGAGGCCTCGCTGAAGGAACAAAAGCAGCGATCCATCGAAGTGATCGGGAAGCTGGAAGACGGCAAGCAACGTCTGGAGCGCGAGCTTGACGAGGCTCGCCGCGAAGCCAAGGAAGCCAGCAACGCGCTGGCCAGGGCTTCAGGAGAGGCGGATACGCTGCGCTCGCAGGTCGCCAGCCAAGAGGCGACGATCCGGGGCTTCAACAAGAAGCCAGACAGCGGAAAGTGAGGGGCCTCATGGGTGCCGAGCTGATCCCTGGCGTCACCGCTGGCCATGCCCTTCTGTTCGTGGCCATCGGCTTGGTCTTTCGCTTCCTGCGCCGCGTGCCCATGATCTACGTGGTGGCGCGATTGCCGGGCACTTTCGCCCATGAGCTGCTGCACTACCTGGTCGGCTGGCTGCTGGGTGCCAAGCCGGTGTCCCTGTCGATCCGCCCATACCGCACGGTGGCGGGCCGCCTGATCTACGGCCGCGTGGAGTTCGCGCGCCTGCGCTGGTGGAACGAGGTGCCCGTAGGGCTCGCCCCGCTGCTGTTGATCCCGCTGGCCGCCTGGCTGTTCCTGCTGTCCTGCCTCGCCCCGCCGAGCGCCTTGATTAGCCCGCTGCTGATGATCCTGGCTTGGCAGTGCCTGCTGTCCTGTATGCCCAGCCTGCGAGACTGGTTTCACATCGTCAGCGGCAGCGTGGTGATCGCCATCGTCACCGTCCTGTTTCTGATCGTCCTGGAGCTGATGGGCGTCCCTCACGTCTGACCCAAAGAAGGGAGCGCGCATGAAGTACAAGAACCGCGCCGCTGCGCCGGCACACCTGCTGACGAAGACCGAGCTGAAGCAGCAGCGGCTGAAGCTGGCCACGCATCAACGTGCAGCCGGCTACTACTGGCAGGGCCACGCCTACGTGACGCTCTACGAGCCCGCCGAGGCCGTTCCGATGCGGCCGCGCAGGGAGGCCACGCCGGAGCAACTGGCCGCGCTTGCGGCTGGCCGTGCGCTGGTCGGCACGTCGCCGTGCGCCGAATGCGGCACCCGCATTGACAGTCAGCTTCTGGATCGCGCCGGCCTGTGCGGCGACTGCGCGAGGCAAGCCGAGCGCGAGGAATGGGAGCACGAAAGGCGCGCGGTTTGTGGCTGCGCCGCTGCTTGGCTCCAGAACGCGCCGCTGTTCCTGGACACGGAAACGACAGGCTTGGACGCCAGCGCCGAAATCATCGAGATCGCCATCCTGGACGCCGCTGGTGCCGTCCTTCTGGATACGCTGGTCAAGCCGCTGGGGCCAATCCAGGCCGAGGCAACGGCCGTCAACGGCATTACCGAGCAGGATGTGATGCACGCGCCTACCTGGCGCGACGTTGGCCAACAGGTCGCCAGCATCGTGGCTGATCGCCTGGTCATCGCGCACAACGCCGACTTCGACAACCGGATGATGCGGCAGACCTGCACGCTGCACGGCCTTGATGTGCCCACCTTCCGGGCCGACTGCACGATGGCCCTTCTGACTGACCTCAACGATGGACGCTGGCCGAACCTGCGAACCGCTGCAAGCCTGGCAGGGGCCAGCTTGCCCACCGGGCCACGCCATCGGGCGCGAGCCGATGCTGAGCTGTGCCGGCAGATCGTCATGGCACTCGCAGCCGGGGCCTAACTTTCGCGCGCGAAAGTCCCCAGAGTCCCCCGCCGCGACCCCTATAAAGGGTTGACTGTCCACCTTAAAAGGGTTGACGGTCAACCCATTTAAGGGTACAATTTCCCCATTGATCGACGTGATGAAAGGGGAAAGAAATGGACATCAACTGCCCGAACTGCGGTGAGCCCTGGGAGGCCTACCACATGCGCCATGACGAGCCGCACGAGTGGGGTCTGTCGGCGCTGGAGCTGAAGGACATCCTGGAAACCGGCCGCTTCAGTGGCCCCACCGACCGCATCCGCGAAGCTGCCCGCGCGGCCGGCTGGGAGTTCGCCACGGACTCGGTGCTGTCGTTCACCCGCTGCCCGTGCTGCGTGAAGGCCACGCCGCTGCGCGACGCCCTGGCCCGCAAGGAACGCACCACGGTGCTGGCCGAGCTGCTGGACGGGGACGAGGACGCCCTGGCGAGCTATCTGGCGGAGTGATCGAGCACATGGCCGCCAACATGACGGCCATCGACCTCTTTGCAGGGGCCGGTGGCTCTTCCGAAGGTGCCCGCATGGCCGGGGTGATGGTCGCATGGGCGGCCAACCACTGGCCGCTCGCCGTGCAGTACCACGAGGCAAACCACCCGACCACCTGGCACCAGTGCCAAGACCTCCAGCAAGCCGACTGGCGCGTGGTGCCGCCGCACGACATCGTGCTGGCGTCCCCCGCCTGCCAGGGCCACAGCCCGGCACGAGGCAAGGAACGGCCGCACCACGACGCGCTGCGCAGCACGGCCTGGGCCGTGGTGGCTTGCGCCGAATACCACCGCAGCCCGATCCTGCTGGTGGAGAACGTCCCGGCCTTTGAAAAGTGGGTGCTGTTCCCCGCATGGAAGGACGCGCTGCGCCGCCTGGGCTATTCCGTCTCCCCGCACCTGGTCGATGCCGCCGATCATGGCGTGCCGCAGAACCGCGAACGCCTGTTCATCGTCTGCACCCGCTCGCGCCGGCCGCTGAAGCTGCGCTTGCCGCGTCGGCCGCATGTCCCCATCGCGGACGTGCTCGAATGGGACGCGCACCCCTGGACGCCGATCAATACCGCCAGGCGCAGTCCCAACACGATCCGCCGCATCGAGGCCGGCCGCGCGGCCTTCGGCCATCGCTTCCTCGCGCCGTACTACTCCAGCGGGAGCGGCCGCACCGGGCGCAGCATCGAGCGCCCGATAGGCACCATCCCGACGCGCGACCGCTGGGCCGTCATCCAGGGCGACCAGATGCGGATGCTGGCTGTCCCCGAGGCCAAGGCCGCGATGGGCTTCCAACGCGGCTACATCCTGCCCGACAACCACGCCGAAGCCATGCACCTGCTGGGCAATGCCGTCTGCCCCGTGGTGGCCGCGGATTTCCTTGATGCTTTGCTGGCCGCCGCATGACGCCGCCCGTGGACGCCCTCATGCGGCACCGGCCTGCGGCCGGCAGCAAGGCAGCCCACACTTCGGGCGTGCTGCAAGACTGGCAGCGCTGCGCGCTGGTGGACGCGCTCGCCGGTCGCCTCATCGTCCTGTGCTTCGGCTCCGGCGTGGACTCGACGGCCATGATCGTCGCGCTGCGCGCGGCCGGCCTGCGGCCGCACGTCATCACGTTCGCCGACACGGGCGGCGAAAAACCCGAGACGCTGCGACACGTCACGCGCATGAATGAGGTGCTGCGCACCTGGGGATGGCCCGAGGTGTCGGTGTGCCGCAAGGTGCCGATGGCCTCGACGGGCTACACTACACCGACCTCTACGGCAACTGCCTCAAGAACGAGACCCTGCCGAGCCTGGCCTTTGGCCTGAAAAGCTGCTCGATCAAGTGGAAGCAAGACCCTCAAGACCAGTTCATCAAGGGGGCCAAGCGCGGCCCCAACAAGCGCGATCCGCATCCGGTCTGGCTGGACGCCCAAGCCACTGGCCAGCGCATCGTGAAGCTGATCGGCTATGACTGCGGCAAGGCAGATTTGCGCCGCTCCCAGGCCCTGAAGCCGTCTGATGCGGATTTCGACTACCTCTATCCGCTCCAGATCATCGGCTGGACTCGCCGCGACTGCGTGAGCGCGATTGCCACCGAGCTGGGCGCGCACATGGTGCCGATCAAGTCGGCGTGCTTCTTCTGCCCAGCCTCGAAGCCGTGGGAGCTGTTCTGGCTGGCCGCCGAGCATCCGAGACTGCTGGAAAAGGCGCTGCACCTGGAGCGTGTCGCGCTGACCGGGCGGCATAGCCGCTTCGATGAAGTGGAGTTCGGCGCAAGCTGGGAAGACCTGGTGCGCAACGCTGACAGTTTCCCGAGCAGCAACACGACCGTGGGCCTGGGCCGTTCGTTCGCCTGGAACCAGTGGGCACGGGTGAACAACGTGGTGGACGCGCAATTCCGGGTGCGCCGTGGCCAGCGCGAGGCTTTCCTGGCCATGTCGGACGCGCTGCGGGGTGCTGACAACGCGCTGGACGCTCGCAGCGGTGATGGGCTGAGCCCGGTGCAGGTGATCCGCTGGGTGAGCGCCAAGCCGCAGGAGCTGGAGCCGGCGTAGCCGATCCTGGGCGTGCCCCCTTC
>NZ_JASATD010000058.1:0-18775 GCF_038440115.1 Ralstonia sp. OTU4908 | reverse complement strand
GCGTGCCGCCATGGCCGCGCGGTCATCGCAGCCGGCAAGCAGGGCGAGGCTGATCAGCAACAGTGCCCTGATTGATTGGGTTTTCATAAGCTGACATTCCAATGCAAAAACAGGCTGATACAAGCGCGCTTTTCGTGTGAGGAGCCGCAATCGTTTGTGATCGGTTCTTTTAAATTCATTCGGCTATTGCGAGCGCTTGGCTTTCGCAAGCAATTGTCCCCACGTTGAGGAATGAATGCCTTCTTCACATGCCGCCATGGAGCTACCGCGACGCATGCGCTCTTCCAGAGCGATGCGAACGCTGTTGTGTTCGTCAAAAGCTGGGCCGTATTGGTAGGACAACTCGCAAAAACGCAACCTGTCGGCGGGTTCGGTTAGACCCCATGCTGCGGCCTTCTGGTACCGATGCAGGAAGTTCGTGAACCGAGGAAAGTAAGGACCATCCTGCGTTACAGTGCCGTTCTCCACCAATGCTGCAAGAAGCTGATCGGGCTCGCAGTGCTCAACAAGCCGGTCGAGTTGCTCTTGGGTGAGTTGAATCGAAAGCGGAACGGATTGCGTGGCGCCGCTATTCGCCGGCCCATCAATGCGTTCCCAGCTTTCGCTGTGGCCGCGGTATTTCCACTGCTCGATGGGCTCCATGAGCTTGTCGCTGATTTCATCGCCCCAGACTTCCATTGCGAGCAGCAGGTTGCGGGGGTCGTAATAGCGGATCAACGCCGTCATGCCATCGCCGATGTCGGCAATCAGGAATTGACGCAGGTGGCGCGCGAGCGGATCAATATCAGCACGGCTCCAGATCAAGGTGAGGCATGGAGCCTGTAAGTCCATCGCATCTAGCTCGGCCAGCCACGGTGCGTTGGCGTCAGCCACCCGCGCAAGGAAGAGCGAGGCATCTCCTGCTTCTTCTTCTGGCAAGCCGGCGTAGACGTTGCGGAATTCAGTGCCCGCCTCGCGCAGCAAGGCGGCCAGGCGCATGGGGTAAGCAGCGCCATCTGCCAGCACATAGATATAAACCGTGTCTTCGTTTCCTGACATTGCACACTTTGGGATAGCTGAGAGAGAGGCCGGCTCGCTGTGGCGGAGCGACATTTGCGAGCCGGAGGGCTTGCTGGGCGTGCTAGTCGTCTTGGCGGGCGAATGCGCTGGCATCCGGAACGTGCTGTACCAGGGCCGGATCAATGACGAGTGGTTGGGCTGCCTGGATATCGCGCGTGTTCTTTTGCACGGCAATGGCGCCGAACAGTGCAAGGGCAAACGACATGCCGTAGAAACCCTTTTCGCTCAGGGCAAGCGTGGCATTGAACAGACCTACACACAGGAGCAGCACAGCCAGAAGCACGGAAACCCAGCTCAGGCCGTAGTAGATACCCGTGACGGGGATACCTTCGAGCCGGTCTCGCACGCTCTTTTGTACCGACACAGCGGCGAAGAGGCCGTAGACGAGCACGGTGAAGTAGTAGCCCCGCTCATTCAACTGCATGTTGGCATTGAAGAGTCCAACAAGAAACGCAAGAAAGCCGGCCAGTAGCGCCGCCCAGGAAGCTGCGACAAAGGCAAAAGAGGGTCGGTGCGCTTGATAGGAATTTTGCATAATCAGTTCGATGATGGTTGATGAAAAGTTGGAGGGGGTTAGCGGGGCACCACGGCGGTATTGCGCATGGCGGCCTTTAGCAGGCATTCAAGGCACACCTGCTTGGGCTTGAGGTCGACGGGCATGCTGCTTGGGCCGGTGAGGTTCTTACTGGCGGCGTAGACTTTCCACGCACCTTCGGTGCCGTTTTCGATACCCCCGGTGGTCAACTTGATATAGCTGCCTCCGCCGTTGAGTTGCAGCTCCTGCTTGGCCTTGATGGTGATCTTCTCGGCGGTGGCGGTAATTTCGAGCTTGGCGAGCAGGTGAATGGAATTCTTGAGGGCTTGCACATTGATGTTGCCGGCGGCAGCAACAAAGCGCATTCCTGCCTCGTAGACAAAGACACGCCATGCCTGCCGCACGCTGGCGAAGAATCCTCCGCCAGCTGTGACGGATACATGGTCTCCGGTGGTAATTGCGAGATGCGTGCCACTCTGCAGGTGGGTCAGGCCCGGTGTTGAGGTGGCGATGCCCACGGGGCTCGTCAGCGCCAGCTGAGGGGCCGTGAATTCCTTGAGCGGTCCATCTCCCTTGAGCGCGGCGTGCTGGCGAGCCATGGCCTTGGCGATTTCCTTTTGCTCGCCATTTTGGGCATTGGCCTGCTGAGCGGCGTCGGCCAGTTGTTCGGTCTGACACTCCGCTTGTTGCAAGGCGTCCACCATATCGCCCATGCTTAGCGCGTAGTCGTCGCCGTGATTGCGCTTGTAGGTGGTTAGAAGCATGCCCATGGATGCCCGCATGGCTCCCCACGCATCGGTGCGCAGCTCGTAGCCCTCACCGCGCTTATGCCTGCGCCCCTGCCAGTCAGGAATCGCAACGATATGACCGAGGGCCAATTCTGATGATTGAAAGTCCGAGCCGATTTGAGCCTGGGGTTGCCCCGGTGTGTCATCCGCCAGAATCCTGTTTTGGCGGACACCACCGTGGCCTTCTCCATCGGGCAATTCCTGGCTCGCAAAACCCGAGAGCGCTTGCATTTGAGGCAGGACCCACGGCGGCAGGTTCATCTTGTTGTAGACGCGCTCGGTGGCGACGAGGCAGTCCGGGTCGCCATGAATGCCAATTACCAAGACCTCTTGCCCGACCCGCGGCAGGTGCATGGCGCCAAAGCGATTGCCCGCCCACGTATTGGCAACGCGTACCCAGCATGAGCTGTGCTCGTCGTTGTTGCCGTACAGGTCGTACGGCATCTGCACCTTGATGCGCCCGTACTGATCGGTATGTATCGGGTGTCCTGCCGGGCCGACGACACGCGCTTGGATCGGGCCAGACATACGTGGCTTGTGCTGCGTGCGTGCGGGCCGGAATATTTCGTTGGTTGGCTGTACCTCGAATTCCACTTCGCAACGCCATTGCTGGCCGGTTCCCGTGGTTTCGCCGATGTCTTCAATGCGAAGCTTGGTGCCGAAGATGAGGTATTCACGGTTGGCTTCCTGTTCAAGAAAATCAACGAGGTGGAAGGTGCAGCCCGGCACCATTGCGCGCAAGTTACCCTTGCCTTTGCCGCGCAATCCATGCTGCCGGATTTCCTCCATCCGAATGCGAGCGATGAATCGGCCTTCGTCCTATGGGTCGCTGCCGGTTGCCGGCTGGCTGTGGTCGCCGGGGTATTCGTAGAGGCTTTGTGTTGAATGCGCTGTGTCGCGCGGGTCGCGGTCCCGAATGCTCAGGTCGGCACGAGGCTTGCCAAAGTCGTAGTCCGATGTACGCCACTCGCCCGAGACAAGCTGGTCAATGAGTTCGAATTCATGGGCATGTTCTTCGTCGATGCGGTGGCGTGTGGCCTGCCAGCGGATCGTGTGATATGCGGCGCTTGAGCAGGGCCCGAATGCGCTATTGCTATCGGTTAGCACAAGGCGTTGCCGCCCGCCGGAATGGGCCATGAACCAGGAAATTCCCCACTCTTGAGTGAGGCGCTGGAAGTAGGCGAAGTCCGTCTCGCCATACTGTTGCTGAAAGACCCTTTTCGGGTACCTCCGCACATCCAGGCGTTTTTCTACCGGGTAGATGTAATTTCCCAGCAACGCATCCAGAATCTGAACAACGTTCATTTCCTGGTAGATCTTGTAGTCTGAGCGCAGCGTTGCAAGCCATAACCAGGGCCGCAGTGTGAGGCGATAGGCGATATGTCGGCCTACCAGATAGGGGCCGCGCACCCGTGTGACGATCCCGGTGATCTCGCGTGTGCCTGCACCCGTGCCGCTTTGCAACCCGATGCCCGAGCCATCCAGTTCAATCCGGATCGTGACTTCGGTGCCCTCCAGGGTCTTTTTGTCAAGGTCGGCTGCGGGGCCATAGATTGCGTTACGTTCATCTGGCGTGCGCAGTTCCAGATCGTATTCGAACAGTTCGTTGAGGTTGTCCGTGCCGGATAGACTTGAAAACACCAAGGTGGGTTGTCCAAGAAGCATGGGCAATGCCGCGCCTGAAACGGAAATGGTCCGGCCGGAAAGCGGCAAATGATCTAGGCCGTCCATGAAGGGGCTCCTTTGGCAGGTAATCGACAAAATGAAATACGTGCAAACCTGCCAAAGGCTGCCAAATGCGATGCTGCAAATACATGAGACGGTTCTGAAAACCGTTTCTAATTTTCAAAATCAGAATTCAGAACAAGTGATAGTAAATCGAACGTCGAATGCGACATTGATGCGCTTGCCCCAAAAGAAAACGGGCACCCGAAGGTGCCCGTTTCTCTGGCGCGTTGAAAAGCAGCGGTTGGTTCAGCCCAGCAACAGCGCGTCGTCGTCCACCTTGGCACCGCGCGTTTCCTCGAATTTCTGCAGCAGGTGCGGCACGTCCAGGCCACGGCGTTCCTCGCCTTGCACGTCGAGGATCACGTTGCCCTGGTGCAGCATCACCGTGCGGTCGCCGTAGTCGAGCGCCTGGCGCATGGAGTGCGTCACCATCATCGTCGTCAGCTTGCTCTCCGAGACGATCTTGGCGGTCAGCTCCAGCACGAAGGCGGCCGTTTTCGGGTCGAGCGCGGCGGTGTGCTCATCCAGCAGCAGGATGCGCGACGGCTGCAGCGAGGCCATCAGCAGGCTCACGGCCTGACGCTGGCCACCCGAGAGCAGGCCGATACGATCGGTCAGGCGGTTCTCCAGGCCGAGGTCCAGCCGGCGCAGTTGCTCGCGGAAGATCTCGCGCCATTTGCGGTTGGTCGCGAACTTGAAGCCGCGACGCTGCCCACGGCACATGGCCAGCGACATGTTCTCTTCGATGGTCAGGTTTTCGCAGGTGCCGGCCATCGGGTCCTGGAACACGCGGGCGACCTTGTCGGCGCGTTGCCACGCGGTCTTGCGCGTGACGTCTTCACCGTCGATGGTGATGCGGCCCGAGTCGACCAGCTGGTCGCCGCTGATGGAGTTCAGGAACGTCGATTTGCCGGCCCCGTTCGAGCCGATCACGGACACGAACTGGCCTGACGGGATCTCCAGCGACAGGCCGCGCAGCGCGCGCGTCTCAATCGGCGTGCCCGGGTTGAAGGTGAGGGTGAGTCCTTGTGCGCTCAGCATGTCAGTTCCCCTTGGTAGTGGTCTTGGCGAACTTGCCGAACACCTTGCGGCGCACACCGGGAAGCACGAGCGCGATCACCACCAGCGCGGCGGTCACCATATTCAGGTCTTGCGCCTGCAGGCCGATGAAATCGCTGTTGAGCGCCAGGGCGATGAAGAAGCGATACAGGATCGCGCCCACCACCACGGCCAGCGTGGTCAGCACCAGGCGGCGTGCCGGCAACACGGTCTCGCCGATGATGACGGCAGCCAGGCCGATGACGATCGTGCCGATACCCATCGACACGTCGGCGCCGCCCTGCGTTTGCGCGTAGAGCGCACCAGCAAGCGCCACCAGGGCGTTGGACAGCGCCATGCCGGCCAACGTGGCAGCGCCGGTGGCGACACCCTGTGCGCGCGCCATGCGCGGGTTGGCGCCCGTGGCACGCAGCGACAAGCCGATCTGCGTCGAGAAGAACCAATCCACCAGCAGCTTGACGACCACCACGACAACACCCAGCAGCACGGGTCGGAACACGTAGTCGGGCATCCACTCGGGCTGCAGCAGCGAGAAGACCGTCGGCTCGGAGATGAGCGGCACGTTCGGCTTGCCCATGATGCGCAGGTTGACCGAGTACAGCGCGATCATCATCAGGATGCTGGCGAGCAGATCCATGATTTTCAGGCGCACGTTGAGCCAGCCCGTGATGAAACCGGCAACTGCGCCGGCCAGCGTGCCACCCAGCGTCGACATGAACGGATCGTGTCCGCCGGCGATGAGCGTGGCCGCCACGGCGCCGCCCATCGGGAAGCTGCCGTCGACAGTGAGGTCAGGGAAGTTGAGGATGCGGAAGGAAATCAGCACCCCGAGCGCCACAAGGCTGAAGATCAGACCGATCTCCAGGGCGCCGAGCAATGAAAACAGTGACATGACGGAATAGGGCGCGGCGATTGGGCACCGGCCGGTGTGCAATGAACGGGGACGCTTTCGGGTAGGAGCGTAAGCGCCCGGCCATGATGCGGCGGATAGCCGCGTTGGGGCTCGGGCAGGCAGACCCGCGCCGGGCCGGCTCCGTCGGGCGGAGGCCGGCCCGGCGCCTTGCGAGTTACTTGATGACTTCCTTGGCGTCCTTCAGCAGGTCCGCCGACAGGGTGGCGCCTTGCTTCTTGGCTGCGCCTTCGTTCACGAACAGCTCCAGGTCGGAGCTGCCGGCCGACGCAATCGCGCCCGGCTTCTCACCCTTCAGGATGCGGGCGACGACCTTGCCGGTCTGCTGGCCCAGCTTGTAGTAGTTGATGCCCAGTGCAGCGATGGCGCCACGCTTGACGCTGTCGGTATCGCCGGCCACCAGAGGGATCTTCGCTTCGTTGGCCACCTTCACCAGCGATTCGTACGCCGACACCACGTTGTTGTCGGTGTTCGTGTAGATCACGTCGACCTTGCCGATCAGGTTCTTGGCGGCCGGCGCGATATCCACGGTACGCGGAGCTGCCGACTCGACGAGCGTCATACCTTGCGCCGACAGCAGCTTCTTCAGCTCGGTGACGACCACGACCGAGTTTGCTTCGCCCGGGTTGTAGACCATGCCGACACGCTTGGCATTCGGCACCACACGCTTGATCAGCGCGATCTGCTTGTCCAGCGGCAGCTTGTCGGACACGCCGGTCACGTTGGTGCCGGTCGGCGCCCAGCTCTTGACCAGTTGTGCGGCAACCGGATCGGTCACGCCCGAATACACGACGGGGATCGACTTGGTGGCAGCCACAACGGCCTGCGCCGACGGGGTAGCGATAGCGACGATGGCGTCCGGCTTGTCGCCGATGAACTTGCGGGCGATCTGCGCGGCGGTGGCCGTGCTGCCTTGCGCGCTCTGATATTCCCACTTCAGGTTCTTGCCTGCGTCGAAGCCTTCGGCCTTGAGTTGTTCCTTGGCGCCATCGCGGATGGCGTCGAGCGCGGGGTGCTCAACGATGGCCAGCACTTCGACCGACTTGGTGGCCTGGGCCAGTGCCGGTGCGGTGTGCAGCAGCGCCATCGGAATGGCTGCGAGCGCGGCAATGCGGAAGGCGTGCTTGAACGTGGACATAAGGATCTCCTGTTTCCTTTTGGGTGGTTTCGCTCTGGCGGCGGGCGGGATATGCCCGTGCCGGCGTGGTTGGTTTTGTAAGACTGTCTTGATTCTTGAGTGCACCGAAGCAGTGCAATGCCGGCGCGCGTGGGCGCACATTATCGGCCAAATCGCAATGCTTTTCAGCAAACACTTCAAAAGAAAACCTGGGGCAGGGAGGGGGTTCCGGTTGCGTGCGATGCAACGCCGCCATCAAATCAAAAAGGGGCACGCGGCCCCTTTTTTCACTGCCCCAACGGGCTGCTCTGCTTACTGGATCTTCGCTTTTTCGCGCAGGTCTTTCAGCATCGCCTGGAACTTGCTGCGTTGCCAGTTCTGGTCGCCCATCATCATCTCGAGCAACTGCGGCTTGACGTCTTCGTACGACGGGATCTTGGCGTCGCGCGTGTCGTCCAGACGGATCACGTGCCAGCCGAATTGCGTCTTGACCGGCGTCTGGGTGATCTGCCCCTTCTTCAGGCCGGTGAGAGCGGCCGAGAATTCCGGCACGTAGGTGCCCGGGTTCGCCCAGTCCAGATCGCCGCCGTTGGCGCCCGATCCCTTGTCCTTCGATTGCGCCTTGGCGATGTCTTCAAACTTGGCGCCGGCCTTGAGCTTGGCGATGATGGCCTTCGCGTCGCCTTCCTTGTCCACCAGGATGTGGTGGGCGTGGTATTCCTTGCCGTTGCCGAACTGCGCCTTGATCTTGTCGTACTGCTTGTGCAGTTCGTCTTCGGTGGCAGGGCTGTTCTTGACGTAGTCTTCGAACTCGGCGGCCACGAGCACATTCAGGCGCGCAGCAGCGAGTTGTTCCTGAATGTCGTCACGCTCCAGCAGACCGCGTTTGGCCGCGTCCTGCTCGATCAGTTCACGGTCGACCAGCATGTCGCGGGCCCTGGCGCGCAGTTCGGGCGATTCGGGCTGGCCCGACTTCTTGATCAGCGCGTCCACCTTGGCGCTCGGGATGGCTTTGCCGTTGACCACCGCAGCATTTTGCGCCATGGCGGGAGCAACGGTCGCAGCAAGGGCAGCGGCCAGCAGGCTGGCAGTGAGGCTGGAAATCTTCATGGGATTGCGTTCGAGGGAAGGACGAGTGAGCGTGGAATGCGCTTACGTGTTTTCTTCGGGAGTGACCGCGCGGATCGCCAGCGCATGGATCGCCGCCGGCCACAGCGTGTGCAGCGCATCATACACCATGCGATGACGGGCCAAACGGTTCTTGCCGGCAAAGACCGCGCTGACGATTTCGACGTTGTAATGCCCGCCGCCGGAGGCTGCGCCGGCGTGTCCGGCGTGCTTGGCGCTGTCGTCTTCAACGACCAGTTGGACGGGCTGGAAGGCCTCGCGCAGAAGGCGTTCGATTTCTCGCGGATCTGCAGCCATCACCGGTCGTCTCCAATGTTGGCGTCGTTGGCCGCGTTGGCCGCGTTGGCCGGGCGCTCCTGCATGTGGCGCGCCAGCCAGACACTCTGCGCAAGGATGAATACCACCATCAGGCCCATCGAGCCGAACAGCTTGAAGTTGACCCACACGTCGGTGTCGAAGTTGTAGGCCACGTAAAGGTTCAGGCAGCCCATGACCAGGAAGAACAGCGCCCACACCAGGTTCAGGCGGCCCCACATCGTTTCGGGCAGCGATACCTGCTGCTCCATCATGGCGCGGATGAGGTTCTTGCGAACGACCACCACGCTGCCCAACAGCACAACGCCAAACAGCCAATAGAGCACCGTCGGCTTCCACTTGATGAAGGTCTCGTTGTGGAAGATGAGCGTGGCGCCGCCAAACACACCGATGATGAGCAGCGACAGCCACTGCATGGCGTCGACCTTGCGGTGCTTGAACCACACCCAGGCGATCTGCAGCACGGTGGCGACCATCGCGACGGTGGTCGCCACATAAATACCGGCCACCTTGAAGGCAGCAAAGAACAGGATGACCGGGAACAGATCGAACAGGAATTTCATGCGGGAACGCGCTTGTGCGGGCCTTTGCGGGCCATTAGGGAGATCAATCGCCGAATTTTAGCGCAGCCGAGTTGATGCAATACCGCAGCCCGGTAGGTGCAGGGCCATCTTCGAACACGTGGCCGAGATGCGCGCCGCAGTTCTTGCACTGCACTTCAATACGCAGCATGCCGTGCGAGCGGTCGGTCTTCTCGGCGATCACCTCGCCGTTGATGGGCTGGAAATAGCTCGGCCAGCCGCAACCGGCGTCAAACTTGGTCGACGATTCAAACAGCGGCGTGCCGCAGCAGACGCAGTTGTAGACGCCGCGCTCCCAGTGGTCCCAGTACTTGCCGGTGAAGGGGCGTTCGGTGGCCGCTTCGCGGGTGACGCGGTATTCGATGTCGGAGAGTTGGTCGCGCCATTCGGCGTCGGATTTCTTGACGGTCATGGTGATGAGACTCCTTGTTGGATTCGGCAACCGCGGGATGGAGCGATCGAGCGGCTGACGTTGTTTTGTCGTGCGGCAGCGGCAATCCTGACAGGCGCGGATTAGAGCACGGTGTCAGTTCCGGCGCATCACGACGAGCAGCTCACTTCCAATGACGATGCCCAGTCCGGCGCGGGCTGCGCGTAGTGCTCGAAGCCGGGGTGGTCGTCAAACGGGCGGGCCAGCACGGCGCGCAGGTTTTCGACTTCGGAGAAATCCTTTTCCTTGGCGCGGCGGATGGCGATTTCAGCCAGGTGGTTACGCAGCACGTATTTCGGGTTGACGCGCTGCATGGCGGCTGCGCGTTCGTCGTCGGATTGCGGTTCGGCCTGCAAGCGCTGCCGATAAGCGGCAAGCCATACGTCTGCGGCTGCACGGTCGAAGAAGAAATCGCGCACGGTGCGCGCTTCTGCCGCAGCCGGCGTGTCGTCGCGGCGTACGTCAGCGAGGTGGCGGAAGAACAACGTGTAATCGGCACGCTGGTTGTGCAGGAGCTTGAACAGATCGCCGAAGAGCGCCTCGTCTGCGTCCTGTGCGGTGGAGAGGCCGAGCTTGGCGCGATAACGTGCGTAGAACGCCGCGCCGTAGACGTCGCGGTAAGTCAGTAATACGTTTTGCGCGGCATCGATGGCGGGTTGAGCCTGCGCTTCGTCGCTCAAATTGACGAAAACGTCGGGATCTTCGCCGAACAACGGCAGCAACGCCTGCGCGAGGCAGAACAGGTTCCAGTAGCCGATCTGCGGCTGCTGCGCATAGGCGTAACGGCCGCCGGTGTCCGAGTGGTTGCAGATGTGGTTGGCGTCAAAGCCGTCCAGGAAGCCGAACGGGCCGTAGTCGAGCGTGAGGCCAAGAATCGACATGTTGTCTGTGTTCATCACGCCGTGGCAGAAGCCAACGGCTTGCCAGTCGGCCATCAGTTCAGCGGTGCGGCGGGCGAGTTCGCGCAGCAGCGCGAGATACGGTTGCGGCTCGCTGCGGCTGGCGGCGTAGAAGCGGTCGATGACGTAATCGGCGAGTGCACGAAGCTGGGGCAGCTGTTCGCTGGCCGCAAAGTGTTCGAAATGACCGAAGCGCACGAACGACGGCGCGAGGCGCGTAACGACGGCAGCGGTTTCGATCTCTTCGCGGCGCACGGGGGCGTCAGCGCCGGTCACGCACAGGGCGCGCGTGGTCGGAATGCCGAGGCCTGCCATGGCTTCCGAGCAGAGGAATTCCCGAATGGACGATCGCAGCACGGCGCGCCCGTCGCCCATGCGCGAATACGGCGTACGGCCGGCACCTTTGAGCTGGACTTCGTAGGGGCCGTCGGCGGTCTGGAATTCCGCCAGCAGCAGCGCACGGCCATCGCCCAACTGGCCTGCCCACACGCCGAACTGGTGGCCTGAATAGACAGTGGCGAGCGGGTCGCTCCAGGTGGCGACGGCGTTACCGGTGAATACGGCCAGCCCCGCAGCGGTGTCGAGTTCGGCGCGCGAGATGCCGAGCGACGCTGCGGCATCTGGCGAGAACCCGACCAGATACGGTTCGCCAATCGCTCCCGCAGGCATGGGCATCGGGGGCAGGCGTGTAAGAAAGCGTTCGCCCAGTGCCGAGAAACCGGGGGCTGCTGCGGGGCGGCCAGGCCAGTCGAAGGGGCTCGCAAGGGAATCGTCAGGCAAGGCGGCGGGGGAGGCAGTCATGGGATGGGGCGGCCGGGCAGAGGGCCGGTAACACAGGAAACGGCGCAAAAACAGTGCCGAATCCTCAAAAGTTGTGCGCTTTGCAACGCAGCAAAATGCGCTCTGCGTAGGGGAAAACGCCATGTTGAGACGCAGCAACGCTATCGCGTATTGTACTTGCGAGTAAAAAAAGCTGCAGCCTGCGAACCCTTGCACCACAACGATTCGCAGGATTTTTCAGATGGCCGGGTAAACATGGGGGCCGATGTGGCAGCGCACAACAATATCTCGTTGACGTGCTTGACGATCACGGGAACAATCGGCCAAAAAATAGAACGGTTGTTCAGTTTTTTCTAGGAGACACCATGGCCCTGATGGGACAAATGATGAGCACTCCGTTGCTCATCTCGACCATCATCGAACATGCAGCGCGCAATTCCGGTTCGACTGAAGTCGTGTCGCGCCGTGTCGAGGGCGATATCCATCGCACCACGTACCGGCAAGTGCGAGACCGCTCCAAGCAACTGGCAAATGCGCTGGCCGCACTCGGTGTGCAGCCCGGCGAGCGTGTGGGTACGCTGGCCTGGAACGGCTATCGCCACCTTGAAATCTATTACGGCGTCTCCGGTTCGGGCTCGGTGTGCCACACCATCAACCCGCGGCTGTTTCCTGACCAGATCGCCTACATCGTCAATCACGCAGACGATCAATACGTTTTCTTCGACCTGACGTTCGTGCCGCTCGTCGAGGGCATCGCGCCGCATTGCCCGAACGTGAAGGGCTGGGTGGCAATGACCGATCGCGCGCACATGCCCACCTCCAGCGTGCCGATGCTCTGCTACGAAGAGCTGCTTGATGCGCAGAGCGCCGACTACACCTGGCCGCAATTCGACGAGAACACCGCTTCCAGCCTGTGCTACACGTCTGGTACCACGGGCAACCCCAAGGGCGCGCTGTATTCGCATCGATCCACGGTGCTGCACTCGTATGCGTCAGCCATGCCGGATGCGCTTGGGTGCTCGGCGCAGGACGTGATCCTGCCGGTGGTGCCGATGTTCCACGTCAACGCGTGGGGGCTGCCGTATTCGGTGCCGCTGGTGGGCGCCAAGCTGGTCTTCCCGGGGCCGAAACTGGATGGCGCTTCGCTGTTCGAACTGTTCGAGCAGGAGAAGGTCACGTTCTCCGCCGGCGTGCCGACGGTATGGCTGGGCCTGCTGCAACACGTGCAGGCCAACAAGCTGAAATTCTCGACGTTCCGCAAGACCGTGATTGGCGGCTCGGCTGCGCCGCCGGCCATGATCCGTACGCTCAAAGAACTGGACGTCGAAGTCATCCACGCGTGGGGCATGACGGAAATGTCCCCGCTGGGCACCACGTGCAAGCTGATGGGCAAGCATGCCGACCTGCCGGACGAGGCCAAGCAGCATGTGCTCGAACGTCAGGGCCGCGCCATCTACGGCGTCGAGATGAAGATCGTCGATGCCGAAGGCCACGAACTGCCATGGGACGGCAAGGCTTTCGGCGACCTCTACGTGCGCGGGCCCTGGACCATCCAGAGCTATTACCGCAACGAGGTATCGCCGCTGGTCGATGGCTGGTTCCCGACGGGCGACGTCGCCAACATCGATGCCGATGGCTACATGCAGATCACCGATCGGAGCAAGGACGTGATCAAGTCGGGCGGTGAGTGGATTTCGTCCATCGATGTGGAAAACGTGGCCGCTGCGCACCCCGGCGTGCACATGGCCGCTTGCATCTCGTGCTACCACCCGAAGTGGGACGAGCGCCCGTTGCTGGTGGTGATGAAGAAGCCCGGTGTGGAACTCACGCGTGAGGAGATGCTCAAGTTCTTCGAAGGCAAGGTTGCCAAATGGTGGATTCCGGATGACGTGGTGTTTGTCACCGAAATTCCGCTCACGGCCACCGGCAAGATGCAGAAGCTGAAGCTGCGCGAGCAGTTCAAGGATTATCAGTTCCCCGCTGTACAGGCTTAGCTACATATAGAAACTGCCGCCCGTGCACGGGGTCACCCCGGCACGAGGACGGCGGACGTAAGACAACCGGATCAGGGCCGGCCGCCGCGCGATGGACACGTCGACGCAGCGGGATGAAGCCCGGGCGCGTTGCAACCTGGAGACGCAAGCAGCCGCACGCCCACCAGAGGCATGCGGAGAGTGACTCGCCGGCGGCTCCACCACATGAAGGAGACACGCATGACGAAGTTCCGTCCGTTGGTTGTGGCTGTTGCATGTGTTGCGGCAATCGGTGGGGCAGCTCTGCCCACTGCAGCGTCCGCCGCCGAAACCGTGAAGATCGCCTGGATCGATCCGTTGTCCGGCCTGATGGGCGCGCTGGGTCAGAACCAGTTGCGCAGCTGGCAGTACATCGCCGAACTCGCCACGCAGAAGAACTGGGCCGGCGACGGCACGAAGTTCGAAGTGGTGGGCTTCGATAACAAGCTCTCGCCGCAGGAAAGCCTGACGGCGCTCAAGCAGGTGGCCGATCAGGGCATCCACTACATCGTGCAGGGCAACGGCTCGAGCGTGGGCATGGCGCTGGAAGACGCCGTGGCCAAGTACAACGAGCGTAACCCGGGTAAGGAAATCGTCTACCTGAACTACGCTGCGGTGGATCCGGACATGACGAACAGCAAGTGCAATTACTGGCACTTCCGCCTGGACGCCAACTCCGACATGAAGATGGAAGCGCTGACCAGCTTCCTGGCGAAAGATCCGAAGGTCAAGAAGGTCTACCTGATCAACCAGAACTATTCGTTCGGCCATCAGGTCGCGCGTGCGGCCAAGGAATACCTCAAGCGCAAGCGTCCGGACATCGAGATCGTGGGTGAAGACCTGCACCCGCTGGCGCAGGTGAAGGACTTCTCGCCGTACGTCTCGAAGATCAAGTCGTCGGGTGCCGACACCGTCATCACCGGCAACTGGGGCAGCGACCTGGCACTGCTCATCAAAGCCGGTAAGGATGCAGGCCTGAACGCGAACTTCTATACGTACTACGCCTCGACCACGGGCGTGCCGACTGCGATGGGCTCCGCAGGGGCAGATCATGTGAAATACGTGGGCTACTGGAACGTCAACAACGACGGCTACAAGGGCGCCGATATCGTCGAGGGCTACAAGAAGAAGTACAACGACGATTACTACCTCATGGCGTCGTACACCGGCATCGCCATGCTGGCCAAGGCCATCAAGCAGACGAAGTCGGCCGAGCCTGCCAAGGTGGCCAAGGCCTTCGAAGGCATGAAGGTCGAAAGCCTGAACGGCACCTTCGAGATGCGCGCGTCTGACCACCAGGGCCAGCAGCCGCTCTACATCGCCACCTGGGAAAAAACCAACGGCAAGAACGTCAAGTTCGACCAGGAAAACACCGGCTACGGCTGGAAGACCGATGCGGTGCTCGACCAGTACGTCGCGTCGCAGCCGACTTCCTGCCAGATGAAGCGTCCACAGTAAGGCGGCGGGTGGTGTGCCGAAGGGCCGTCCGATGCTATCGTGCGGCGATGTTTTAAACGGAGTCCACGGGCGAGGGCATTGATGCGCTCGCCCTTCCTCCGCCGAATCTGCTGGAAGGGCTGCAGCGTGGAATTTCTAGTCATCAATCTCTTGAACGGCATCAGCTACGGGCTGCTGCTGTTCATGTTGTCTTCGGGCCTGACGCTGATCTTCAGCATGATGGGCGTGCTCAATTTTGCACACGCCAGCTTCTACATGCTGGGCGCGTATTTCGCCTATGTCGTCAGCGGCTATCTGGGCTTCTGGACCGCGTTGATCGTGGCGCCGCTGCTGGTGGGCGCGCTGGGCGCAGTTGTCGAGCGCTTCGGCCTGCGCACGGTGCACCGCTATGGCCACGTGGCCGAACTGCTGTTTACCTTCGGACTGGCCTATCTGATTGAAGAAGGCGTGAAGCTGGTGTGGGGCCTGCCCGCCGTGCCGTACCGCGTGCCGGATGCACTGGACGGCCCGCTGTTCACGCTGTTCACGTCGTCGTTCCCCAAGTACCGCGCCTTCATGATGCTGGTGTCGCTGCTGATGCTGGTTGGCATCTTTCTGCTGCTCACGCGCACGCGTATCGGGCTCGTCATTCAAGCTGCGCTTACGCATCCGGACATGGTCGAAGCGCTAGGTCACAACGTACCGCGCGTGTTCATGCTGGTATTCGGCGGCGGCTGTGCGCTGGCCGGGTTGGCGGGCGTGATTGGCGGCAACGCGTTCGTGACCGAGCCATCGATGGCGGCAGCGGTCGGCTCCATCGTCTTCGTGGTGGCGGTCGTGGGCGGCATGGGGTCTCTTGTGGGCGCGTTCGTTGCGTCGCTGCTGATCGGTTGCATCCAGACCTTTGCCGTCACGCTTGATATTTCGGTGACCAGCGTGCTTGGGAAGATCGGTGTCACGCTCAACCCCGACGTGCCGCTCATCTCGGTCTGGAACCTGACGATTGCGCAAGTCGCACCGGTGCTGCCGTATCTGCTGCTGGTGCTGATGCTGATCTTCCGCCCGCGCGGGCTGATGGGTACGCGGGAGAGCTAAATGGAACGCACCATGCACCAACAAGCGCAACAACAAGCCGCGCTGCCGGCCAACGATCGAGCGCGGACGATGAAATTCAAGCCGGTCAATCTTGCCCGCTGGATGCTCTGGGGCACCACTGCGCTGGTGATGATCGTGCTGCCGCTCATCTGGCCGCAGGGTTTTGCCATCACGCTGCTTTCGCAGATGGGCATCATGATCATCTTCGCGCTGTCGTACAACATGCTGCTGGGGCAGTCCGGCATGCTGTCGTTCGGGCACGCGGTGTATGCCGGCCTGGGCGCCTTCATGGCCGTGCACCTGCTCAACAAGATCGGCGCCGTGCAGGCGCTGGGCATCGGCGGGCCGCTCGCCGTTGCGCTGTTGCCGATTGCCGGCGGCCTGGGCGGCGCGCTATTCGGCGTGATCTTCGGCTACGTCACCACCAAAAAATCCGGCACGACGTTCGCCATGATCACGCTGGGTATCGGCGAGATGGTGTTCGCCAGCGCGCTGATGTTCCCGGACTTCTTTGGCGGCGAGGGCGGTGTGTCGACCAACCGCAGCATCGGCGACGCGCTGCTGGGCGTAACGTTCGGGCCGGCGCGGCAGGTGTATTACCTGATCGCCGCGTGGTGCCTGATTTCAATGGCGCTGATGTACGCCTGGACGCAGACGCCGCTGGGCCGTATCGCCAACGCCGTGCGCGACAACCCCGAGCGCGTGGAGTTCATCGGCTACAACACGCAGCGCGTGCGCTTCCTGGTAGTGATTCTGTCGGCGTTTTTCGCTGGCATTGCCGGCGCGCTGTCGTGCATCAACTTTGAGATCGTGACGGCCGAGAACGTGTCGGCGGTGCGCTCAGGCTCGGTGCTGCTGGCGGCGTTCATTGGCGGCATGGGCAGCTTCTTCGGGCCGATCATCGGCGCTGTGCTCACGGTGTTCTTCACCGTTGCGCTCTCGGGTATCACCAAGGCGTGGCTGCTGTACCTGGGGCTGTTCTTTGTGTTGATGGTCATGTACGCGCCGGGCGGAATCGCCAGTCTTCTGGTCATGCATCTGCCGATCCTGCGGCGCGGCAAGCTCAAGACGCTGCTGCCGGCTTATGGCGTGGCGATCGTGCCGGCGGTCATCCTGCTGGTTGCATTGATCTCCACCGTGGAAATGATCTACGCCGTGCAGGACGATGCCTCCGGTGGTGTCGCGAAGCTGTTCGGCCTGACCGTCGAACCGACTACCTTGAAGCCGTGGATTGCCGCCGCCGTGCTGTGGCTGGTGGGCGCCTTCGGCCTGCGTGCCGCAGCGGGCAAGCTGCGCACCGCTTGGGACAACGCATTGCAGGAGCCGCAACCATGAGCCAACCAACATCTGGGCCGACCGCAGCGCTCGAGTTGCGCGATGTTCGCAAGCGCTTTGGCGCCACTGAAATCATTCGGGGGGTCAACCTCACCATCGGCAAGGGCGAGCGCCATGCGCTCATCGGACCGAACGGCGCCGGCAAATCGACCACGTTCAACCTGATCTCGGGCCGCTTCCCGGCCAGTTCGGGAAGCGTACGCCTGAACGGCGAAGAGATCAGCGGGCTGGCGCCGTTCGAGATCAACCGCAAGGGCCTGTCGCGCAGCTTCCAGATCACCAACATCTTTCATCGCTTGTCGGTGTTCGAGAACCTGCGCTGCGCGGTGCTCTGGTCGCTTGGCTACAAGTATTCGTTCTGGCACAAGCTGGCAGAGCTGCGCGACGCACGCGAGCGCGCTGAGGAAGTACTCGAGCAGATCGGCATGACGCATCGGCGTGAGGCCGCTGCAGGCCTGCTGACCTACGCCGAGCAACGGGCGCTGGAAATCGGCATCACCATCGCCGGTGGTGCCGACGTGATTCTGCTGGATGAACCCACGGCCGGCATGAGCCGCTCCGAATCCGACCATGCGGTCGAGCTTATCCGCAAGGTCACGGTGGGCAAGACGCTGGTGATGGTCGAGCACGACATGAGCGTGGTGTTTGGCCTCGCCGACCGCATCTCGGTACTCGTCTACGGCGAAGTGATCGCCACCGACACACCCGAAGCCATTCGCAACAACCGGCGCGTGAAAGAAGCCTACCTGGGCACCACGCTGGACGAACCTGCAGGAGCGCATTGATGGCAACGAATACTCCGATGTTGGAGGTGCGCGACCTGCACGCGTACTACGGCAAGAGCCACATCCTGCACGGCGTCGACATGCACGTAGGCGAGGGCGAGATCGTTGCGCTGCTCGGGCGCAATGGGGTGGGGCGTTCGACCTTGGCCAAGTCGATCATGGGCATGGTCCGGCACGAAGGAGAAATCCTGCTGCGCGGCAAGAACGTCAGCGGCCTGCGAACCTTTGAAGTGGCGCACAAGGGCATCGGCTATGTGCCCGAGAACCGAGACATTTTTCCTACGCTGACCGTCCGGCAGAACCTGCTGCTTGGCGAGAAACGCAACCCCGGTCAACCCAAGCCGCGCTGGCAGGTGGAAGACATGTACCAGATGTTCCCGCGCCTGAAAGAGCGCGAGAACACCGCGGCAGGTGTGCTGTCAGGCGGCGAGCAGCAGATGCTGACGCTGTGCCGCACGCTGATGGGCGATCCCGACTTCATCATCATCGACGAGCCGACCGAGGGCCTTGCGCCGCTGGTCGTGACGCTCGTGGGCGAGTATCTGAAGACGCTCAAGGAGCGGGGCATCTCCGTGCTGCTGGTGGAACAGAAACTGGCCATTGCCCTGGATATTTCACAACGCGTGTATGTGATGGGGCACGGGCAGATTGTGTTTGAGGGAACGCCCCAGCAGTTGAAAGCCGATGCCAAAGTCCGGCAGGAGTGGCTGGAGGTGTAAAGGCCGGACGTTCAACCACACTGAATAGATGGCCCGCATGGACAACCGTGCGGGCCTTTTTTG
>NZ_JASATD010000057.1:0-20369 GCF_038440115.1 Ralstonia sp. OTU4908 | reverse complement strand
CTCGCTCAGCAAATCGCCCCTGGCGATGGATATTTACACCTGGCTCACCTATCGCATGTTCGTGCTGCGCCAATCCGGCCGGCCCTACGTCCATGTGCCGTGGGCTGGCATCAAGGCGCAGTTCGGCGCGGGCTACGAAGACAGCGAAAAGGGCATGAGCAACTTCCGGTCAAAGTTCAAGACGCGGCTCAAGGAGGTGCTGTTGTACTACCCTGAAGCCAAAGATCACATCGATGAGAACAAGGAATGTCTGATCCTGACGCCGGCAAAGCTCCACATCTCGCCGCGCATCAAGTAGCGCGCGTGGCGCACCAAACGAACAAGGCCCCACCGGGGCCTTTTCTTTTGTATAAACCGTTGCGACTGCCAGGTGGTCATGGGGCCAGGCGGACGATGTTCCAAGTGCTGTCGGTTTGCTTGCGGTATTCCAGGCGGTCATGAAGGCGCGACGGACGGCCCTGCCAGAATTCCATGCATTCGGGAAAGAGGCGGTAGCCGCCCCAGTGCGGCGGGCGCGGTGGCGCATCGCCAAAGCGCTGGCGGTATTTGGCTTCGCGGACCTCCAGCGTGGCGCGGTCGGGGACTTCACTGCTTTGCTCGGACGCCCAGGCTCCCAGGCGCGAGCCCAGCGGGCGCGAATGGTAGTAGGCATCGCTTTCCGCGTCGCTAACCTTTTCGACGTTGCCTTGGATGCGCACCTGGCGCTCCAGCTCGATCCAGTGAAACAGTAGCGCCGCACGCGGGTTGGCGGCCAATTCTTCGCCCTTGCGGCTGGCGTAGTTGGTAAAGAAGGTGAAGCCGCGTTCGTCCAGATTCTTGAGCAGCACGATACGCGCGGAGGGCTGGCCATGCGCATCGACAGTGGCGAGTGTCATGGCGTTGACTTCGGGCACCTCGGCCGTGAGGGCTTCGTCAAACCAGCGATGGAATTGGCGCAGCGGGTTGGCATCCACGTCGGTAATGTCGAGCGAGGCGCGGGCGTACTCGGTGCGGATATCAGCGATGGAAGTCATGGGGGCTTACGGATGGTACGACGGTACGTCGTAGCTACTGGCCGAGTATAGACAAACGCGGCCGCCCACCATTTGCTCCGGCTCAAGGCGAGCCGGAGCGCCGTCGTCTCATGCGCTTGGCAGCGTTGGCGGCAGCACTCGCGCGGCGATGGAGGTTCCGTCGCGCAAGACGCGCACGTCGACGTGTGCCGGCACGACCCAGCAAACATGCGGAGGGGCTTGCCGGTGGGCATCCCTGTGGATAAGCCGAGTTATCAACGTGCAATCGGTAGAAACCGGCGAAGCCAAGCCCACGTGGTGATCGGGCCGAAATGTGACTTTCTGTTCGCGTGCAATCGGAAGCGCGAAAACGTGCAATCGGAAGTCGGTTAACGTGCAATCGGTAGCGGGAAATCGACGTGCAATCGGAAGCAAGCCTTATCCCACGCGGGTTCCCAGGCGGCGCGAGGGTGTAGCAAGTAGGCTTTTCCAAGTAGTCTTACAAGTGATCTACAGGTAACAGGGAGGCCACCGCCTGTGGATAACTTTCAGCTCGGCCAATTTGCCCGGCAAAAGACCGCCTACCCTGCGCGCCTTACGGCGCTCCGCCCCGCCGCTTCGCGTCGGCCTGTCGCGGGCCATGCCCGCTCTATCGAGAGCCCTACCGGGCTAACCCCTGGTGTGAAAACACCCCGCGCTCACACAGCCAGTGCAAGGTCTGGTCTAAGCGGCTCGGCCGGCAAGCCGTCCGACCGCACGGCGTACCGCCGTGCCCCTACCGGGCGCAAGACCCGGACAAATCGCGCCTGGCCGAACCCCCGGCCAGCCGCTCAGCCGGGCTCGCGTGCGATCCAGACCAAACCGCTTTCACCACGCAACCGCCCAATAGCTTGCAAGGAAGGGGGGCCATGGGGTCCAAACGTGCCCGTAGACCCGGCTAGCGCCCTCGTGGCTCGATTGGTTGCCTCACGGCAGGGGTATCGGTGGTGCGCGTACGCAGCCTTGCCCTTCCGATTGGGGGGCTGAACGACCGCAGCCTAAACAATCCGCTCGCGCGCCCGATAACCGATAACGTGCAATCGGAAGCACAGCATTTTCGGGCACTAAAAATATCTATTTGGTGTTCTAAAAGTAGTGTTTTAGAATAGAGAGGCTAAGACCACCGCGACCATGACCAGCTCATCCACTACGCCCACGGCCGAAATGTCCGCCGAACTCCAGGCGGCTTTCGATCATTTCAACCGCGAGCTGTTTGATGGCGAGCTGCCCCCTCCCCTTCTGACGATCCAACGTCAAAAAAACTCAGCCGGCTATTTCACGGCCAAGGGCTGGGTTCATCGACAGGGCGCACAAAAGGTCGATGAAATCGCGCTGAACCCGAAGTATTTTGCCGTCCAGACCTTGCAAGAGAGCATGAAGATTCTGGTCTTGCAGATGGCGTTTGCCTGGCAGACACACTACGGCAAGCCCGGCCGTCGACGCTACGCCAACAAGGACTACGGGGACAAGCTTCAGAGCATTGGCCTGATGCCCAGCAAGACCGGTAAGCCTGGCGGCAAGATGACCGGCGAGAAGATCGACGCGTACGTCATCGAGGGCGGGCCGTTCGAGGCAGCCTGCGCAAAGCTGTTGACCAGTTCCTTCGAGCTGTCTTGGCTTGACCGCTTCCCAGTGACGGTCAAAGAGCTATCACGAACGATGCACCAGTTGCCGGAAGAGACGCAGATTGCGTTGACCGAAGAGGAAGTCGCCACGCTCGAAATCGAGGTGGTGGAAAAGAACGAGCCCGCGTCGGGCCAATACCGCTTTGTGTGCCCACTGTGCAACCGCAAGCTGTGGGGCACCAAGAAGCTCGAAGGCGAATTGATGCATCTGCCCTGCCAGCAAATCATGGTGATGCGCGATGCTTCCGAGCCTGATCCAACCAACACTTAATCAGGAGGTTTCTATGTCCCTTCGTCGCCTGCCGTTCGGCGTGTTCATGTATCTCGTCGGCGGTATTCTGTTCGGCTTCGGCATGGGGTTCGGTGCGTCCTCCGTCCCTGGCGTCGCGACCGTCGTTATCACGGGCCTGGGCGCGCTCGCCATTTCGGCCGGCTACTTCATCTTTCGGCCGCTCATGCGTGAAGCCAAGGCGCAGCTTCTTGGCAAAAAGGGTGACGACCAGGCCGCAGCCAAATCGGCAGTTGGTGCCCAATGACCCTCGTTGTTCGCCTGTTCTTCGTTGGCCTCTTGGGCATCGCCCTCTTCTTCGGCTACACATGGTGGCTGGAGCCGGTCTTGCGCGAACAAGCCGCCGCGCCGGCCGCCGCGCCGGCTGGTGCTGATGGGCCTCGTGAATTGTCCAAGCTGTTCGGCCAGTACGTCGCGTCGACAGCAGATGGCCACTACGTTCTCACGCTCGATGGCAAGGGCGCGGAGCTGCGTTTCACCGACAAGAAAAAGCAGGAATACAGTTATCGCGGGCACTACACCGTTGATGGCTCCGCCATGGAAGTTGAATGGAATGCGCGCAAGCAAGGCGGAAACTGGTCGCCTATGCAGGCCGTGCTTGCCAAGATGCAGCTCCAATTGCCAGACGTGATTCGCTCTGCCGAAATCACGTTTACGCGCGCCACAAAGTGATCGACTTCCCTTTTCGCATGTAATTCATTTCGTCTATTTACATGGGGTATTGCCTGCGGCATAATTCCCATGTGATAGACGTTTTGAATTCAAAAATAACTAGCTCTGGAATCGCGAATGCTCCGGCCGTCTCAGCGTCCCCGCTGGGATGGTATTTCACTATCGGCTTTTGATATTCGATTGTGACTTAGGGTTAACTCCGGTGTTTCGCCAATGAGGGATAATTGCGGGAACGGAAACCATGTTGACACTTACCATGCCCACTACTCTGCCGAAGCTAAAGCCCGAGGCGTTTGAGGCCCTGTTGGCGAAATCGCGCCTGAAGGAACAGGCGGCGGCGATTGCGCGCGCCGTGCTGGTCGACGGAAAAGGCTATGCGGAGGCCGCCCAGGAGGTGGCGAAGCCCCGGCAGTTTGCTTACCAGTCCGTCAAGCGGCTGCTGGAGGCCGATTCGGACGAGATGTACACCTACGAGGGCTCGCCCGAGATGTTTGCCGAGATTGACGCGATCGTGGAGCGTCACAAGGGTCGGCGCATGCTCACGAAAAAGCAGTTCAATGCCACCGCCAAGCTCACCGAGCAGGAGGAACATTCGATCGAGCTGGCACGGAGCGTACTGGTCGACGGCGTTGAAAATATCGAGCTGGCGAAGAAGTACGATATCGCACGGCATCTGCCATGGCAGGCCGCGCAACGATTCATGCGGTACTTCGATACATCGGTGGCCACCACACGTGTGTACAAGGGTACGACCGCGATGTTTGAAGAGATTGACGCCTTTCTCAAGAAGGCGAAGGGTTGATTGAGCTTTCCACTAACGTCGCAAACAAGGACATGAGGCAATGGCGACCTACAAAGAACTGGTAGCACAAAAGGCAACGCTGGAAGCGCAGATCGCTGAGGCCCAGGCGAAGGAGCGGGATAGCGCGCTGGCGCAGATTCACCGCATCATGGAGGACGCTGGGCTGACCGTGGAAGACATTGTTGGTCGTCGTCGTCGCGGCAGCTCATCCACCAAGGGCAGCGTTGTGCCGCCGAAGTACCGCGACCCAAAGACGGGGACTACGTGGTCTGGCCGTGGCCGCATGCCGGCCTGGCTTGTCGGAAAGCAACTGAATCGCTTCTTGATCGACAAGGAATAAGAGCAACGGGGAAGCAGAAGCAAAAACGCCGGCAATTGCCGGCGTTTCCTTTTTTGTGGCGGGCGTTCTGCCTACTGGCTCTGTGGCTTCGATTCGGCGTCGCGCCGCGCGATGATGGCCGTACAGCGTTTGCAGGACACCTGGCCTTTCTCCGCCAGGGTCTGCCACGTGCATTCCCGCGTGTGCGTGCCGCACAGCGCGACCATCGAATCCTCCGGGCACGCATGGGTTGTGCTCCCCCCTTTGCGGGGATCGTAGCTTGTGGTGCAGACCACCAGGGCCTTTGTGGCTTCCGTCACAGTGTCTTGTCCTTTCGCTGTACGACCTGAATCGCTTTGCGCTCGCCTTCGTACAGTCCGTCGCATTGAAGGAAGGCGGTGCCCTCAGCGCGCGGCTGCCAGGCCACCACCGTGCCGCTGTCAGTCGGCGTGCTGGTGGCGGAGGTGTCCGAGCCAGGCCCGACGATTGAGCACGATAGCGCCTGTTTGTGCTTGCTCGCGTCGACGGCACTTACTGCCAGCTCGATCGGCTCACCGACGACAGCCTGGCTGGGCAACCCTTCGTAAGCGAACGTCAGCTTCTTGGCCGTGCGATGGGTGCTCGTAGTGTCGGATACGGCCGCTTGCTGCTCAAGCTGCGACGAAATCCACGTCCGGTCGCTTGGCGATATGTCGTGCTGACTGAAGAGCCATACAAGGGCCGCGGTCCCCAGCCAACCAGGCCCGTTCCGCTGCTGCTCTCGTTCGATGCGCGCTTGGAGCTGCGGGGAGGGATGCAGTGTGTTGGGAGTCGCGCCTGTTGCTGGCGGCACGGCCACGCCGGCAACACGGGACGCGTACAGCCGGTTCGCAGTCGTTTGGCCAACTGTCACCCGTTCCTTGGCCCCATCTTCAGATACCCGATACCCACCGCGCGCTGTGCCCTCGATGCGGCGCGCGCTGTTGGATGAACGCAGGCCAGTGGCGGCCGACCCGCGATAGCCGCCAGAGGACGAATAGCCGGATGACCCGCTGGAACGCGAAGAGCCGCCCGCAATCGCGCTAGATCGGCCACTGCCCCCACTGAAGCCACTGGAGCTGCGGCCGGCCTCAGCCGTCGACGTGGCGGCCAGCATTAACGTACAGACCGTTGCCAGGATCGTTCGCTTCATGTCAGAGCCCCATCACAGTCGGATCATTCGCCTTGCTCTGAATCAGCTTCATCGTTGGTGCATCGAGGCTGTCTTCCAGCGCGTTGGTGGATGCCGGAAGCCTCCCGCATTCTTCCTTGCATCGCAATGTCCATAGGTAGGCGTTCACGAGGTCGTGCGCAGCGTAGTAGGTGCTGGCCGTCAGCGCTGCGGAAGCGCCCTCTCCTGCCGCCCAGGAGCCCGCGTAGTACAGCGTCGCACGATCGTAGTTGCGTGGCAAATAGATGCCGGCGCTAACGAGGTTGCCTGCTAGGCGCAGGTAGACCCGCGCTTGCATCGTCTTCTGGCCGATGAGCTTGTCCGCGAGCGCGACCACGCCAGGCGCAGTGCCTTCCCACACAAGGCGCGATACCGGTTCGCTCTCATCGAGCAGGCGGCGGCCGGCGTCTACATCGCCAGCCGCCACCGCGTTGATAAGGTGCTTGCGCGCCACGTCGACCAACTCCTGATCCTGACGGTCTTGCGCAAGCTGGAGTGTCGAGACATAGGCGGCGAACTCGGGGCCGGTCGCGTTTTGCGCACTGGCACTCTGCCGAGCTGGAGCTTGTTGTGTATCAGCCGTGTTGTTTCCGCACGCAGCGAGCGCCAGCAGGGCAATCGCGCACGTGGTGAACTTGAATGTTCGCATCGTTCTGTTCTCGAAATGGATGTTCACTTGGAAATACTGCCGCATGTGACCGATAGCGCCGCGCGGCCCGCTTCTGTGATCCCTACCATCGTTTCACCCGTAAGCACGCCGAGCGGCCCGCAACGCGCCGGGCTCAGCTTGCAATACCCGCGATCAGCCAGGGATTGCAATACGGCTTTGGCCTTGGGCGAGTCGCCCGCGACGCTTGGCCCGGCTTCGGACAGGCGCTTGCAGATGGCAAGTTCAAGTTCAGTCATGGTGATTTTTTCCCTGTTCGTCGTCAGTCTTGCAAAGAAGGCAACGGCATCGCTTGGGTGCCTCAAACGGCTTTCGAATACGGCCAGGCCGGGACGGTGGAATTGGTTTGGCTAGATAGTGGCCGCATTCCAGCTCCAGTAGCCAGGCTTGCCCGCCACGTGGACCGGTAACGTAATGAATGACGGATACTGAGCGCCACGGCCGCACGATCTAATCCTGTTCCCCTAGCGCGGCCACCGCGCCAACCCGTGCAGTCAGTTTTCCTGGCATCACGGAGCGCTTGACCCTGACCCATTGACCATCGATCCGCAGCGCAACCATGATCGTGACGCGCGTGGCAGTGGCCTTCTCGACAATGCCGGCGACTTGCGTCACAAAGCCATAGCCTCCGCGCTGCTCTCGGCTCCAGTTCACGCGATCGCCGCGCTTCCATTGCGGCATCGGATGTTCACCGTGATCGATAGCCATAAGCATGGGGGTTGTGATGGTTGCTTGATTGTGCCGTTTATATAAACGGTGTCAAGTGCCACAGATGTGAAAAAGGCCCCGATGGGGCCTGCTGTGCGGTGTTCACTCGGCGGCGAGCGGACTTGGCGCGGATGGCGCAACGCTGCCCTGAAGCCGCATGAGCTGCTTGTATATCTTGCGCGCGTAGGCATCCCGCTTCTCAGGGCTGACGGCGTTGTATGCCCCGATCGCGGTCCAGTTGTAGCCGTGGTGCGCAATGTTCTGCGCGATGATCCAGTTGCCGATGTACGCGTTCTTGCATCCGTCGAACAGGTCTGCCTCTGTGATGCCGTACCGCCGCAGCGTAGGAAGCCACGACGAGTTGATCTGCATGAGGCCAATGTCGCGCGAACCGTTCGTGTTCCTTCCGATCGCGTTGGCGCGCATCTGCGACTCTTGTTGTGCGACAGCTCGCGCAAGGATGGGGGGCACGCCCCAGTAGTTGGCAGCATCGTCCAAGCAGTCGGCCCACGCGGTGCGCGTGACCAGTGCGGCTGCCAATAAGAGCAACGCGAGCTTGACCGAACGCATCCGTTCTCCCCGAGTCTTTGCGCGCTGTGCCGCTTGCCCGTGCGTGCTCTCCAGTTCCCTTCCGTTGTATTGCATGTGTTGCCTCATTGCCTTTGCGCCGAGATGGTGTCGGCCGGCGTGATGCACGCCAACCCCTACTGATAGGGGGCAGATGTTCAGAAACGACAACGACTTGCCGTTACCGCTCTTCGGCGTGGTGCGTCGCTGCTTGAACGTCACCACCCTCGCGCGCCGGCTCCCCGAGGTCTCACCTCACCCAAAGATGTGCTCCCGGCGTCATACACGCACCCGTATACGTATGCAAACCGTCGCCTAAGTGCTATCGTTTGGTGTACTATATGATAGCATTTAGTGGGGTCCGGCGCGCAAGTGCGCTGTCCGGCATGGGGTCGGGCCAACGTGTCCTTTTACGAACAAGGAAAGCAATGAGGAAGCTATTGGTTGTGCTCGCGCTGGTCCCTGCATTGAGTCAGGCCGCGCTCGTTATCGAGGGTGGCCCACGGCCGCCCGCCGCCACGCCACCCGCGCAAAACGTTGCGTCAACCGCTGCCCCCGCTGCGGCCGAGCCCGCGCAAGCAACCGGGCTTGTCATCGCCCCGCTTTGGGCGGCCACACCGACCGACGAGACGTTCCAGAAGCTGTTCGTGCGCTGGGGTCGGCAAGCCGGCTGGAAAACGTTCTGGGAGGTCGGGCAAGACATTCCGGTGGTGGCCTCGTCCAACTTCACCGGCGCATTCACTGACGCGGTTCAAGACGTTCTCGATACCACGCTAAGCACCGACCTGCCGGCACATCCGTGCTTCTACACCAACAACGTTCTGCGCGTGCTGCCGACCAGCACGGAATGCGATCCGAAGTAACAAGGGCTGCCATGAATAAAAACCAGTTTGTCGTCTACCCCTTGCTGGCCGCGCTGATGCTCTCGGGCTGCGTTTCTCCCCAGCTCACCCAGGACAGCAAAGACCTGATTTCGCAAGCTGCTACGGATACCGCGTCGGCGGCGCAAGCGCTCATCAACCAGACAACGCGCGGCAAGGAAGAGCGTCGGAAGCGCGCCTTTGTTGATCGCCCCTATCTTGCGGGTAAGAGCGTTGCGCTGTCGCCCACGGCCAATCTGCCGCTCGCCTTGCAAAAGGGCGTCAAGACCAAACTGGTGTTCCCCAACAAGCGTGTGAACCTCGCGGTTGCGGCGGAGCAAATCACGCTGGCGACGAAGATCCCCGTTGTGGTTTCGACCGATGTGTACCTGCCCAAGTCCGCACTGCTCCCGCGCGCCCAAAAGCTCGATGACGGCACCACGGCACCGCTGCCGGCCGCTGCGCCTGCCGGACCAGGCCGCGTTGCTGCCGGCCCGCTCCCCGCACTCTCCAGCGTCACTGGCGGGGCTACGAGCGGTGGCCTTGTCTCGGCCGGCTACACCGGCCAGGACAGCCCACAAGAGGTGGAAGTCGCTGATGACTTGCCGCTGAATCAAGTGCTCGACTTGTTGGCAACCCGACTCGGTGTCAACTGGAACTACGACCAGAAGAAAGGCGTTATCAACGTCTATCGGATGGTCACAAAAACGTGGTTGCTCCCCATCCGGCCGCAGAACCTGAGCTTCAGCACCGAGAACATCAACAACACCGCGCAATCGAACAACCAGAACTCGCTTCAGAGCAACCAACAGCAGGACAAGGCTGCTGTGAAGAGCGAGGCTCAGAACCTCAACGAAGTTAATTCGATCCTCAATGACGTGCAGACGGTCATGACTCGCTCTGGCTCGGTCAGCGGGAACATCACGCAAGGCACGATCACCCTTACCGATACGAAAGAGGCCGTCGAACGTGCCGAATCGATCGTCAACTTCCATCGCGCGCAGCTCTCCAAGATGGTTGCGCTCCATGTTCGCCTTGTGCAAGTCACGATCAACAACGGCGGGGAGCTGGGCGTTGATTGGCAAGCCGTTCTCACCAAGGCGCTGAATCGCGTCCCAGGCTTCGTTATCACGAGCACGTCTCCCATTTCGCTTGTGTCGCAGAACGTCGGAACCATCGGCGCGCAGATCACGTCCGGGCAGTTCAGCGGCACGCAAGCCGCTGTGCAGGCGCTTGCCTCGATCGGTAACACGGCCAGCACCGACGATATTCCGCTGGAAGTCCAGAACCGCCATACGTCCTACTACAACAACCGCATTCGCTTCAGCTACGTCGCCAGCACGACACCGGCCACGGCAACCGCTGGCGGCACGGGCGGCACACCTGGCCTGACGACCGCACAAGATCAAGTCGGCCTCAAGATGCTGGTCTACGCAAGCGTGACGAACAGCAACTCGATCGCTGTGTCGCTGGCTTTCGACTCGTCTGTTCTGCGCGCGATTACGCCGTTCACCTCCGGCAGCGGGTCCACCCAACAAACCGTGCAGAACGTGGATATTGCCGGCCAAGGCAACACCACTGACGCCATCATTCGCAACGGCGCGACCACTGTGCTCACGGTCTTTGACTCGAACACCGCGCAGTACGACAAGCGGACCCTCGGCCACAACATCCCAGTGATCGCGGGCGGATCGATCAATGCGAATCGCACGCGCACGGCTACGCTGGTTGTCGTGAGCGCATCGATCAAGGACACCGAGGCTGGACAGCAGGGGTCGTCCCTATGATTCTCGAAATCGGCGGCAAAAAGCTCGTCTTCGGGATGGACTGGCCTACCCTTGTTGAGCAAGGGGCGTATGGCGCTGTCGCCGCGAGGAAAGCATTCAGCCTCAAGTCTCCGCTTCTCTGGCACCAAGGCGAAGCTGGATATGCCGGGTTCCTACGCACCAAGGAAATGACGCTGCCGGCAACCTCGGGGCCGCTCTATGCGGCTGCGCAAGCGTTCGGCCGCATCCCTGGCTTGCCGGCGAATGCTCTGCTGGTGTTCCGTACGCCCGATCGCAATTTCGCGGCCATTGGCCTCATGAAAGGCCGGCCGGCGACGCGCTTTGACCTGACGGGACTGACGGGCGATTTGCTAAATCGCGTGTATCTGGACTTCGGCCGCCAGTGCGGTGGAGAAGGCTTCACGCTGGTGGGCGACGCAGATGCTCCGCTGCCCAGTAAGCCCGACGCCTTGTCGCTTGAAGACGTTGCAAAGCACGCTGACGCAACCTGTTTGCTGAAGCCCCCCACGCGCGCAGCCTTCTACAAGCGCATTGCTCTGTCGATCGTGACGATTGGCATGGTGGGTGCCGCGATCTACGTCGCGAAGCAAGCCTATTTCCCCCCGAATCCGAACGAGCAGAAGACGCCCACGGAGCTGTATCAAGAGAACATCCAGGCTCACGCTGACGATGCTGTTGTTCTCGCCCCGGACTACACCGAGTGGTATCAGTGGATGCGCACGACGTTGCGCACGACCTACGGTGGGTGGGAACTCAAAAAGGCCGCATGCGACTTCCATGCCCCGAACACGCAGGCGCAGGCTTACGTGCCGTGGTCTGGTACGCCGCAGTGCCAGCTAACGTTCTTCCGCGCGAACAAGGACTTTGCGACGAACGAAACCTTCTTCGCAGCCGCGCCGAAGGAATACCAGTCGCAATCCGTCTACCTGGCACAGCCCGATCAGATGGTCGTCAGTGTCAAGCCGCCAGTGATGCAGAAAACCACGCTTGGGAAGCTGCTTGCCAAAGCCGGGTTGAGCGACGACCGCGATGTGCGGTTCGTCTCGCAGATGCAAGCGGCTGGACGGTTGGTGAAGGCTGACACGCTGCCCGAAGCGGTTCCATTTCTCGTGCCCGCAGGCGTGCCCGTGACGGGGATCAAGGGGCCGGTATATCGCGCCACACACTGGTCATACAACGGGTCATCCCAATACGTGAAGCTGCTCGGCTCTTTCCCAACCTACTCGACCTTGAGCAAGGCTGAGCTGACCGTGGAAGAGACCACCGACAACGCCGAGACGCCCTTCCATGTGGCGCTTGACGGCGAACTCATTACGCGCAACTGAGGACAACATGAAAGCAATCAAGACGACCGCGCCGCTTGCGGCACTGTGTTTCGCACTCCTGCCGGCTTTGGCCAACGCGGGGCCTACCTCGCCATCGCTGAATGCACCTCTGGTTCCTGCCGCGCAACCCGCGACTGCACCGGTTGCTCCCGCCCCCGCAGTTCAGCGGGCACCATCTGTGACCGCCACACCTGGCTTGCCAGGCGCGAGCGCGCAGCCTGCGCCGCCCCCCGCGCCGGCTCCCGTGCAACAACCCACCGCGTCGCTCGCGCCCGCAGCGCCTGCGGCGCAAGCAACCACGCAGGCAAAAGCCAATGGCGGCATTCCCGGCGTCGATCGCACGCCAACGCTGGGAGACTGGGAGGACTTGGGGCAGCGCCGCGCCTACAAGGCCCAGCTCGACAAACTCAAGGCCGCCGAGGCCCCCGCGACGCCGCAGCCAGGCCAGATGCCCGCGATGCCGCAGCTCCCAGCACCAACGGCCGCCCTACCGCCCGCCGAAAAGCCACCGCGCCCGCGCTTCAGCGAGGCATGCCCCGAGGACGTCAACAAGCCGTGCTTCTTCTCCGTCTATGGGTTGAGCACCGAAGACGGCACGAACAACTACCACGGGCAACTTGCCATCAATGGCCGCCTGGTGCCGGGTGGTGTCTACAAGGGCAAGAAGTTCGACGGCTACACCGTTACGGCTATCTCGGATTCAGCGCTGACGGTCGTTGATAAACGCGGCAAGCCGCACGTATGGCCGCTGTATGCGACAACCGGCTATCAGGCGGACCCCGACCAACTCTCAAGCGCGAAGCCTGCCGCGCAGCCGATGACTCCTGGCCTGTTCCCCGGAATGCCGTCCCAACCCGCCTACCGCTAATCATGCTCAAGAACCTGCCGAACCCATTTCTGCGTATCGCTGGCCGGCTGAAAGCGACAGCGAAGCCTCAGCAGTCTGAACGGCTAGCCGTGCCTGAAGCCATGCCCGCCAGGGCCTTCAATCGCGTTGTACTCGATGCTGATGGCGAATCGGGGGAATCGGCGCGGCATGGTGAATATCAAATCGCTGAGCGCGAGATTTTCGCTACGGCCGAGCTGCCGCCGTTCATCAAGTCGTTGCAAGCTGACGTAGCGATCCGCGATGAGCTGAAGCACTCCATTTGTCCGGTCCAGCTTCGCCCCGCTTCGGATGAGCAAAAGCGTGTATTCGCAATCGTGCTCATTCGAGACATGGTGGGCAACGATGTGGTTGACCAGATTTACTCGGACCTGCAAAAGAAGGGATACCGCCCGGATGCGCCGGCAGTCTATGTGGCGACGCAAGCCGTTGTGTCCGAGTTGGCCCGCGCTGATAACGGTGCCGACGTGGCGTCGCGTCTTGCGGCCGACCGCGACAGTCCCTTCTACAAAATCTTCGTTGACATTGCCGAATTTGCCGTCGCTAACGGCGTCTCCGATATCCACTTTCGCTACCGGGCCGAGCAGGAATATTCCAATACCGGCTTCCGCATGGATGGCAATGTGATCCGGCCGAAGAAGTTCCGCATGCAGTCGGGGCAGATGCTGCGCATGCTGAGCTTCTGGTATTCGTTCCGAGGCAATTCCACGTCGACCAGCTCCTACTCTGAGCGTGAGGTTTTGCAGTGCCAGATCGAGGAAACCATCGGGAGGCAACGCCTTGGCTTTCGTTGGTCACAGTTCCCGATCCACAAGGGGCTCAAGGTCACGCTTCGCGTGATGCAGCTCGACGCGAGCGACGTTTATACGTCGCTGGGCATGCACCCGAATGGAGCCGGTCTCCCCGAGTACCAGGAAAAGACGCTGCTGCGCGCCCTTCGCGCGGACGGTGGCGGCTGGGTCATCTCGGGCCGTGTGAACTCCGGTAAGTCCAAGCTCCTGCAAACCATCGTCGGTTTGCTGCCCTCTCACTTTGAAATCAATACCGCTGAAGACCCGATTGAGTACCTGCATAACCATGAGGGCGCGAACCAGCACTCAACTTCGCGCGGCATCGGTGACGATCAAGGCAAGGATGCTTTCACGCCGTTCAGCATGGCAAACAAGCGGACGGACCCGGATGCAACCGTTATTTCCGAACTGCGGGACGTGAATACAACAAGCGCGTTCCGTGACGCTGTGCTTGCCGGGCAACCAAGCTTTTGCACGGTCCACGCCCCGAATGCCCTGGCTATCCCTCAGCGTCTCATCAGCGAAGAGTTTGGCTTGTCGCTCGACGTGGTGACGATGCCCGATTTCCTGAAGATGCTGATTCACCTCGCGCTTGTTCCAAAGAACTGCCAATCGTGCGCCCTGCCCGTCAACGACCCGCACACCTTGGAAGTGTTGAAAGCTGCGCTGAACAGCGACGATCCCGCCATTGTGGAGATTGCCGCAACATCGATCGGGATTGCCTCTACGGAATCGCTCAATCGCGTGCATCGCCTCTTCTCTTTCGACGTGGACGGTATGAAGGTGCGCAACCCACACGGTTGCAGCCATTGCATGCGTGAGGGTGTGCCGGAACTCAATGGCATTCGTGGCCGAACCCCTGTCGCGCAGATCATTGAACCGACGACCGACATGCTCTTGTTGATTCGCGAATCCAAGAACATCGAGTTGCAGCACTACTACCGTTCTCTTCGCACGGCTGGATTCGAAAGCGACAACTCGGATGGGAAGACTCCGTTCGAGATTGCGATGTACAAGGTGGCGCGCGGAGAAATCTGCCTCTCTATGGCCGAGAAACGCTTCCAGACCGTCGACCAGTATGAGCACGAGCAAGCCAGGCTCTTCCGGCGTACCAACAGCCTTCACACTCTCACGAGCGTCCAATGATGCAATTGACCGAAAAGATCGGCCGTCCATTGGGCGACCTGGCGAAAAGCCTGCCCTTGATCGGGGATCGCTTCACGAAGGATCGACGGAAGTTCGCACGCGAGCGCGCCGCGTTCTACAACGACTTGTCCGAGACGATGGAGGCGATGCCTAGCATCAACATCTCCGTACACATCGAACGTATTGCTGAGCGCTATCCAGGCGAGCCAAAGGGGCGATTGGCGGCTCGATGGCTGGAAAACTATCGAATGGAAGCCTCGTTCGCGGATGCCATTCGAGACAGCGTTCCATCCGAAGACTATGCCCCCCTGATGGTTGCCGAGAAGCACGGCAACTTGGCGAAGGGCCTCAAGGAGCTGTCGGAGGTGACGGCGGCACTCGACGCCACGAAGGACGCAATCGCGGTGATTTGGTTCACTCTGATCTTCGCGTTCATCGCAGCACAGATTTTTGTGGGCTTCTACTCTTTCTCGATCATTCCTGAGATTGAGCGCGGCTTGCCGTCAAACGTGCCCGTTGAGACCCTGGGAACGGCGGCCATCGTCATGCATTGGATGAGCTTTCTGGTGCGGCATTTCTGGCCGATCTGGATCGCATTCATTGCGGCCTTCGTTGGACTCGTGATCTGGTCTGTGCCGAACTACATCGGGAAACATCGCGAGTGGCTGGACCGGCATATCCTGCACTACAAGCTGTACGCCGAGTTTCAAGCGGTGTCGTTCTTCGTCACCCTGTCTGCTGTTACCGAACGCATTAACAACCGCGTGATATCGGTCCCGAACGCATTGCGGCTCATTCAGTCAAGTTCGACGGTCTGGCTGTCTCACCACATTCGACGCATCCTCGCCAATTACGAGGAAAACCCGCACGCCAAGGGCGAGAACTTCAAGGTTGGCATGGTCGACCGCGATGTTGAGTTCCGCATGCAAGACATTGCCGACTATGCCGACGTATCGCAGATGCTGCGCATCGTCGCAAAAAACTCGCTCGCGAAATCCCCGAAGGAAATGGAGCGACGCGCATTGCGTATCCAGCTCTGGTCCCGAATCCTGCTGGTCGCCGTTGTGATCGGCATTCAGGCCGGGTTCTATTCGATGGGATGGCAGTTTCAAGATGCAGTCAGCATGAGCACCTATATGCCGACCCGATAAGGCGGCAAACCACTTTTATCTACCACGTCAGTGTTTTCACAAGGAGTGCAACTATGAAGAAGCAAATGAACGGGAGCGTTGTTGTCACCTCGCGCGGCATCCGCCGTGGCCTCAAGCGGGGCCTTGGCCGCCAAGCAGGCGCAACCATCGAGAACTTTATGCTGTGGGCGATCATTGCTGCCGGCATCGCTCTTGTCTACATCCTGGCCTTCAATCGGGGCTCGGGTGGTCAGGTCGGTTCCGATTTCGTGAAGGAGTTCAATGAGATGGCCTCCAACTCCAGCAACCTCTATACCGGCCAGTGGGGGCAGTTCACCACGGCCAACGCCGAGAAATCCGGCTTGTTCAATGGATTCGCGACGATCCAAGACGCTGGCGGTGGTGTGGTGAACATCAAGGGTGGTGGCACTTTGACCGTTGCACCTGGCACGGTCCAATCTGCCAACGATGCCGGCCAGTACACGCTTGTTGGTTTTGCCCAGGAGTCGTGCAAGAAGGTACTTCAAGGCGTAGCCGGCAGTGCGGCCACCATGTCCTTGAACGGCACGAGCGTCAAAGCATTTGGCGGCAAATTTGACCCGACGGCTTCCTGCAACGCGACGAACAACACAATCGTCGTTCAAAGGCAGTAAGATGCCGAAATGGGCCTGCGCGCGTAAGCAGCAGGCCCATTCTTCGTTAACAAGAATGTAGGGGGTCGTATGTCATTGATGTTGGACATTACACTCGGGTCGGCAATCCTCGCCTCTAGCATTGTCCAGATGGACATGCAGACGCTGCGCACGGCAGAGCGAACCATCGCCATCTCCACTGGCCAATATCTGAGCGGCTTGCAAGGTGGTGTGAACAAGTACATCGCGACGAACGGCGACGTGCTCGCAGGGCGATCCGCAGGCCCGATTACCAATCCTTCGGGTGGCACCATCACGATTGCCAATCCGCTTGCTCCGACTGTCGCAGAGTTGCAGCAAAACGGGTTCTTGCCCTTGGGCTTCACCACCAACAATCCAGGCAAGCTGACGCTCGCGGTATCCATCCAGCCGTCGAATTGCCCCGGTGTTGGCTGTACCTTGCCGGCGACCATCACCACAAGCCAGTACCGCGATTTGCAGGGCAACGTTCGCAATGACCTGGCCGCGTATGTCATGAATGCGGCTGGCCTCGATGGTGGCCAGGCTCTCCCCGGCAACCCGTCCAACTTCACTGGGGTAGCCGGTTCATGGAGCCTGCCCAACGCTGGTGGCGGCTCAGGCGCGATTGCCATGCGTGCAGGGTCTCTGACGACGGGATACGTCGATACCCTGCCCTTCTACAAGCTCGATGGCAGCCGCAAGCTGACTGGCACCATGCAGGCCAACGGGCAGAACATTACTGGGGCCGGCAATATCTCGTCAGCGTCTTTGAACACGGGGCCGGCCACCGCAAGCACCATGACCCTTCCGGCCGGTAACAGCCTGAAGATTGCCGGAACCGCGCTGTATGGGGACTCCACCAATATCGCGGTTCGCGCTGCGCCTGGTGGGTCTGCCTACATGCAGGACACCAATGGCAACTATGTCCCAATGAACGCGGGCACCGTCAACGCCAATGGAAACGCCAATGTCTCGGGCAATATGAGTGCCAACGGTGTCTATGGCAACTACATTCAATCCAATGGAAGTCTTTGGGTCGGCGGTACTGCCACAGCAGGCCAAATGAACGCGAGCAATAGCAACATTTGGGGCAATCAAACGGTGTATGGCACGCACACAGTGAATGGTGCGCTGGTTGCCAACAACGTCGTGTATTTGCCGGCTCTATCGTGGGAGGGGTATGGTTGCTCAAGGAACGGCATCACAACTGATCCGACAGGAAAGATTCTGTCCTGCCAATCCGGTGTGTGGCGACAACCAGGTGGCAGCGGGCCGCACGGTCCCGTTGTTGGATTTTACTGGGGTCAAGGCTCTCCTGGCGGTCCATGTGGTGGATTTATCGCCAATTTCGCAGACGGAACACAACAAACCGTCATGGTGAATGCGGGTTGCAGTTATTGATGGCGTGTAGAAAAAAAGCCCGGCAATGCCGGGCTTTTTTGTGCCTTAGAGAAACAGTGCTTCAGCTCACATACTTGCTGCGGTTGTTCGTCGCGACCTTCGACTTGACCGCGTTCAGATTGTTTGTGTACGCGCCGCAGGCTGCCGTGTCCAGATAGTCCGACTGGCCCTGCGCCAGCGGGTAGCGCAGGTAGTAGCTTGCGTGGTCGCCGGTCGTGCAGGCCGTCACAGCGTTCATGGTTTGCACCAGCGCAAGCACATCGTTCGCCGGCAAACCGCCGCCCACCGTGGACGACAGTTGCGCCAGGGTGTAGGGCTGGCTCTCATCGAACGTGCTGCCCGTCCACGTGCCAACGTTGATCGCCTGGCCGTTGCTGTCATTGACAGACGGCCTGCCGGTCACGCTGCTCAGCATCAGGACGCGCAGCGCGACGTGCGACGGCAGGTCGTGCGCGACGCCGTAGTATTCCACGCCCGTCAACGTGTCCGCGTACGTGTGGTTCGTGTCCTGCGCCGTGCCAGGCACGATGGACAAGTAGTCCACGCCGCCATGGGTTCGGTTGGCCGAGGCGATGACGTTGTTGCCCGTCAGCAGTTGCAGCACGGCCGAGGATGCCGTCGTGTACGCCGTTGCCAGGCTCTTGCCGCCCGTCGATGCCAGATAGGCAATCTGCGTGGACGCCAGGTGCGTCACGGGCGTAATCACGAAGTTCGACAGCGAGGTCGTGACATAAGGCGCAACGAGCTGGAGAGCGACGTTCTTCTGCTGCGAGCTATCGGCCTCCGATGTGAACGTACCGCCCGTGGCGACAAAGCGGACCATGCCGGCCGGAGCCTGGCTCAACGTCATGCTGAACGCGCCGGACGCGTCCGTTGTGGTCGCCCCGAGCTGCGTGCCGTTGGTGCCGTCGCTGTTCACCACATAAGCCGTCACCGTTGCGCCGGCCGTGGGGCCGTTGACCACGGAACCACTGACGCTCGCCGTGGGCGTGCCGGTCGCAGCCTGGCCGGTATACGGATCAATCGGCGTTCCTGCCGGCGTTGTCGTGCCGCCAGTGCCGCCAGTTCCTCCCGTGCTGCCACCATTGCTGGCGGTGGAGCCGCCGTCGCCGCCGCCACCGCAGGCGGCCAGGAAGAGCGCAAACGATGCCACGGCAATCAGTTTGGCGGACTTGGTGAAAACTCCCTCGTGCTTCATGTTCTTCTCCGGTTGATGAGCTTCTTGCGAAATATCCTGATCGATGACTACGATTCCATCATAATCAAGGTAATTCGATATGTCTATCGCAATGCCGATTGAATTTTCCAATCATTCGGCATGTTGCGATAGACAAAGTGGGATACGCTAGTGTGAGCTAGCGTCGGTGACGATGATTTCGCGCTTATCGATTTCGGCGCGAAAATCCAACTGCGGTGCGGCAGAGGCCATTGCTTGAAGTGCGTCGATGAACGTGCCGCGCACCTCGCCTTGTCCTTGGAAGGGATTCGTTGCGTTCCACTTCGGTTCATTCCAGCCGGCCGCTTTTGCCCATGTCGAGAGCGTTTCGCGTGCCGTCGCGTTTGGCTTGAATGTCCAAGTCAGCACGGGCAGCGGTTCAGGCTTGGGTGGTTCAGGCGCAGCCGGCTTGGCAGCATCCTTGCTGGTCGTGGCGGTTGTGGCATCTTTCGCGCCCTTCCCCGAAACCGGTTTCGCTGCCACACGAACCGGGTCTTCAGCTTCGTCTTCCGGTTGTGCCTTTTCCCAAGTCAGGCCGTTGCCCTCCGTTCGGATCAGTGCGAAAACGGCGTTGAGCCGGTCGTTCGTCTTTCTGTTGCTTGAGTACCTGCGATAGCCGGCCTGAGCATCGCCCGCATCCGCGCCGGCAGGCAGCGTCGGTTGTGAAGCTCCGACAGCAGAGGCTACCGGCTGGGCGGCTTCCTGGCTGTGAGCGATCCAAGGCGAGACAGCGAGTGCGATCCCAAGCGAGGATCGCGCGACAGCCACGCGCATCAAGCGCCCCGCAGACATGCTGCGCAAGGCAAGGCGGTCCATTGAGTTCGTCATTGTTACCAAACGCCGCGCGAACGCGGCGAACGAGCTATGCGTTCGATTTTGGAATCGCGGCGGTTGGCGCGACTCCCCCCTTGTTCCAACGAGCGGCGCGCTGAGCGCGCCGCTCTAGCCGAGAGGCTGCACGGATTGTAGCGCACGCAAGCGCCAAATGCCGCATCCATGCGGCATATTTTAGGCGTTCTGCTGGCCGAAGGCCAAGCCGTAATAGGCGTCGGCTATCCGTTGCGGCACGATTTCTCCCACCCTCTCATAGCGGCCAATTTGCGAGCGACTTAACCCCCACCGTTGGGCTAATTCCACCTGAGTGAACCCGGCTTTCTTTCGCAGAGCCGCAGCGTCCTCGCCGTACAGAGGGCGCTTGGATTTGCTCATTGGCACGTCCCCTCTTCTGTCTGGTTGTTTGGCGTTATCGCCAGGTGCAAGCACTGGCGGCCCGTGGATTCTACCGACTGTCGGTCAACGTGCCAG
>NZ_JASATD010000056.1:0-20395 GCF_038440115.1 Ralstonia sp. OTU4908 | reverse complement strand
TGGTCCGGTTTGGGTGGGAATTACCTTTTGTTTTGCCTAGTTGGCAACCACGCCCGTCGCAGTGACGTTTGTAGGTTCGGGTTGTTGCAGATGCGCCGGGCTGAACTGCATCTCGGTGTACTTCACGAATCGCGTCTTGAATTTCCAGCGGTAAGCCAGCCAGATCGCCACGAACAGGATCACGCCGCAATACGTTGCGATGAAGGCGCCGAAGTTGTCCACCGGTGCAAACAGTGCCTTGGTGTTCTGCCCAAGGATGATCACCGCGCACAGGATCGCCACCATGATCGGCCCGAATGGGAAGAACGGCGACCGATACGCCAGTTGCTCCACTGAATGGCCCTGGCTCGTGAATCCCTTGCGGAATCGATAGTGCGCCAGCGCTATGCCGAACCAGGCGATGAAGCACGTTACCGCAGACGTATTCAGCAGCCACAGGTAGACCACCTGATCGCCAAACAAAGAGCTGAAGAAGCACAGCGCGCCAACAGCGGACGTGGCCAGCAGCGCGCGATGCGGCACGCCATTGGCAGACACCTTGGCAAACCAGCGCGGCGCTTGGCCTTCGAGCGCCAAATCGTACAGAATCCGCGTCGACACATAGAGGCTCGACGTGCCGGACGACAGCAGCGCGGTCAGCACCACCGCATTCATCATCCCGGCCGCAAACGCGAGGCCCGCGTGCTGGAACACCAGTGCGAACGGACTGACGCCGACGTCCGTCGCTTCATTGCGCAGCAGGTTCGGGTCGGTGTATGGCAGCAGCACGCCGATGATCAGGATCGCCAGCACGTAGAACAGCAGAATGCGCCAGAACGTCTGGCGGATGGCGCGGGGAATCGTGCGCGAAGGGTTCTCCGCCTCGCCGGCGGCCACGCCGATGGTTTCGACACCCTGGAACGAAAACCCGGCAATCATCGCCACACCCACCATGGCAGGCACCCCGCCCACGAACGGCGCATCACCCACGGCGAAGTTCTGCCAACCCGACTGTGGGCCGCCGTGCATGATGCCGAAGATCATCGCGAGGCCGATCAGCAGGAACACGACGATCGTCACTACCTTGATCATCGAGAACCAGTATTCCGCCTCGCCAAAGCCACGCACGGAAAAGGCGTTGAGGCCAAACATCAGCAGCAGGAATGCGGCGCTCCAGACCATGCCCGAGACACCCGGGAACCAGTACTTCATCACGAGTTGCGCGGCGGCCAGTTCCACGGCCACGGACACGGCCAGCGCAAACCAGTAATTCCATCCGAGCGCAAAGCCGAAGCCTTCTTCGACATACAGGCGGCTGTAAGTCACGAACGAGCCCGAGACGGGCAGATGTACCGCCAGCTCGCCAAGACTCGTCATCAGGCAATAGACCATCACGCCGATCAGCGTATAGGTCAGCAGTGCGCCGCCGGGGCCAGCCTGCGCAATGGACGCGCCGGACGCAACGAAGAGCCCCGTGCCGATGGCGCCGCCCAGGGCGATCATCATCAGGTGGCGCGAGCGCAGGCGTCGGCGCAGTTCGGATTGGGCTTCGAGGCCGGTGGGGGTGATGGGTGTATGCATAGCCGGTAGCGCCGGAGCGGGCGCCCCAATAAAAGCGCCGGCCGGATGCTGTGCAAACGGCTGGCGGAGCGGGGAATGATTACTGGGTACTGTTTGCCACGGTCGGCAATTCGGGGCCGGGGTCTTGGCCGGCCAGCGAATCGCGCAGCACTGGCGGGCGCGGGAAGTGCATGTCCTGGTAACGGACAATGCCGCCGCCACGCACCAGCCGGTAACCGATCCAGATCAGAAAGAAGACGGGGATGCCGATGTACGTGGCGATCACCGCCGGCCAATCGACGGTGCCGCTGGTAAAGGCCTGGTAGTTCTGGCCGAGCGTGATGACCAGGCACAGCCCGAACGCGAACAACGGGCCATATGGGAAAAACTTGGAGCGGTATGGCAACTGCGCCGGATCATGCCCCTGCGCCACGAGCCCCTTGCGGAAGCGATAGTGGCTCACGGCAATCCCAAGCCATGCCACGAACCCGGTCATGCCAGATGTGTTCAGCAGCCACAGGTAGACCGTCTTGTCGCCAAACAGCGAACTCAGGAAACACAGCGCGCCGACGGCGGTCGTGGCAAACAGCGCATTGCGCGGCACACCGTTCCGGGTCAGTTGCGCAAAGACGCGCGGTGCGCGGCCCTCGGTGGCGAGGTTGTAGAGCATGCGCGTGGATGCATACATGCCCGAGTTGCCAGCCGACAGCACGGCCGTCAGGATCACCGCATTCATCAGCCCGGCGGCAAATGCCAGGCCAGCATGCTTGAACACCAGCGTGAACGGGCTCACGCCAATGTTGGTGACTTCCGTGGACAGCAGATTCGGATCGGTGTACGGCACCAGCACGCCGATGATGAAAATCGCCAGCACATAGAACAGCAGGATGCGCCAGAACACCTGTTTGACCGCACGCGGAATGGTGCGCGCCGGGTCGGCCGATTCGCCGGCCGCCACGCCAATCAGCTCCGTCCCCTGGAACGAGAACCCCGCGATCATCGCCACGCCGATCATCGCCGGCAACCCGCCCACGAACGGCGCATCGCCGATCGTCAGGTTCGGCAGGCCCGATTGCGGACCGCCCTTCATGATCCCGAAGATCATCGCCAGGCCAATGCCGATAAAGAAGATGACCGTGACCACCTTGACGAGCGCGAACCAGTATTCCGCCTCGCCAAAGCCGCGCACCGAGATGGCGTTGAGCAGGAACATGATGGCGAGGAACACGGCGCTCCACAGCACGCCCGGCACATCCGGAAACCAGTAATGCATGACGAGCTGCGCGGCCGCCAGTTCAACGGCAATCGTCACGGCCCAGTTGTACCAATAGTTCCAGCCGAGCGCGAAGCCAAAGCCTTCGTCTACGTACAGCGCGCCGTAGGTGGCAAACGACCCGGAAACCGGCATGTAGGCAGCAAGTTCGCCCAGGCTGGTCATCAGAAAGTAGACCATCGCCCCGATCAGGATGTAGGCGGCGAGGGCGCCTCCGGGGCCGGCCTGCGAGACCGACGCGCCCGAGGCCACGAAAAGCCCGGTGCCGATCGACCCGCCGATGGCGATCATGGTGAGATGGCGCGCGCGCAAGGTGCGGCGCAAGCCCGGCGTCTCTGAGGACGGGGTAGCGTGTTCTGACATGGATACAGAGTGGTCGATTTTGCTCGGATCGCGAATCAAATCGACAAAATGTGACGAGACGTCCCCGCGCCTGATGGGCACCGGCGAACGAAATGCGCGACTCTATCAAAACCGTCACGCAGCGGGCAAAAAATCCATGCTGCGGCACATGCGTTTGAACCCGCCGGGCGCCGCTGCATCGCCCGCCAGACGGCGCCGCGCAGCGCAAAAATAAAAATTGAACGACCGTGCTATTTTGTGTATTCTGTGTCGAGTCGCGGCCTTACCGCGCGTTAAAAAAACGAGAGTAGAGAGACAGTTCAACCGCGAGGCACGGTGGGCTCATTTGCCGGCCCTCGCATCATCAAAGGAACCAGCATGACTGCGGAGTACAAGGTCCAGGACGGCGTTGCCGTCATTACGCTCAGCAACCCGCCTGTCAACGGCCTTGGCCACTCCACGCGCCTGGGCATCGTTGAGGGCATGGTGAAAGCGGGCGACGACGCCAACGTCAAGGCCATCGTGATCACCGGTGCAGGCAAGGCCTTCTCGGGCGGCGCGGATATCCGCGAATTCAATACGCCCAAGGCCACGCAAGAGCCGACGCTGCACGCTGTCATCAAGGCAGTCGAGTCGAGCAGCAAGCCGGTCGTGGCGGCCATCCATTCGGTGGCGATGGGCGGCGGGCTGGAACTGGCGATGGGCTGCCATTTCCGCGTGGCCGCACCGGGCGCGCAGATCGCGCTGCCGGAAGTGAAGCTGGGCATCCTGCCGGGCGCAGGCGGCACGCAACGCCTGCCGCGCGCGATCGGCCTGGAGCCGGCGCTGAACATGATCGTTTCCGGCAACGCCATCCCGTCGGAAAAGCTCGCCAAGAGCGGTCTGTTCGACCAGATGATCGAAGGCGACCTGATGGCCGGTGCCATCGATTTCGCACTGAAGGCCGCAGCCGAGGGCAAACTGCCGAAGCTGCGCGATCGCAAGGTCGAGCACGACAATCCGCAAGGTTTCCTGCAATTTGCGCGCAACACCGTCGCGGCCGTCGCCAAGAATTTCCCGGCGCCGGGCAAGTGCGTTGACGCCGTGCAGGCCGCCGTGGAAAAGCGCTTTGACGACGGCATCAAGTTTGAGCGTGACTTGTTCATCGAGCTGGTGAATACGTCCGAATCGCGCGCACTGCGCCACGCCTTCTTTGGTGAACGCGCTGCGAGCAAGATTCCGGACGTGCCGGAAGACACGCCGGTGCGCAAGGTGGAGAAGGTTGCCGTGATCGGCGCGGGCACGATGGGCGGCGGCATCTCGATGAACTTCCTGAACGCCGGCATTCCGGTGACGATCCTGGAAACCAAGCAGGAAGCACTGGACCGCGGGGTCGCCACCATCCGCAAGAATTACGAGAACAGCGCCAAGAAGGGCAAGCTCACGCAAGAGCAGGTCGAGCAGCGCATGGCCCTGCTGACCCCGACGCTGTCCTACGACGACATCAAGGATGCCGACCTCGTCATCGAGGCCGTCTTTGAAGAAATGGGTGTCAAGGAAGTCGTGTTCAAGAAGCTGGACGAAGTCGTCAAGCAGGGCGCGATACTGGCGTCGAACACCTCCACGCTGGACGTCGACAAAATCGCCAGCTTCACCAAGCGCCCGCAAGACGTAGTCGGCATGCACTTCTTCAGCCCGGCCAACGTGATGAAGTTGCTGGAAGTCGTGCGTGGCAAGGACACCGCCAAGGACGTGCTGGCCACCGTCATGAAGCTGGCCAAGGCCATCAAGAAGACGGCGGTCGTTTCCGGCGTGTGCGATGGCTTCATCGGCAACCGCATGATCGAGCAGTACAGCCGCCAGGCCGGCTACCTGCTGGACGAAGGCGCGCTGCCCGAGCAGGTCGACAAGGCCATCGAGAAGTTCGGCTTTGCCATGGGCCCGTTCCGCATGGGCGATCTGGCCGGCAACGACATCGGCTGGGCCATCCGCAAGCGCCGCGCCGTGGACAAGCCGGACATCGTCTACTCGAAGACCGCCGATCTGCTGTGCGAGATGGGCCGCTTTGGTCAGAAGACCGGCGGCGGCTGGTACGACTACAAGGCGGGCGACCGCAAGCCGTATCCGAACCAGCAGGTCAACGACATGATCGTCCAGCACTCGAAGGATCTGGGCATCACGCGCCGCAAGATTTCGGACGAGGAAATCGTCGAGCGCCTGGTGTTCGCGCTGGTCAACGAAGGCGCGAAGATCCTGGAAGAGGGCATTGCCTCCAAGGCTTCCGACATCGACATGGTGTACCTGACCGGCTATGGCTTCCCGCTGTTCCGCGGTGGCCCGATGCTCTACGCAGACACGGTCGGCCTGTACAACGTCGCGCAAGCCATGCACCGCTACAGCAAGGGCTACCACGGTGAAGCGTGGAAGGTTGCCCCGCTGCTGCAGAAGCTGGCCGATGAAGGCAAGGGCTTTAATGGCTGAATGAGCAGCGAATCAATCGACTGACGCGACTGAACCACCATGCAACTGACGTCCACCGATTGCCTGCTGATCATCGACGTGCAGAACGATTTTCTGCCCGGCGGTGCGTTGGCCGTGCCGGACGGCGACCAGGTCATCGCGGTCGTCAACCTGCTCGCCAAGGCATTCGGGCCCGTTGGTCGTACTGTGCTGACGCAGGACTGGCACCCGAGCGAGCACGTGTCGTTCGCGGCCAACCATCCTGGTACGCAGCCATTCGGCATGATCGACCTGCCGTATGGGGAGCAAGTGCTGTGGCCAGTTCACTGCGTACAGCGCAGCACGGGCGCCGCGCTGGCAGATGGGTTGGACGTGCCGCACGCGCAGTTGATCATCCGCAAGGGCTATCACCCGCACATCGACAGCTATTCCGCATTCTTTGAAGCGGATCGGAAGACGCCGACCGGCCTGCTGGGCTACCTGCGCGAGCTTGGGGTCGAGCGCGTGTTCTGCGTTGGCCTCGCCACGGATTTTTGCGTGGCATGGTCTGCGCTGGATGCGCGTGCTGCGGGGCTGGAGGTCGCTGTCATCGAGGATGCCTGTCGCGCGATCGACCTCAACGGTTCGCTCGCGCAGGCGTGGCAGCGGATGACGGATGCAGGCATCGCACGGTTGCAGTCGGCGGACGTTTTGAACGGATAACAGAGATACCGGGCCGCTGCCGATGCAGTGCGCCCGCCACCAGATACGAGGAGCAACACCATGACCGAAGCAGTCATCGTTTCCACCGCACGTACCGGCCTGGCCAAAAGCTGGAAGGGCGCCTTCAACATGACGCACGGCGCCACGCTGGGCGGCCACGCGGTTCAGCACGCCATCGAGCGCGCCAAGATCGAACCCGGCGAAGTGGAAGACATCCTGATGGGCTGTGCGAACCCGGAAGGCGCGACTGGCGCCAACATCGCCCGCCAGATCGCCCTGCGTGCCGGCTGCCCCGTGACGGTGCCGGGCGCGACCGTCAACCGCTTCTGCTCGTCGGGCCTGCAGACCATCGCCATGGCCGCGCAGCGCGTGATTGCCGATGAAGGCGACATCTTCGTGGCTGGCGGCGTGGAATCCATCTCGTGCGTGCAGCAGGAAATGAACCGCCACATGATGACCGAAGGCTGGCTCAACAAGCACAAGCCGGAAATCTACTGGAACATGCTCCAGACCGCCGAGAACGTCGCCAAGCGCTACAACATCGCCAAGGAGCGCATGGACGAGTACGGCGTGCAAAGCCAGCAGCGCGCCGCCGCCGCTGCTGCTGCCGGAAAGTTCAACGACGAGATCGTCCCGATGACGACGGTGATGGGCGTGGCTGATGCCAAGACCGGCCAGCTCATGACCCGCGAAGTCACGATCTCCGCCGATGAAGGGATCCGCCCCGACACGACGCTTGAAGGCGTGGCAAAAATTCGCTCCGCAGTTCCGGGCGGCGTCATCACCGCAGGCAATGCCAGCCAGTTCTCCGATGGCGCATCCGCAGCCGTGGTGATGAACGGCAAGGTGGCCGCTGCCAAAGGCCTGCAGCCGCTGGGTGTGTTCCGCGGCTTTGCCGTGGCCGGCTGCGAGCCGGACGAAATGGGCATCGGCCCCATCTTCGCCGTACCCAAGCTGTTGAAGAAGGCGGGTCTCAAGGTCGAAGACATCGGCCTGTGGGAACTCAACGAAGCGTTCGCCGTGCAAGTGCTGTACTGCGCTGACAAGCTGGGCATTCCGATGGACCGCCTGAACGTCAACGGCGGCGCCATCGCCGTGGGCCATCCGTACGGCGTGTCGGGCGCACGCCTGGTGGGCCACGCGTTGATCGAAGGCAAGCGCCGCGGCGTCAAGTACGTGGTCGTGACCATGTGCATCGGCGGCGGCCAAGGCGCAGCCGGCCTGTTCGAGGTGCTCTAAACAGACAGGCTCCCGCTCAAAACGGGAGCCTGTTTTGTTTGTGCCAGAGCTGGCTTAATCGTCAGCCCATGCACCGAAACGGTTTGGCCGTTGCCGTTCCTGCCCTAGATGGCACCTTGAATTTCTGTAAGCGGGCGGAAAAAAGAAGGACCGCTGTCTGAGCGCAGCGAGTTTCGGTCCTTCTCCGCCCGGTTACGGAAATTCAAGGAATCTTTCGCCATCTCGGGCGCGCCTTTCTTTGCTTACTTTCTTTGGCAAGACAAAGAAAGTGAGTCGGGCCCGGGCAGGGCACGAAACACAGGATGCACCACCAACATCATGTCCTCGAAACTGCTATCCCGCCGCGACCTGAGCTTCTTGCTCTATGAATGGCTCAACGTCGAATCGCTCACGCGCATTCCGCGTTACGCAGACCACTCCCGCGAAACCTTCGACGCCGCGCTGGACACGTGCGAGCGCATCGCAACAGACCTGTTCGCCCCGCATAACAAGAAGAACGACCAGGAAGAACCGCACTTCGACGGCAAGAAGGTCCACATCATTCCCGAGGTAAAGGCAGCGCTGGATGCCTTCAACAAGGCCGGTCTCATGGCCGCCGGGCAGGACTTTGAACGCGGCGGCATGCAACTGCCCACCGTGGTCGAGAAGGCCGGCTTCGGCTTCTTCAAGGCTGCCAACGTCGGCACCAGTTCGTATCCATTCCTCACTATCGGCAACGCGAATCTGCTGCTCGCGCACGGCACGCCCGCGCAGATCGAAACGTTCGTGCAGCCCGAGATGGAAGGCCGCTTCTACGGCACGATGTGCCTGTCGGAGCCGCAGGCTGGCTCATCGCTCTCGGACATCGTCACGCGGGCCGAGTACGAGGGCGAATCGCCGCTCGGCGCGCAGTACCGTTTAACCGGCAACAAGATGTGGATCTCCGCCGGCGAGCATGAGTTGTCGGAGAACATCGTCCACCTCGTGCTGGCAAAGATTCCCGGGCCTGACGGCAAGCTGATTCCCGGCGTGAAGGGCATTTCGCTGTTCATCGTGCCGAAGTTCCTCGTCAACGCCGATGGCTCGCTTGGCGAGCGCAATGACGTGGTGCTTGCCGGCTTGAACCACAAGATGGGCTATCGCGGCACGACCAACTGCCTGTTGAACTTTGGCGAAGGCACGCAGTTCCGCCCGAAGGGGGCAGACGGCCAGCCGCGCGCGGGGGCGATCGGTTATCTCGTCGGGGAGCCGCACAAGGGCCTCGCGTGCATGTTCCACATGATGAACGAGGCGCGCATCGGCGTCGGCATGGGCGCAACGATGCTTGGCTACACGGGTTATCTGCATGCGGTGGACTACGCGCGCAATCGCCCCCAAGGCCGTCCGGTCGGGCCATCGGGCAAGGATGCAGCATCTCCGCAGATCCGCATCGTCGATCACGCCGACGTGCGTCGCATGCTGCTGGCGCAGAAGGCGTATGTGGAAGGCGCGCTCGGCCTGAACCTGTATTGCGCCAAGCTCGTCGATGAAGAACGCGGGGAAACCGACGCGGCCAAACGCGCCAAGCTCGGTCTGCTGCTCGACATCCTCACGCCGATTGCGAAGAGCTGGCCGTCGCAGTGGTGCCTGGAGGCCAACAGCCTGGCGATCCAGGTGCATGGCGGTTACGGGTACACGCGCGAATACAACGTCGAACAGTTCTACCGCGACAACCGCCTGAACCCGATTCACGAAGGTACCCACGGTATCCAGGGCCTGGACCTGCTGGGCCGCAAGGTCGTGATGCAGGACGGCGCTGCTTTCGCCGCGCTCGGTGAGCGCGTGCAGGCCACCGTCGGCCGTGCGTTGGAAACCGACGATGAAACGCTGGTCGGCTACGGCCGTGCGCTCGGCATGGCGACGCAGAAACTGGCCAAGGTCACGCAGACGCTGTGGGCCGCCGGCGACCCGCGCGTGACGCTGGCGAATGCCTCCGTCTATCTGGAAGCGTTCGGCCACGTCGTCGTCGCGTGGATCTGGCTGGAGCAGGCGCTGGCCGCCGCCAAGGCATTGCCGGCCGCCCAAGGCGAAGACGCCGATTTCTACCGCGGCAAGCTGCAGGCCGCGCGCTATTTCTTCCAGTGGGAACTGCCGAAGATCGACCCGCAGATCGTGCTGCTGGGCTCGCTCGACACGACCACGCTGGACATGCAGGACGCCTGGTTCTGACGGCATCGCACAACCACAACGAGACACAGGAGACACCATGGGTACGCTGAAACACCTCTTCGATCTTTCCGGCAAGACGGCGCTGATCACCGGCGGCTCGCGCGGGCTCGGCCTGCAGATTGCCGAGGCATTGGGCGAGCAGGGCGCGCGCATCGTTTTGTCTGCCCGCAAGGCCGATGAGCTGAAGGAGGCGCAGGCGCACCTGAAGTCGCTTGGCATCGAGGCCGACTGGATTGCCGCCGACGGTGCCGTCGAAGCCGACATCCAGCGCCTGGCCGATGAGGCGCTGGCCAAGCTCGGCCACGTCGACATCCTCGTCAACAACGCGGGCGCGACGTGGGGCGCACCGGCGGAAGACCACCCAGTCGAAGCGTGGGACAAGGTGATGAACCTGAACATCCGCGGCCTGTTCCTGCTCACGCAGCAGATCGGCAAGCGTTCGATGATCCCGCGCAAGTACGGAAAGATCGTCAACGTGGCATCGATTGCGGGCCTGAAGGGCAATCCGCCGGGCTCGCTGGACACGATTGCGTACAACACCAGCAAGGGCGCGGTGGTCAACTTCACGCGCGCGCTGGCGGGCGAGTGGGGCGAGCACAACATCACCGTCAACGCGATTGCGCCGGGCTTCTTCCCCTCGAAGATGACGCGCGGCTCGCTGGAAAAGCTCGGCGTGGACAAGCTGACGGAAAAATCCCCGCTGCACCGCATTGGCGACGATGAAGACCTGAAAGGCGTGGCCGCGCTGTTTGCGTCGGATGCGTCCAAGCACATCACCGGCCAGATCCTCGCCGTCGACGGCGGCGTGAGCGTGGTCTAATTTCGGCTGCTTCTCACTCTTTCTGACGCAGCATGAACGCAGACAACAACGGTTTTCCGATCGACATTCCTTTCCTGAAGCTTCTCGGCATGCGCTGCCTGAAGGTGGCCGATGGTGAGGGCGTGGTCGAACTCGCCCTCGAAGCGCAGCACATGAACAGCTGGGAAATGGCCCACGGTGGCGTGACCATGACGATGCTCGACGTCGCCATGGCCATGGCCGGCCGCTCGGCCGACGCGCATGGCCGCGGCGTGGTGACGATCGAGATGAAGACGGCGTTCATGCAGCCCGGGCGCGGCACCCTCAAGGCGAGTGCACGTTGCGTGCATCAGTCCACGACCATGGCGTTCTGCGAAGGCGAGGTGCGCGATGCAGACGACAAGCTCGTCGCACGCGGCTCGGGCACGTTCAAGTTCGTCAAGCGCATGCCTCCGCCGCGCACGCCCGAACCCGGTGCGGACGGCTGACGCGTCAACACCGCACTTGCTGTACCCAAGTACCCAGTTGCACACCGGACAGCGTCCGGCACACAAGAAGAGCAACCACGGAGACAACCATGCAACAACCTGCGCGGCGGACGGCGTCCGCCCTTGCCGTCACTCTGCTTTGCTGCACCGGACTGATCATGACCTTGGAAGGATGCGCCTCCAGCTCCGCGCCTGCTGCCGCGCCGGCCGCTGACACGAAAACCACGGTGCAGGCGCCGCCCGCACCGACACCGCCGATGCAGAAGCCGCTGACGGCCGATGAATCCGACCCGAACAAGATGGGCTGGATGCAGGGCTTCCCGCCGCCGCCCGATCGCACGATCCGCTTTGACCTGGCGGGCAACATGTTCCCGCGCACGCGCTACGGCTATAGCCACATGCGCGAGTTTGTGCCGACGCGTGTGGTGTGGCGCGGCGACGGCCCGGTCAGCAAGCTACCGCGTGCGGAGCGCGATATCAGCGGCGTGCTGTTTACGGATCCGAACGGCACGCGCCGTACGTTTGCCGAGGCGCTCAAGCTGACCTACACCGACGGCATCCTCGTCATGCACAAGGGCAAGGTGATCTACGAGCGCTACTTTGGCGCGCTCGATGCGCATACGCAGCATATCGCCATGTCGGTCACGAAATCGTTTGTCGGCACGCTGGCCGCCATGCTGGTGGCGGACGGCAAGCTCGATCCTGCAGCGCCCGTGACGCAATACGTGCCAGAGCTGAAGGACACCGCTTACGGCGACGCCACCGTGCGCCAAGTGATGGACATGACCGTGGGCGTGCGTTACTCCGAAAACTATGCGGACCCGAACGCTGATGTCTGGGCCTACGCGCGCGCCGGCGGCATGCTGCCACGTCCGGTCGGCTACAAGGGCCCGGACAATTTCTACGACTACCTGACGACGCTGCGCAAGGAGGGCGAGCACGACGCGGAGTTCTCGTACAAGACCGTCAACGCTGAAACACTGGCGTGGATCGTGCGCCGTGCGTCGAACAAATCGCTGGCGTCGCTGCTGTCCGAGCGCATCTGGCAACCGATGGGCGCACAGGACGACGCGTATTTCTCGGTGGACAGCATCGGTACCGAATCGGGCGGCGGTGGCCTGAACACCACGCTGCGCGACCTGGCGCGCTTTGGCGAGATGATCCGCAACGACGGCCGCTTCAACGGCAAGCAGATCCTGCCCAAAAGCGTGATCGACGACATTCGCCGCGGCGGCGATCCGGCCAAGTTTGCCAAGGCAGGCTACACGACGCTGCCCGGCTATTCGTATCGCAACATGTGGTGGGTTTCGAGCAATGACCACCATACGTTCGAAGCGCGCGGCATCCATGGCCAGCGCATCTATATTGATCCGGTGGCCCAGATGACGATCGTGCGCTATGCCTCGCACCCGGTCGCTGCCAATGCTGCCAATGATCCGGTCACGCATCGCGCCTATGCGGCGCTGGCCGAGTACTTCATGCAACACAAGTAACAACCTGACCCAACACCGATATCCGATATTCAGGAGCGTTTTCCATGTCGAAGACCTATCAGCGCATCGTTCTGGCTTCGCGCCCGCAAGGGGCCGTGACGCCCGACAATTTCCGCCTGGAGACGGTGGAGCTTCCCGAGCTGCAGGACGGCCAGGTGCTGGTGCGCAACCATTTCCTGTCGCTCGATCCGTACATGCGCGGCCGCATGAACGACAGCAAGTCGTACGCACAACCGCAGCCGCTGGATGAGGTGATGATCGGCGGCACGGTGGGCGTGGTGGAGGCGTCCAGGAACCCGTCGTTTGCCGTGGGCGATGCCGTGGTCGGCATGTTCGGCTGGCAGGAAGTGGGCGTGTCCGACGGGCGCGGCATTCAGAAGGTCGATACGCGCCACATTCCGCTGTCGGCGTATCTCGGTTCGGTCGGTATGCCGGGCGTGACGGCGTGGTATGGCCTGAACAAGATCATGCATCCCAAGCCCGGCCAGACCGTGGCGGTAAGCGCCGCTTCCGGCGCCGTGGGCAGCGTGGTCGGCCAGCTCGCCAAGCTCAAAGGCTGCCGCGTGGTGGGCTTTGCCGGCGGCAAGGACAAGTGCGATTACGTGGTCAACGAACTCGGCTTTGATGCCTGCATCGACTACAAGGCCGCGAAGGACCCGAAGGAGCTGTACAAAATGCTCAAGGAAGCGACGCCCGACGGCATCGATTCGTACTTCGAGAACGTCGGTGGCGCGATCCTGGATGCGGTGCTCTCGCGCATGAATGCGTTCGGCCGCATCGCCATGTGCGGCATGATCGCCGGCTACGACGGTCAGCCGCTGCCGCTGCAGAACCCGCAGTTGATCCTGGTGTCGCGCCTGACCATCGAAGGCTTCATCGTCTCGGAGCACATGGACGTGTGGCCGGAAGCACTGCGCGAGCTGGGCGGCTTCGTGGCGCAGGGCAAGCTGAAGTTCCGCGAGAGCGTGGCACAGGGCTTGGCGAGCGCACCGGAAGCGTTCATGGGCCTGCTCAAGGGCAAGAATTTCGGCAAGCAACTCGTCAAGCTGGTTTGAGCTGAGCCGCACGCGGACTGTCAATCGCTTGACAGTCCGCTGGGCGAGGGCCGCCACAGAATGGCCCCACCCACAACAAACGCGTGAAGGAGACACCATGAACGCACCTGAAACCACGCAAGCCAAGCGGCCCGACAGCATGGCCGCCGGTCTCAGCCCCGAAGCTGCTGCCCGCTATCGCAACCTGCCGCGTCCGCCGCAATTTGCCACCGTGGCCGAAGAGCGTCTGCATCGCAAACAGCGCCTGGCGGCAGCGTTCCGGCTGTTCTCCAAATTCGGTTTCGACGAAGGCGTGGCCGGGCACATCACGGCGCGCGATCCGGAGCATCAGGACAGCTTCTGGGTCAACCCGTTCGGCGTGCATTTCAGCCAGGTGACGGTGTCGAACCTGATTCGCTGCGATCACCACGGCAACGTGGTGGAAGGCGATTACCCGGTCAACGCCGCCGCGTTTGCGATTCACTCGCGCGTGCATCAGGCACGGCCCGATGCGGTGGCCGCTGCGCACTCGCACAGCACGTACGGCCGCGCGTGGTCGACACTCGGCCGCAAGCTCGATCCGCTCACGCAAGACGTGTGCGCTTTTTATGGTGACCATGCCGTGTATGACGATTTCGGCGGCGTGGTGGTCGAGCTGGACGAAGGCCAGCGCATTGCAGAAGCGCTGGGCGACAACAAGGCCGCCATCCTGCAGAACCACGGCCTTCTGACGGTCGGCAAGACGGTCGACGAGGCCGCGTGGTGGTTCATCACGATGGAGCGCTCCTGCCAGGTGCAGTTGCTGGCCGAAGCCGCTGCCGCCCGCACCGGCGATGCACCGCGCACGATTTCCGATGCCGCTGCCCGCCAGGCGTACTCGATCGTCGGATCGGCGCAGGCCGGGTGGTTCCAGTTCCAGCCGCTGTATGCGCGCATCGTCAAAGAACAACCCGATCTGCTCGACTGATCGGCAACGCACATTTCTGGAGCCCGCATGACGGACCTGATCCTGCATCACTACGCCACCTCGCCGTTTTCTGAGAAGGTGCGTTTGATCCTCGGCTACAAAGACCAGCCGTGGAAGTCCGTCACGGTGCCGCCGATCTTGCCCAAGCCCGATGTGATGCCGCTCACCGGCGGCTACCGGCGCACGCCGTTCCTGCAGATCGGCGCCGACATCTACTGCGATACGGCGCTGATCGCGCAGGTGCTCGAATCGATTCATCCGCTGCCGCGGCTCGTGCCGTCCGAACATGCAGCGGCGGTGTTCGCCATGGCGCAGTGGGCCGATACGACGCTGTTCTGGGCCACGGCGACATTCGTGACGCAGCCGGCGGGCTTTCAAAGCCTGTTCGGCGATGCGCCGGAAGCCTTCGTCAAAGCCTTCGTGGAAGACCGCAAGGCGATGCGCGTAGGCGGCACCGGCTTGCGCACGCCGCTGCCGGAAGCCACCTCCACGCTGAATGTCTTCCTGGCACAACTGCAGCGCCAGCTGGCCACGGGTGAACGCATCTTCTTGTTTGGCGAGCAGCCGACCGTGGCCGACTTTTCCGTCTACCACTGCCTGTGGTTCATCCGCCGCGCGACGGCGGTGGCGGGCATTCTCGATGCGCACCCCGAAGTGGTGGCGTGGATGCATCGCGTTGCTGCGTTCGGCCATTCGCAGGCGCAACCGATGACGTCGGCCGAGGCGCTGGACATTGCCAAGGTCGCCACGCCGCATGCGCTGACGGAACCTGAAGCGAAGGCCACCTTCGACGACAGCTACGGCCTGCCCAAAGGCACGCGCGTGACGGTGGCGGCGGTCGACTACGGCGTCGACCCTGTCGAAGGAGACCTCGTCGTCTCCACGCGCGACAGCGTCGGCGTGCTGCGCGAAGATGCGCGCGTCGGCCAGGTGGTGGTGCATTTTCCGCGCGTGGGTTATGCCGTGCGCAAGGTCGAGGCGGCAGGCTGACACGGCTTTGCCATCTCGATCGGCTTTTCTACTACAACGACATCAGTGAGACACGTATGAAGCAATTCGCAGGCGGTGTGGCCGTCATCACGGGCGGTGCGTCGGGTTTCGGCAAGGAGTTCGCCAAGATCGGCGCGGGGTTGGGCATGAAGCTGGTGCTGGCCGATATCCAGCAGGATGCGCTGGATGCCGCCGTGGCTGAATTCTCGGCGCAAGGCGTGGAAGTGATTGGCCTGCGCGTCGACGTGTCGAAGGTGGAGGATGTGCAGGCGCTGGCTGATGCCGCCATCAAGACGTTCGGCAAGGTCAACCTGCTGTTCAACAACGCCGGCGTGGGCGCTGGCGGCCTGGTCTGGGAAAACTCCGAGCGCGACTGGGATTGGGTGCTCGGCGTGAACCTGCACGGCGTCATCCACGGTGTGCGCATCTTCACCCCGCTGATGCTCGAAGCCGCGAATAAGGATCCATCGTACGAGGGGCATATCGTCAATACGGCGTCGATGGCGGGGCTGCTGAACGCGCCGGCCATGGGCATCTACAACGTGTCCAAGCACGCGGTGGTGGCGTTGTCAGAATCGCTGTACCAGGACTTGAGCCTGGTGACCGAACAGATCCATTGCTCGGTGCTGTGCCCGTACTTCGTGCCGACCGGTATCACACAGTCTGACCGAAATCGCCCGCAGGATTTGGCGAACACGGCACCGCCCACCAAGTCGCAGCTGGTTTCGCGCGCCATGTCGGAAAAAGCAGTCAGCTCCGGCAAGGTCACCGCCGAGCAGGTCGGCCAGATGACGTTCGATGCGATCCGCAACGCAGGCTTCTACATCTATTCGCATCCGCACGCGCTGGCACCTGTGCAGCATCGCTTTGAAGACATCATCTCGCAGCGCAATCCGTCCGATCCGTTTGAAGGCAAGCCGGACGTGCGCGCGCGTCTGGTCGATGCGCTTCGCGGGTAATTCCACCTCCACGACTGCCACAACGCCGAGATCGCCATGAACACCGCCACCGCTGCCGCCATCACGGAATCGCAATTCGCCGATCTGCCCAACGGCACGCGGCTGCATTACGCCAGCGCCGGCAAGCCCGGTGCACCGTTAATGCTGTTCGTTCACGGCTTTCCGGAGTTCTGGTACGAGTGGGAAGCGCAGCTTGCTGCGTTTGGCGACACGCACTTCGCCGTTGCGCCCGACATGCGCGGCTACAACCTCTCGAGCAAGCCGGCCGCAGTGGATGCGTATCGCCCGAAACTGCTGGTGCAGGACCTTGAGCAGTTCATTGCCGCTCTGGGCTACGAGCGTGCCATCGTGGTGGCGCATGACTGGGGCGGGGCGATCTGCTGGAACCTCGCCATCCAGCATCCGGAGTTGGTGGAGCGGCTGGTAATCGTCAATTCGCCGCACCCGTGGGTGTTTGCGAATGCGCTGCTGAGCGATCCCGCGCAGCAGGCTTCATCAGCGTATATGAATTGGCTACGCCAGCCGGGCTCGGAGCAGGCGCTGGCCGCCAACGAGTTCGAAAAGCTCGAGGGCTTCTTCAGCGGTATGGGCCAGCCCGTGGCCGAATGGTTCACGCCCGAGGTGCGGGCGCGCTATCACGCCGCCTGGAGCCAGCCTGGCGAAGGCGGCTCGCATGGCCTGACCGGCGGCGTCAACTATTACCGCGCCTCGCCGTTGCACCCGCCCACCGAGGGCACGGCGCCGTTGCGCATCGACCAGATGCCGCCCGAGGCGTTTATTGTGAAGGTGCCCACGCTCGTGATCTGGGGCGAGATGGACATGGCGCTGCCGAAAAGCCTGCTCAACGGGTTGGAACGCTTCATTCCTGACATGCGCCTGGAGCGCATTCCCGACGGCACGCACTGGGTCGTGCACGAACAACCGGAGCGTGTTACTGCGCTGATCCGGTCGTTCGTTTCCTGAACGCCCGGGTTACATCGATTCCGCCAGCATGCGGCGGTAGTCGTCCGCTGTGGCGATGCGCGGGTTGGTCTTGTGGCAGTGGTCGAGCAGGGCGCCTTCCACGACGTGTTCCAGCGCATCTTCGGGCACGCCCATCTGGCGCAGGCCGGTCGGCAGACCCAGCCGCGCCGTCAGGTCGTGCACGGCCTGGGCGAGGTCAGCGCCCGCCGGCAGGTTCATCACGCGGCGCATGCGCGCGTAGCGGTTGTCGCGCACCACCGTCTCGGCTGTCTCGTTGAAGCGCAGCACCGCCGGCAGCACCACCGCATTCAGCGTGCCGTGATGGAGCCCCGTTTTGCCGTCGACCTTCACGCCGCCCAGCGGGTGCGACAACGAATGCACGCACCCCAAGCCCTTCTGGAACGCCATCGCGCCTTGCATTGACGCGCTCATCATGTTCAGCCGCGCATCGCGGTCAGTACCATCGCGTGTCGCTCGTTCGATGTTGGCCCAAGCACGCTCGAGGCCATCCAGGGCGATGCCGTCCGCGGGCGGGTTGAACGCCGGGGCCAGGAAGGTCTCGATGCAATGCGCAATCGCGTCCATGCCGGTGGCGGCCGTCAGCGCGGGCGGCAGACCCAGCGTCAGCTCTGCGTCGCAGATGGCCGACTTGGGCAGCAGGTGCCACGAGTGAAAGCCAAGCTTGCGGCCGTCTTCCAGGATGATGATCGCGCCGCGCGCCACTTCGCTCCCCGTTCCGGCCGTGGTTGGAATCGCGATCAGCGGCGCCGCCGCTTCAGTGATCTTCGTGCTGCCGCCCTCGATGGTTGCGTAGGTGGTGAGGGGCTCCGGATGCGTGGCTGCAATCGCAATCCCTTTGGCCAGGTCGATTGACGAACCGCCGCCAATGGCGATCAGCCCGTCGCAGCCGGCGTCCTTGTACTGCGCCGTGGCCTTCAGCACCATCGCCTCGGTTGGGTTGGAGGGCGTTTCGTCGAACACGGTGACGGGCAAGCCGCCCGTGGCGTCAATGGCGCGCTGTGCCAGCCCTGCGGCGGCTACGCCCTTGTCGGTCACGATCATCGGCCGGCGGATGCCGACGCGTGCGCATTCGCTTTTCAGTTCATTGATGGTGCCGAAGCCAAGGTGAACGTGGGTGAGATAGAAGATGAGGGCCATGCTGTCTCCGTAGGGTGTTTGTCTGCGTCGCCCGTCTTGCCGTGCGGGCGTGGTTCAATGGATACTCCGATGATAGCCAAATTAGAACGATCGTTCAGTTCCCGCCCTCATGCAGCACCCGTCTCTCGACCCGCACGTCGCCCAGTTACTCGATCTGGTTGCGCGTGCCAAGCGTCCGCCGCTGAATGCCCTTGACCCAGCCGACGCCAAGATTGCCTACGAAAAAAGCAGCCCCATCGTCGACATCCCGCCCATCGCGCTGGAAGCTGTGCATGACCTGACGGTGACGGCGCGCGATGGCCATGCCATCCCTGTCCGCACGTACGCAGCGCGCGAGGCCAGTTGGGCCGATCCGCTGCCCCTGCTGGTGTATTTCCACGGCGGTGGTTTTACCGTGGGCAGCATCAAGACGCACGACCAGCTTTGCCGGTCGCTGGCGGCCAAATCGGGGGCGATGGTGTTGTCAGTGGACTACCGGCTTGGGCCCGACTGGAAATTTCCGACCGCAGCGAACGACGCATTCGACGTGCTGCAGTGGGTGTTCGATGAAGCCCCCACCATGGGCGCTGACCCAGCCCGCATCGCATTCGGCGGCGACAGCGCGGGCGGGACGCTGGCCGCGATCAGCGCCATCGAGGCACGCAACCGCGGCCTGGCACCTGTGCTGCAGCTGCTGATCTACCCCGGCACCACCGCGCGTGAATCCACGCCGTCGCACCGTGAGTTTGCCGAGGGCTACCTGCTGACGCAGGACATGATCCACTGGTTCTTCTCTCAATACCTGCGCAGCGATGCCGACCGCGACGACTGGCGTTTCGCCCCGCTCGATGCAGGCGGCCATGGCGCGGACGTGACCGGCGTCTGCCCTGCCTGGATTGCCGTGGCCGGCTTCGACCCGATCCGCGATGCCGGCATCGGGTACGCCAACAAGCTGCGCGCGGCGCAGGTACCGGTCGAGCTGAAACTGTACGAAGGCATGATCCACGACTTCTTCAAGATCGGGCGCTTCGTGCCGGCCGTCGAAGACGCACACCGCGACGCCGCCAACGCGCTACGCCGCGCCTTCGGCACCGAGACCGAATCCCCCTGACGAAAGCACACAAGGAGACCGCATGGCGATCGAGGATTTCCGCCACAGCACGCCCCTGCGCGTACGCTGGGCCGAAGTGGATGCGCAGGGCATCGTCTTCAACGGCCACTACCTGCTGTACGCCGATGTGTGCATCACCGAATACTGGCGGAGCATCGGCGTGCGGTATCCCGTGGATGTGGTCGACACCTTTGGCGTGGATTTCTACGTGGTCAAATCCACGCTCGAATACCACGCCTCCGCGCGCTTTGACGACGAGCTGGACCTGCGCTGCCGTGTGGCACGCCTGGGCCGCTCCAGCATCCGCTTTATCATCGAGATGTATCGCGCAGACGAACACCTCGTCACCGGCGAAGTCATCTATGTGTGCGCCCGTCCAGCCACACCCATGGCCACGCAGACCTCCGCGCCGATTCCTGAGACGCTGCGCGAACGCATCCTCAATTTTGAAGTTCTGAAGCCTGAAGTGTGAGAACGAAGCATGACCGCCCCTGAATCTGTCCGCCCGCTTGCCGGTGTTGAAGTCGAGCGCTGGGATGCCGTGCGCGAAGAAGCGCGCGCCATCCGCTACGACGTGTTTGTCATCGAGCAAGGCGTGCCCGTTGAATTGGAGTGGGACGAGTGGGACGACCAGTGCTGGCACGCACTGGCGCACGATACGGCGGGTCGCGCCGTCGCCACGGGCCGCCTGCTGCCCGACGGCCATATCGGCCGGATGGCGGTGCGCAAGGAG